>CALDJX010000548.1 GCA_937899075.1 uncultured Planctomyces sp. | reverse complement strand
GTCGTGTTGCTTCATTAAGCGAGGTATCAGAATCGGGTTGCGCTGGAAGGTGCTGTCGACCGTTCCGCCGTTGATCAGGTGCAGAGCTTGCGACAGGCTGGCGTCGGTTTGCGTTTCGCAGGTGCAGACGCTTTCGCGTTTCGCCTGACCAAACGTCGAAAAGAAATAGCTGTTGAAATTGTCGTAACGGCCGCCTTCGAACATGACCACTGCGCGTTCGGCAGTCGAGCGGCGAAACGGATGGTTGTACTCAAGGGCCTGGCTGAGGCAGTCAAACAGGACGTCGGATCGAAGTCGCCTCAGATAGGCGTGCGAAAAGCGTGACTCATCGCCGACGTTGCTTTCGTTGGTGTCGGGCGAAGTCTGATAGGTACGAGAGAGGCAGATGTCTCGTACAAGTTTCTTCGCGTCGTAGCCGTAGTCTTCACCCAGCCGCCGGCCAAGTTCTTCGAGCAGCAACTCGTTGCTCGCCGGGTTCGAGATGCGGACGTCGTCGATGGGATGCACGATGCCTCGTCCGAAAAAGTGTCCCCAGATTCGATTGGCCAGGTTGCGGCGAAAGAGCTGGTTATCCGCAGTCGTCATCCAGTCTGCCAGCACCTTGCGTGGGTCTTTGTCCTTTACGTCCGCAATGTCGCCGCCCAGAAATCGATGAGCCATCGGTCGGCCGTCGACGAGATGCTTTGCCGGTTCCGCATCGACATCGACGAAGGTGTAATACTCGCGAGCTTCCGATCCGTGCTTGCGGCGCACGCCGGTAAAGAACGACGTGAAGCTGTAATAGTCGTCGATCGTCCAGCGGTCGAACGGGTGATTGTGACATTGAGCGCATTGCGTTCTCAGTCCGAGAAAAATCTGAGCGGTATCTTCGCCAATTTTCTGCGGATCAAGTTTTCCCTGAGGCAACATCGTGTAGTAATTCGACGGAGCGTTACGGAAGTTTGATCCATTGCCCATCAGCAACTGCCGCGCAATGAGGTTCCACGGCGTGTTCTTGATCAGTTCTTCACGCAGCCAGTGACAATAATTCCAGCCAGCCTTCATGGCCGTTCCGGATTCCGGATTCGTGTCGGTCTTAATTCGCAACCACTCGCCCCATTGAGCCGCCCACAACTCGCCGAACTCTTCGCGTTGCAGCAGTTGGTCGACCAGTTGCTCACGTTTTGTATCGCCGTTCGCATTCATGAATCGGGCATACTCGTCCGGCGTGGGCAGTTTGCCGGTCAGGTCGATGGTGACTCGTCGCAGAAATTGCTCGTCTGTCGAAATGTCTGACGGAACAATTCGCAGTTCCTTCAACTTCGCGAAGACCAGTGGGTCTACGAAATTGTGCTCGGGAGTGTCCGGCCAGTCGAAATTGCCTTCAGGCAGCACAACGACTTCGGTGCCAACCGTGAATTTGTTGAACCGGGCGAAGACGTGAGTTCCGCCTCCCTTATGCCCGACGATCGTGGCCTGCTTGTCGATCGTCGCGACGGCTTCGTTGTTCGTCATGTAGAGTGACAAGTCTGAAACGTCTCGCTTCGTCCCGTCTGAGTAATGAGCGATGACCTGAGCCTGTCTTGTCTCGCCCGGTCTACTGAAGACAACTTTTTCAGGTTCGAGTTCCAGTCGCACTGGCTCCGGAGCGTCGTTCGAGTCCAGCGGCGACCCCGCCGCAATCCAGCTCCGCAGAGTTTCGTAATACTTGCTGTTCGACGGAAAAATCTTCCCGCCGGTATGTGGCACGGCTCCCGAGACCTTTTCCAGGATGAGACTCTTTTCAGGAGCCGCGAGGTTCACTCGCCGTCCGACATACTCTTCCAGAAGTCGGTAATAATCCCCGTCCGGGTCGTAGCCGAACAGCGACAGTTTGAACCCGTCTTTTCCACGAGCCGCTCCGTGACAGCTACCGCTGTTGCATCCACCTCGCAAGAACAAAGGCATCACGTCGTTCTTAAAACTGATTTGCGACTGAGCGGTTGCGACGTTCTGCAGATTCATCAAAGACAAAGCCGCAAGAAGTACTGCCAGATGTAATTGGTACATTGTCCGCAAACTTTCTTCACTCAGGGAGAATGTCGTTCAGAAGGCTTTCGACATTCAGTTCTTTCGCCCATTTTCGCAGATACGCAACGTCGATACCGTCCCCGACTGTCCGCAGCACACTCGCCGCATCTCGAATCTGTCGTTCGGATTCGCTTCGCTTAGCCCACTCCAGTTTACTGAGCACGATGTCTTCGGGTGTGGCGAGATATACGGCCACGCCAAGCAGTTCCACCTCAGCCCGACGGTTGAATTCTTCGATGCTGAACTCGCGATCTTTCCGCACGATCAGATCGGCCTTCCATCCACTTGTGGTATCAATCACGTTGAACATGGATCGATTTTTGACTGCATCCAGCGCCGCAGGAAGACTCATGTAGATTGATTGTCCAAGGTTGGATGCAAAGTCTCGAATCGCCTTTTCGGATGGTTCCACGACGATATCGATATCATTCGTCGATCGCGGCTCACCGTAGTGTGAGCTACCCATCGAACCGGCGATCATGAACGGAATCTGCGACCGCGTCAGAAGCATCGTGATGTGAGACAGAAACTGTTGCTGACTCATCATGGAACGATCTCGCAATCAGGAAACGCTTCTGCAAACAGCGTCTCACCAAGCTGCAATTTGATAACAGCCAGCCGGACCTGGTCATCGCTGTAGTTCGGGTGGCGACGACAAACCCCTTCCGCAGCAATCGTCCGAACGTTCTCGCTGAGCTGTGCAGCCATTTCATCGCGTTGTGCGGCAGTCATTCGTTGCCAGACGGCACGTTGAACATCCGCAGCTTCTGGTGTCGTGTCCGAGATTGAGTTGCTCATTTCGAAACGCCCCTTTCCACGTCGACTCGCAGCGTGCCGTTGCCGGTTTGTTGCCGAATTTCCTGGCCATGATCGTTGATGGTCACTCCGCAATAAATGTCTTTGTACTGTCCGACGAGACAATCGCTCGTGACTTTTACTCGAAAAGTAACGGTTGTTTCTCCAGTTTTTATCGAGGGAAATGGTTCAACCTGCTGGACTCCGAACGGCAGACGACCAAGCTGCAACGACGCTTCACCGCTGAACGGTTTGTGGTGCAGGATCTCGCCGACGATCTCGCCGGTTGTGCCTCGTTCGATGGCGCTTCGAACGAGGTTGACGGTGACGTACGGCTCGCCGACGGTCAACGGAACAGATGAGGAACAGACAAAGTGAAAGCCTGCGGCGGTTCGAACATTGCCGCCTTCGTTTTCCCGCCCTGTGATGGAAATCGGGAACTCGCCCGGCGCCGCACTGCCGGCCGCACTCAGTTTGTAAAACCCTTCTGTTTCGCCAGCCGGAATGATCAACGGAGGCTGCTTGTTGACGCCGGCCGGAAGCCAGTCCATTTCGCAGTAGACCGCGCCTTCGAAATTGTCGTGACGCTGTACTTTAACTTTCAACGAAAGTTCGCCGTTTCTGACCAGTGGAATACTCGGCGGTTCGACTTCGATGTTGAACGTTGCGCCGTCGACAACGGCGAGAGCCATCTGACGAGTTCGATCAAAATACATCGCGTAGTCACCTCGTCGATTGGTCGCCTGGTTGTTTTGAATAAAGCCGCCTCTGAAGTCGCGACGATCGTCTGGATCGACCGGTTCTACGACCAGGTCAATCAGGGATGCTCCGATGCTGGCAACTTTGTCGGCTCGAAACAGGACCGGGATGAGGCCGTCACTTTGCTTGAACGGGCCACTTTCCAGCGTGACTCCGTCTGGCAGATTCTTCGCGCGGAGTTGCAGAGGTTTCTCGTACTTCGAGCCAAAGCCTGGCTGAACACTGACAGGCCGCGAGTAACTATGGCCGGAAAACAGGGTGATCCGATCCCGCACGATCGTCGGCGTCGACGGGTACGCTGCGAAATGGACGAACGCGCTGTCGACGTGCGGTTGAAATTCGATTCGATAAATGTGTTGAGGCCCAGATTCGCGACGCGTGTCGCCGATACCGACCAGCCATTCGCCATCGACATCTGGTTCAAACATGAAAACGGGATCGAGTCGAATTTTTGTCTGATGCCGGTAGTGGTGCCCGACGAGATCGTGAGCTTCCCACTGGCTGTCGTCTTCGTCGTAGGCACGGTTGCTCGAATTGCCCGGAGCGGGGCGAATCCAAATCCGCGGATCGAGTTCTGAATCGAGCGTTTTCCCGTAGCCGACAACACGATACCGCTCGCCCTTCTTTGCCGAAAAACGGAACCAGTCAACCTCGCCTTCCGATTCAATGCGACCGTTGATGGCAACGGGCAATGCCCCGGAAAGCGGCTGAGCCGTTTCTGGTGAATGATGGCCAGGCTTCTCGAAGTGATCGGGAAACCGTGCGACGTGAATTTCGTTAGGCCACGGAGCCAGCCCCGCTTCCGGATGTCGAACATTCAGGAATGACTCTTCGAACAAGCCTGGTTCCGCCGGCAACGCAATGTCCAGGCGAGTTTCGCCGGCCGCGTCTCCGAGCAGCGAAAGCGGAATCGTTCGTCCGGCCTGACCACCCAGCGGAAAGGTCACCAGCGGTCGAGCGAACGTTCCGACATGCATCAGGTAGTGGCGAAGCCGGCCGGCTTCGTAGTCCATCTGCTGGTGCATATCGATGAAGTAGCGACCGTCTTTGGGAATCATCACGGTCAGGACCGGATCCTGAGTATGGAGGGCGTTGTCATCGTTGCGGCCAAGTTCCTTGCCGGCGTCATCGAAAATGCGAATGGCCGGGTCGTTCATGCCGCCGTAGTGAAGCGTCCCGAGTCTTGCGGCCACAACCTCGACAGACAGCCGTTCGCCTTGGCGGCAATCAACGGCGTACCAGTCATGATCCTGCGGCAACCGACCAGGAATGTAACCAACGACGATGCAGTTTCGCGGCAACTGCTGAGCGAATTCAGCAGAGTCGTTCCGCGCACCGTCGGTGTCGATCCAGGCGTGTTCTTCCATCACGATCGGAAGCGACGTCACCCAGAATGTGACGAGTTCTGAAAGGCCGTCGCGAGTTCGAATTCGAAGCTGGTACTCACCCGGCGGAGCATCCTTTGAAATTTCAAACGTCAGTTTCGCCGCGTGTCCGGCTTCTGCGGCGCGACGTTGTCCGTCGTCGATGCCCAGCACGGTGTTCATCATTTCGAATTTCGTGCAGCGAATCCCCGGCTGATAAAACAGCACTTCTTCAGGATGCTGCAGGAACGCTCCTTCGACCATCACTTCGACGGTTGTCCCAAGTTGCCCGCACTGAGGATTGATGAACTCGACCAGGTGTTCGTCCGCCGCAAATGCGGAAGGCGAGAAAGCCACGAGAGCAACGACGCAGAGTCCGATCTGAAAGAAGATGTCGCGGCCGTTCAATACCCGACGCGGGGATGTTGCCTGACGCAAAGACGCGAAGACGCAAAGCAACGCAAAGTCAACAATGTCGGTTCGGAATCCAGACATGCCCGAGGCCCGGCAATGACTCAAAAGTCCTTCGCGGACCTCTGCGTCTTCGCGTCTTTGCGTCAGACCGAGCATTGAAAACCTGTTATTTTGAGGAAGCGATTGTGGCGCTTCCGGACGTTCATCGGAAAGTCTCATCATTCAGGATCATCCTGGCCGTTGACGAGTGTCTGTGTTCTCGCATTCGCGGTGAGGTCCCAAAGGCTCAATGATCCATCGAAACTTCCGACGACCGCTGCCGCTCCGCTGCTCAAAACCGCGGCGGCTGTTGGGATCCCGCCTTCGATTCGTGACTCGCTCAGCTTCTCGCCATCGACTGACCAGACTCTTGAAAACCCGTCGCGGCCGACGGTCATCAGGCGTCCGTCCGGCGCGAAGTTGACGGCAGTCACGCCCGTTCGCCGTGAGTATCGAGGAGATTCTTTGCTGGCGTGAGCGACGATGTTCCGCGAGGGGAATCCGTCTTTCATATCCCAGAGAATTAAGTTTCCGTCTTCGGCAACACTGGCCAGCAACTTGCTGTCGGCTCGCCAGGCGAGATCGGTAATGCGGACTTTGTGCTCGTCCAGCGTGAAGACGATGGCTCCTTTCTCTGTCTCCCAAACGTGGACTCCACCGCTGCGATCGCCGGTTGCCAGTAACGAACCGTCCGGGCTAAACGACATCGCCGTCACCCAGTCCGTGTGCTTGTCGATTTTGTGAATGATCTCTCCAGTGCTCGTTCTGAAAACTTTCACGAGCTTGTCGGGTCCACCAAGTGCCACAAAGTCGTGGTTAGCGGAAATGTCTGCGGCGAGGACCGATTCGACTTCGTCACCAATCTCGGCGACTCGCTTTCCGGTTTTGACATCGAAAAGAACGACTCGGCCTGAATGTGCGCCTCGACCGCCGGCCGCCAGGATCAACGAACCGTTCCGACTGAACTTCAGATCGTGAATCGTTCCTTCAGGGAACGGCAACGCTCCCAGGAAAGCGAACATACGCCGAGAAGCTTCAGGGCGAGGGTTCATCGAGCCGTAAAGCAGAATCTGTTCCTGGCCGGAAACCGCGAACAGTGGCGCTCCGGGACTGGCCGCGATGGCTTGCGGGATTGGCGGACGAATCACTTTTGCGAGAGCGACATTGAGCAAGTTTTCGGGCAGCGGTGCCGGCGAGCCGGGCTTGACCGGCGTCAGCATGACGCCGACAGATCGCAGCAGCGACGCCCCTCCCTTGCCCGCGATCAGGCCGCCGCGGATCCAATCCCCGACGATCGCGATCTTTGCTTCCGGAAGTTTCGGACTTTCCGGAGGCATCGCCTCGGCATTTTCGAGATGCGAGATCGCTCGATAAAGCTGGCTGCTTTCCGGTCGGCCGGCGTTGACGACAGCTCCTGATGATCCACCTTTCATGACAGCAGCAAACGACGACAGGTCGAGGTCCGCGTTACTTTCGTCTGAGTTGTGACACTTCAGGCAATGATCACGAAACAACGGCTTGACGTGCTCTTCGTAGTTGGGAGCCTGCGCGTGGACCACCGACCGAAAAGCCAGCAGCATCAGGATCATCGAACAAAGACCAGACTTCATAGTGATCAACCATCTGACGCAAAGTCGCTAAGACGCAGAGTTTCGCAAAGAGACTTCGGAACTCTGTTTTTGTCCAGGAAGTCTGATGCGGTTAAAGGCAGCAGCTGAACTTTTCAAGTCTTTGCGTTTCTTAGCGGCTTTGCGACTTTGCGTCAGACCTGCAAGAAAACGCCCACTTAAACTCACTTCGCATTAACCGGTTTAATGCTGGCGAAGCGGTCCAACCGTGCCTGCAGTACTGCTTTGACGCGGCGATGCTCATCGCTGAGCGATGACTCGGCCAGTGGTTTCTTTTCGTCTCGGTCATTGGGAACGTCGTAAAACTTTCCGGACTCGTAAAGTTTGTATTGCTGATTCCGTGCGAAGGCCTGCGCCGCTTTCACGGCACCGTTTCGCGAGTACCACATGTAAATGGAATCGCGAGGTGAGCCGGCTTCGCCCTTGAGCTGCGAAAGGAAACTCTGGCCATCAATTGTCAGGCCGGCTGGAATCTTCGCGCCGGTGGCTTCGCAGATCGTTGGCAGGAAGTCGCTGAAGTCGATGATGTCCTGGACGACTCGGCCTTTCTTGATGACGCCCGGCCAGCTCATAAAGCACGGGACGTGGTTGCCGGCATCGATCATCTGACCTTTCGCACCGACGACTTTCCCGAACGTGGTGTTGGTGACGATCGGTGTGTCGGTTCCGTTGTCGCCGACAAACATCAGCAGTGTGTTGTCGCGAACGCCGGCCTGTTTCAGTTGCGCGTCGAGCTTTCCAATCGTCTTGTCGACATAAGAAACCATGTCTCCAAAAAGTCGTTGAGGATCGTTGCGATCGCCTTTGTAAGTCGTCGAGCCGAGCCGCTTTGGATCCCAGTCGGTGGAATCCGGCGTCGGATCGAACGGGCAGTGCGTGAGGATCATTGGATAATAGACAAGGAACGGCTTCTCGCTGTTCTCGTCGATGAAGTCGCAGAGGAATTCGGTGCAAACGTCCGGACCGTATTCGCCATCCACGTAGTCCCGTTTTTCGCCGTTCGATTCAATCAGAGGATTGACGTATCGCCGATCGTAGTTCTTGCCGTTTTCTTTCGATCGTCCGCTGCGAGTGTGTTGCCACAGGAACGACTGATCAAAGCCGAAGTGCTGAGGCGCGTCGAGTTCTTTGCCAAGCTGCCACTTCCCGGCGATGCACGTTCTGTAACCGGCGTCTTTCAGAATGTGAGCGAACGTCGTCTGCTTGCGATCCAGCATGCCGAACTTAACGTAGTTGCGTTTGTTCGTTTGACCGGTCATCAGCTTGACGCGCGACGGAGTGCAGATCGGCTGCGAGTAGCAATGCTCGAACCGCAGTCCGGCAGCAGCAAGTGCGTCGATGTTTGGCGTCTTGTGATCAAGGCTGCCGTTGGCCGAGAGGCACTCATAACCCATATCGTCGGCCATGATCAGAACGATGTTTGGCCGGTCGGCTGCGGAAGTTGCAACGGCTGACAAAGCGGTCAGGCACGGTGTCAGAACAAAGAGGATTTTTGAAAGCGTTTTCATCAGTTATCGGTCTTTCAAAATTAAGAATTCCACGTTCAAAGAAATCCGTAGGGTGCGTCTTGACGCACCAAACTGAACGGCACCACGTACGATGGTGCGTCGAGACGCACCCTACAACTCAATTCGCAACAGTTACCTCGGTCAGGCGATCAGGTCTTTGATGACCTTGCCTTCGTTGACGATTTCGATCGGGCGGTCGCCGGGGGCCATCAGTTCTTTGTCCGAGTTGATGCCAATCAGGTCGTACAGCGTGGCGTGCAGATTGGCGAGCGGCACGGGGTTCTTAGAAGGCTCTGACGAAGTCGCGTCGGAATCGCCGTAGAACATGCCTCGCTTCAAGCCGCCGCCGGCGAGGGGGATTGAGAAGACTCTTGACCAGTGATCGCGACCGGCGGATGGATTGATCTTTGGTGTGCGGCCGAACTCGCTGGCCACCCAGACGAGGGTGCTGTCCAGCAGGCCTCGGTCATCGAGGTCGGTGATCAGCGTGGCAATCGCGTTGTCGAGAGCCGGCATCTGCTTTTCGTAGGCCTCGCGAATCTGCGTGTGAGTGTCCCAGGCTCCGAAGTTCAGCGTGACGAACCTCGCTCCGGCTTCGACCAACCGCCGAGCCAGCATCATCCGCATACCGGCCTGGGCTCCGTACGGTTGTCCGTAGTGGCCGTTTTCGAGGAAGCGGCCAAAGCCATAGGCCTGTTTCAGTTCGTCGGGTTCTTTGCTCAGATCAAACGCGTCGCGGACGGCGGGCGAGCTGATCATTGTGTAAGCCTGCTGGTAGAACGAATCCATCGTTTCCAGCGGAGCGGGGTCGACTTCGAGCCTGGCGAATTCGTTATTGACGATGTCGCGCAGGCTGCGTCGCGTGTTGAAGTCCCGAGACTCGACGCCGTTGGGCAGTCGGAGATCTCGAACTTGAAAATTGTTTCCGGATGCCGGATCGCCGCCGACGGAGAACGCTCCGTACTTCGGACTGAGGTATCCTGTGCCGGCTCCGCCCAACTCAGCATGAGGAATTCCGATGTAAGCAGGCAGACCGCCACGCGAGCCGAACTCGTGATTGACGACGGAACCGACGCTCGGATGCTTGATCGCCGTGCTGACTTTGTGCCCGGTCAGCATGTGGTACTGAGCGATTCCGTGGTCCGGCACGCTGCCGATGACCGACCGCACGATACTCATCTTGTCGGCAATCTTCGCACACGCCGGCATCGTCCCGCTGAGCACCATGCCCGGAATCGGAGTCTTCGAAACTCCAAACGGCCCGCGATATTCCAGCGGCGCTTCCGGCTTGGGATTCCACGATTCCTGAGCGGCAATGCCTCCCCCGCAAACGATCTGAATCACGCTCTTCGCGGTGTTCTCTTTCGACTCGTACCACTTCTGCTCGGCCTGAGCCGACCGAATCCGAAAGAAGTCGCCCAGCGACACTCCGCCAATAGCCAGCGACCCAACCCGAATAAACTCCCGACGAGAAAAACTCATGACTCGGCATCCTTCAAATTCTGACAGCAAACCATCAGCGAATGATAACCGGTCGTTCCGCAAAAACCTTCGTCAACGAGTCAGGCCGCTGTGGCCAGCATTACTTCGGTGTCGTCTTCTCGCTGTCCACGTCTCAGAGACAGCGAACCTGCAATCACAGCGACGAGACCAACCTGCAGGAAAATGCTGGCGAACATGGGATGGATCGGCATTGCCGCACCTTCGTAAGCCTGCCACAAAGCGAAGCCTCCGGCCGCTGCGAGTGCTGCTCCGAGGGTTCGATAGACGTCGGCGAGTAGTGAGCTGCGCATAGCACGCAGCGGAGTGAAGACCAGAAACGTGAACGCGACGACCGGATAAAACACGTAGACCACGCCGCAAGCTGGCTTCCACGGCTGACTCGCAACCATCAGCATTCCCGTTATCAGTACGATCGAGCATCCAGCATAGACGCACCACATTTCCTCGGGCGACGTGAACCACATCTGGAAAGGCGACGGGATATGCTGACCGTTCGGACCTGTCTCAAACAGATCGAACATGCAGAATACATTCGAAGCCAGATAGCCCACGAGCGTCATTAGCCCTCCGAAAAACACGGCTGCTCCACTGCCGAAAGGACTCAACGGGTACAACGAGTCGTCTGATTGAAACTGCTTCATTGGATGGCCCATTTCTCGACGGCATGGAATTTGAATCAGGAAGATTGAGAGAACAACTATTCCTCGTTTCCCGTTCTCGCCGAGCGAATTTGTGAATGATTGGCCGAAATTGAGAGCCAGCATGTCCAACTCTATAGAATTGTTCGGAGCTGCCTGCGGTCAACTATTCTGCGGTTCCTGATTCCTGAACTCTGCTCTTGAGTCAAATCCGCTCGACCGAATTTTCATTGTCTTCAGGATGGTCTTCTGGTTACACAATGTTGCAGCGATGCAACATTGCCTGTACTCGATTGTTCCGGCTCTGTCGGTTGAGACCGGCTGGGGCGGAGGGGTTTCACCTGAGCCGTCGCGGGGTCGCGGCATCGCATCGGTAAATATTGGCCAGCCTGAAGTCAGGAGTGACTTAAACGCCAATCCGGTGTTAGACTTGCGGATCGGAAACTGTGATTTTCCGTGTGCGAAACTGCCGTCCCTGCACACCCGGATTCGGAGGAGTGACCTTGGCCGTCGCTCAGTCTGCATCACAATTTATTGAGAGCCTCCGGAAGAGTCGCCTCCTCACTGCCGAGGAAGTTGACGCTGCCGTTGAGAAGCTTGACGTGTGCAGTGACGACGGTGCGATCCCGACGGCCAAGTCGTTTGTCCGTGCGGGAGTCCTCACTCGATTGCAGGCCAGCCGGTTGCTGGAAGGTCAGCATCGAGGATTCTTCATCGACCATTTTCGGATCGACGACATCCTTGGTTCGGGCGGAATGGGCTGGGTCTACAGCGCGACGAATCTCGAAACGAACGAGAAAGTCGCCATCAAGATGCTGACCGAAAAGAACGACCAGGACCCCGGCTTGCTGACGAGGTTTCAGCTCGAAGCACGCGCCGGACTGATGCTGAATCACGAAGCGGTCGTGCGAACTCAGTTGATGGGGCACACGCCGGGGCTCTTCGGAGACATCCACTACATGGTGATGGACGAGGTCCAGGGGATCGGGGTTGATGAGTTTGTGGCCATGCTGGGTGGACCGATTAAGTGGAAGCTGGCTTGCCACATCGCTTACTACGCCGGTGCCGGGCTGCAGCACGCTCACCGAAAAGGTTTGATTCATCGAGACATCAAACCGTCGAACATCCTTGTCGATACGACTGGAACGGCCAGAGTTCTGGACTTCGGGCTGTCGCAGGTTTCGAACTCCGATCACAGCGATGAGTTTTCACTGGCGATGATCTTCGGCCAGGACTGCCTCGGCACGGCTGACTACATCGCTCCCGAGCAGGCCAGCGACAGCTTTACGATCGATCATCGAGCAGACATTTATTCGCTCGGAGCAACGCTCTACTACATGCTGACGGGTCAGGTGATGTTTCCTGATTGCAAGTCGCGTGCGGAGAAGATCGACGCTCAGAAAAATCGCACGCCGGTAAGAATTCGAAATCTTCGCCCGGAAGTGCCGGCAGAAGTTGAGGCGATCGTCAATCGTATGCTGGCTAAGAAACCCGACGACAGGTTTTCGACGGCGAAGATCATGTGCTCGAAGCTGGTCAAGTACGCCAAGCCTTCGAACATTCGATTCGATTTCCAGAAGGTTCTCGATCGTCGCTACACGATTGCGAAGCAACGAGAAAAACTTCTCGCCGAACGTGCCAGGCAAGTGGCGGAGCAGGCCAGTCAGGCGAATTCGACGGCCCCCTCCCCAGGCCGCAGTGCGCCCTCGGCGGTTGAGACGGATTTCCACAAGGACACTGAGTTAAACGCTCCAGTTGACCGCCGTCCTATGCCGGCTCAGCCGATCGAAAGCCCGTCCATCGAGGCTGTTGAGTCGCTTCGACGAGAAGGTTGAACTGGCCTCTGCTTACGAACGGGAAACCTCAGCGACCGCCGGGGCGTTCGAGTGAATGTTGCTCGGTCAGTGGCCCGTAGAGATCCGGTCGACGATCGGCCAGTCGGTCAATCGCGTGCCTGCCAACTTCTCTGAGAACCCGTTTGTTGCGAGAAATCTCGGGATCAATGTCAGCGTACAGGATCGTTTCCGAATCATCTTCTGACGCGGCGAGTGTTGAACCGTTCGGGGCGCAGATTCTGCTAAGACCGATGAAACGAAAACCTCGCTCTTCGCCGACGCGATTGGCTGCCGCGAAGTAAACGGCGTTTTCCATCGCTCGCGTGTTAAGAACGTGGCCGGCGACGCATTCCGCACCCGGTGGCCAGTTGGTCGGAAGTGCGATCAGATCCGCACCCAGCAGCGTCAGGCATCGCGAGGCTTCGGGGAACGCCGAGTCGTAGCAGATATTCATGCCGACGTTGACGTCGCCCGCCTGGTGAACTTCGAACGGCCGGTCTCCGTAAGTAACGTGCTGATCGACACCCAGGAAGGGCAGATGAGTCTTGCGGTAACTTCCGATGACTCCGCTCGGCCCGGCCAGGACTGCGGCATTGAAAATGCGATCGCCGTCCTGCTCAAGCATTCCGAAAACGGCAAAGGCATCCAGCTCGGCACAAAGCGTCGCGACTCGTTCGGTCACTGGCCCAGGGATCGCTTGTGCAAATGGTCGAGCTTCTTCGAGGCTCTCGAAGCAGTACCCCGACACCGCGCACTCGGGAAAAACGACGAGCCTCGCTCCGTGGCTGACGGCTTCCCGGAATCGATCTTCGATGGCCTGAAGATTTCGATCGACCTCGCCAAGCGTGACATCCATCTGAACGGCTGCGATCTTCATGTCTCGTGTTTCCTGAGGCGGCACAGCCGCAATTAGTCGGATGGCCGCAAAAGAGCGCAAAAGGCACAAAGACAGAATTTGCTTTTGCGTCCTTTGCGTATTCTTGCGGCCAGAAAGATCGTTCCGTCCCCACGGATGCGTCGTGGTGAGTTTCACAGTTTACTGCAACGTTTTCTGGAAACTTTGTAAGGAATCCTACTGTCCCGTCGTCAGTAGTTCGAATCGGAGCGCCGCAGGATTCCAGAGGCGGGACTCAACCGTGCTCAAACGGCGGCGAACCCAACGTTTTAAGCTGGTTTGCCGTAGTCCCGGTGTTCGCTCCGGTGGTTGTTGAGAATTGGGGTCTTAACTATCCTCAGCCGTTTGCGACGCAAATGATTGTCGAGGAAGTCGTCTGAGGCGTATCGAAACAGAAACCTGACAGACAACCGCTCAGGCGTTGAGCAATTCAGATCGCGGCTTAACTGCTCTGACGTGAATCGACAGGGGCTATGGACGAAAAACTCTGGTATCTCAAACAAGCGAATCTCTTTGAGCAGCTTTCTGCCGAAGAGATTGCCAGAGTTGAATCACGCTCGCGCATGCAGGTTTTTCCTCGCAAAGGCATTGTCTACCTGCCCAACGATCCGGGGCATTCGGTTTTCCTGCTGACTTCCGGGCGAATTCGCCTGTACCACGTGACGGCGGAAGGCAAAGAAACCGTTCTTGCCTTTATCGATCCGGGCGAAATTTTTGGCGAGCTGTCGCTGTTTGGTCAGGCTCAACGCGAAGAATTTGCCGAAGCGATGGAGAAGTCGACCATCGTCCGCATACCCGGCGACGAGATGCAGCGGCTCATGAGCGATCGCCCCGAGATCGTTCTGCAGGTCACTCGACTGATGGGCATGCGACGGCAGCGGATCGAGCGGCGTTTGAAAGCGCTGCTGTTTCGATCGAACCGAGATCGTCTGGTTTACCTGCTGCTGGAGCTTGCTGAAAAGTACGGGCAACCGTGTCCGGAAGGCATCCACCTGGGAATTCGACTTTCGCACCAGGACATGGCCAGCATGATCGGCAGCACTCGCGAAACGGTGACGGTGCTGCTGGGCGAACTGGCGTACGGTCGCAACTTGATCGTCAAGCGACGACAAATCATCCTGACGAATCTTGAGCAACTCGCGAACGTGCTCGATGAGGTCACACCGGAAGTAGAACGGTTGATCGCAAACTCGGCTCAGCGAGCACAGCAGTCGACAACTCCTCAACAGCCACCTTTTGCAAAACGACGGATTCCCGAGTGATCTACGATACTGTCATTATCGGCGCGGGCCTTTCAGGACTGGCTGCCGGAATCAGGCTGGCGTATTTCGATAAAAAAGTCTGCATCGTCGAGAAGCATTACACGATCGGTGGACTCAATTCTTTCTACCGGTTGCGAAAACGCGACCACGACGTCGGCCTGCACGCGGTAACCAACTACGCAGAGCCCGGCACGAAGACCGGGCCGCTCAGTAAGCTGCTGCGTCAACTGCGTCTGCGGTGGGAAGACTTCGGACTGTGTCCGCAGATCGAATCGAGCATCGCGTTTCCCGGTCGAACGCTGAAGTTCACTAACGACTTCGAATTTTTCCGGCAGCAGGTCAACGAACTTTTTCCCGCACAGAAAGACAACTTTCAAAAGCTGCTCAACCTGATCGACGAGCATGACGAACTTCACTTAAGCGGCGAAACAGCTTCGGCTCGACAAGTGCTTGGCGAAACAATTTCAGATCCGGTGCTGATCGACATGTTGTTCTGTCCGCTGATGTTTTACGGCAGCGCGACGGTCGGCGACATGGATTTCAGCCAGTTTGTCATCATGTTCAAAGCGTTGTTCTACCAGGGTTTCGGCAGGCCTTTACGAGGCGTGCGGTTGATCCTGAAGAATCTCGTCAACCATTTTCGTCGGCAGGGTGGCGAGCTGAAGCTGCGTTGCGGAGTCAAGCGAATCTTGACCGAAGGGGGGATCACGACCGGAGTCGAACTGGAATCCGGCGAGATCATCGAAGCGAAAAACGTTCTGTCGTCAGCGGGCTCGGCCGAAACATTGCGGATGTGCGGCAACGTTCCGACCGGCTTTGAGCAACAGAACCCGCCGGGAGAAATCTCGTACGCCGAGACAATCTTCTCACTCGATTGCCAGCCGCAGGAATTAGGACACGATCAGACGATCGTCTTTTACAACGACTCAGACGTCTTCAGCTACGAGCCTCCGAGTGAACCTTGCGACGTCAGTAGTGGGATCATCTGCTCGCCGAACAACTTTCAGTACGGCGAAGATCAGCTCGACGAAGGCCGCATCCGCATCACCGCTCTCGCGAGTCCCTCAGGCTGGATCAACGTTCCCGACGAAATCTATTACCCTCGGAAGGAAGAGTGGTGCGGAAAGATCGTTGAATCCGCTTTGCGATTCATGCCGGACTTCCGGTCGCACGTCGTCGATACCGACGTCTTCACGCCGCGGACAATTACGAAGTTTACCGGACACGCAAACGGAGCCGTCTACGGTGCTCCCAACAAGATTCGCGATGGCCGAACGCACCTCGACAATCTGTACCTTTGCGGAACAGACCAGGGATTTCTCGGCATCATCGGCGCGATGCTCAGCGGCATCACAATCACGAACCTGCACCTGCTGAAGTGACGACGTCATCATCGTCGTCGCTATCCGCAGGTCTTTGATTGTGGGTGGCACAGGTTGCTTGCAACCTGTGCGGCGCAGCCGCAAGAGGTGATCACCGCCAGCTTACATTTCACATTTGTTTCCGTCGCTGCGCGACACGGGTTGCAAGCAACCTGTGCCATCCTGAAAAGAACTGAGGCGTGTAACGTTCTACTCGTCGAGCGGCGCGACGTCGCGGTACTTGCCAGCAAAGTAAAGCAGCGGGTCGCCAGAATTCAGTTCGCCGGCGACGATTTCGCCGATGAAGATGTCGTGGTCGCCGCCGGGCAGGATTTCGGTCAGCTTGCAGTCCACCCAGCCGAGGCTGTCGGCGATGATCGGTGCGCCGGTCTCTGCAGTCTTAATATTGAGGTCCGAGAAATCTTTCGGGCCGGGAGTCGCAAACTTGTTGGAAACAGCCTGCTGCTTTGAAGTCAGGATGTTCATCGCGAAGCACCCTGCATCTTTGATCGCCTGATGCGAGCCGGCTTTCTTATCAACCGCTACGAGCACCAGTGGCGGATCGAGCGAGAGCGACGTGACCGCGTTGGCCGTCAGGCCGGTCGGTGGTTCGCTGTTCGTCGTGACGACGGTTACGCCTGTTGCGAAAGAGCCCATAATGCGTCGCTGTTCTGCCGGATCAAAAGCCATGACTTACTCCCGATTCATTTTTGACTTCAGAACATCGTCAATCGAAGTCCTGACATCGCGGAGCGTAGTCGGTTGCACGAGCACTCGCGACGAAGCGTTGAGATTCAATTGTTCTTCCACGCCCTTTTCCGAGGCCGCGGCAACGACGACGACTCCGGTGCCCTTCAAGTTGCACCAGCGCAAAGCCTCGTCGTAGATTTCCTTGTTGTCACTGTCGCCAACGGCTTCACCCATCAGCAGAAGGCAGTCAGGCGGGTTATTCTTGATGCGTGTCAAAGCACGATCCCACGCGGTGAGCATCAGGACTCGAAAACCATGTTTCGAGAGATAGTCTCGCAGCATGTCCTGCTGTTTGACGCGGTACTCGACGCAAAGCACGGTCGACAGTCGCGGTGTCTGGGGACCTTCAGCTTCGGGCGTGCCGCCACCGAGTTCCTTCAAAGCAGCTCGCAAATCGACAAGCACTTCGGTTGCTGACTGATAGCGTTCCTGCGGGATGATCTTCAGGAGCCGGTCGATGATGTCGGCGACTCGCGGATTGATATTCGGATCAGCCCGCCGAATCGGACGGATGCCGGAGTACCTCGAAAACATCTTTCTGTCTTCGAAACTCTTCGTTGGCGGATACGGGCTTGTTCCGGTTGCCAGCTCGTAGAGAACGGCTCCGAGAAAAAACAGGTCGCTGCGCGGATCGTTACGTGGCGCGCCGGTGTGTTTTTCCAGCGTGGCGTATTCGACAGCCTGAACATCGTTGTTGCCGCTGGAGTCGTCATCGCCGGCGAGTCCGAAGTCGACGAGCTTGGCGACACCTTTGCTGCTCATCAGGACGTTCGAGAGTTTGAAGTCACGGTGCGTCATGCCTTTGCTGAGTGCGTACTCGAGACCCTCTGCCATATCGGTCGCACATCGCAGCAGGTCGGCTGGTTGAAACTTGCCCCGGATGTTGGCGAAGTCGCGAAGGTTTCCGCCCTCCACGAATTCCATCGTGAAAAAGTGGTTGTCGCCTTCGGAGTCGACGCTGTAGATCGGCACAATATTTTTGTGCTTCAGCTTCATGCACAGTTCCGCTTCCCGATGGAAATGAGCAATGGACTGCGGGTCGTCGACGTATCGCGTGCGGAGAACTTTCAGACCGACGATCTCGCCGCCGGGAATTCGGCTGCCGCGAAAAACTCGCGCGAAGCTGCCCGACGCGTTCTGATACATCAGCTTGCAATCGCCCAGTACCAGTGGCTCGTCTTCATCACTACAGAGCTTTGAAACCTGATACGACGTCAGCAGGTGCTGCCGCTCCAGGGCCTTCAGCAACGATTGAGGCTCAGACGTAATCGGCTGACTCGCCTGACACTGGGCGATTTCCTCTTCAGTCACCAGGCGAAGCTTGAGTAGTTCGCGAGTGAGTTTGTCCGTCGTGTCAAACTGCATTTATGCGGGAGCCATTAAGGCTGTACTGGCAGGTTTCTGGACTCATCGGTCATGCATCGGAGAGTGCGACTGTATGGTGCCATCCTGGTCGAGTCGAACACCGATATGAGCGATTTCAGATGCAGGATAAAGACCAGGTCGACACGGGCCAATCGATCTGTGAAGAAATGAACCATCATTATCGAAACTGCCGTGTTTTCGAGCACGCTCGCGACGTTTTTGCGGGAATGTCGGCGTTTGTTTGATTCGAGCAAACAATGCGCCAACTTGGACTTCGGTTTCTGGTGTTCGGGTCCTTGCAACAGATCTGCGGTTTCCCGTGGCTTCTGGCAATTCCTGTTCTGTGAAGTGCTGCCCGACTTATCCAAACGGCGTGACACGCAAGTTTCGTCAGAGAGTTGGCAGCTTTCCGAATCTCAGTTCGCCAGCCGCGACCGTCGCTCGCCATTCGAATCTGGCCCCCGGCCCGGCATAGTCAAAGACGACGAGA
>CALDJX010000547.1 GCA_937899075.1 uncultured Planctomyces sp. | reverse complement strand
ACGCCTTTTTCGTGCCAACACCAACTCTGAAAATGTGCGAAACTAGAACTAAGCAGATCGTCCTTTGCTGGACCGCGCCTTCACAGCCTCGATCGGGACTCATTGTCTATTCGTCGATTTATCACAATCTTCGCGCTCATTGTGGCCGGCGAAGCGGCCTTCTTTCTGCCGTTTGTACTTCCCCGCGTTTTCCGACCGACACTGTTGGATGTGTTCGATCTGACCAACCTTGAACTGGGCCTCGCCTTTTCGGTGTACGGCGTGTTGGCCATGCTGGCGTACTTTCCGGGTGGGCCACTCGCGGATCGATTTTCGGCCAGGAAACTAATCGCTTTCGCGTTGCTCGCCACCTCGATTGGTGGTCTGGTGATGGCAACGATACCAACGCTTCCGGCATTGAAGGTGCTGTATGGTTTCTGGGGTGTCACGACGATCCTATTGTTCTGGGCACCGCTCATTCGAGCAACGCGTGAGTGGGGCGGGGCGAAGCTACCCGGTCGCGCCTTTGGGATTCTCGACGGAGGACGAGGACTGGTAGCTGCTGCCGTTGGCAGCGGCTCAGTGGCGCTATTCGCCTTCTTCATGCCCGACGACGTTCAAAATGCAACACCTGACCAGCGGGCAAACGCCTTCCGGCAAGTGATCTTACTGTTCTCGGGGATCACGTTTGCCGCTGCCGTCTTCGTGTGGTTTGCTCTGCCTCGGCGGAGCGAAGCGTCCCATGAGATACAGAACACGTTCGAGCCGAAAGGAGTCGGCCGTGTGTTGCGAATGCCGACGGTGTGGCTCCAGGCAATCGTTGTCGTCTGCGCCTACGTTGGATACAAGGGTTTGGATGATTTTTCGCTGTACGCGTACGACGTCCTGAATTTCGACGAAATTCAAGCGGCCAGGGTCGGCACACTTTCGATGTGGGTTCGACCTTTCGCGGCGATCAGTGCGGGCCTGCTTGCCGATCGCTTTGGCGTTGCCCGGATGACGATGCTGAGTCTGCTGGTATTCGCAATCGGCAGCGGCGTGATCGCCGCAGGTGCGTTTCGCCCTGGCGTCCCCGTGTTCTTTTTTGCGACACTGATCGCCACCAGTGCGGCGGTGTTTGCTTTGCGAGGACTGTATTATGCGATGATGGAGGAAGGACGCGTGCCGTTTGGGGACACCGGCAGCGCGGTAGGCATTGTCTCGGTCGTCGGGTACACACCGGACATCTTCATGGGACCGCTGATGGGACTTTTGCTGGATCGCTGGCCGGGTGGATTAGGGCATCAATACGTCTTCGCGGTACTCGCCCTGGCCGCGCTGGTCGGTCTGATCGCATCGATCTTTTTCTGGCGCGTCGTGCGACCCTCGATCTGAAAGCATCTGGTCGGCGGAATTGCCCTAATCCTCGATGCCATGTTGTTCGAGAAAATCTTCGGGGATCGACGCCGTCATGCGTCCTACCAGGGCGTAGTAGAACAGCTGAGTTCCTTCCATCGAAAGGCGGTGTCGGTAGCGTTCGAGGTGATAAACCTCAAGGTACTTCGAGAAGATCAATTCGCGTACGAGACGCGAAAAGCCTGTGTTCTCGTTGTGATCGAGAAACGTTTCCTTGATATTGAAAGCCAGCCAACCGTCGGTTCGAACGAGCTTAATTGCATTGAAGAAGGCTCGTGGGGGAATGTCGCCAAAACCGAGAGCTGCAACGCAGGTCATGCAGTTAAAACGCCACTCGCGGAGTTCGTCAAGCACGTCGGCGGCCAGATTTGTAAAGTCCTCGATATAGTAGTCGTCGTAGACGGTGGATCGATCCCGGTATGCCGCATCGCGGGCCTCCGGGATGATATCGACACCCACCAGCCGAGCGACGCCCTCACGCTTGAGGACTTCGCCCATCATTCCGTTGCCAGCCCCCAAATCAATGACGCGCAATTCGGTAACAGGTTCGCGGACGGTATTGAGAGCACGTTGCAGAAGATCGGCTACTTTTACAGGCGAGTTGCAGCGAAGCCGCTCGTAAAATAGCTGTTCATACAAGCCCGGCCGCTTGTAGATCTCGTCGTAATCGTGAAATCGCAAACGCTTCTCTTCACCGTCCTCGATGAGGGTAAAGAAGATTTCGTCTTGCGCTAGTTTCTCGGAGTCGGACGGCGGAAACTGAATTCGATAGCGTTTTGGCATAACGGAACAGACTAACGGCATTGAGAATTCCTACAAGGGCCGCAACGTTTGTGCACATCGCAACGATCTCCCCTGCCACCGGAAGGAGCAGACATTGCTAAGCTGAAGTTGCGGCAGAATGCGACAACGGGGAGCGCACGGTGGCCTCTGCCCACCGATCCTTCGCAAACTAACGCTGGCACAAATGATGGCCGGGTAATTTGCACAAATAGTGGCCAGAGCCACGGAGCCCACCCTACTACTTACTCACTTGAAGCGTGTAGTTCGTTGAGTTGTTCGAAGAAGCCGGCGAGGCGGCCTGCGTGAGGGGTGGTGGTTCCGGGGGGCAGGTCGAGGGCGGTTCGGAGGTCTCGGCCGGCGTAGAGCAGCAGGCTTTTGCTGCGTTCTCCTGGTACGGCTGCGGCTTCAAGGTTCGGTAGCGTTTCGTCAAGCTCGGCCCTCGCGCGCGTCGCGAATTCTGACCAGCTGCCGGAGTCGGGAACTTCGACAAGCGTCTGGTATTCCTGATAGATCGCCGCGTATTGAACGTAAGTCGCCGCTTCGATGTCAGGCTTCAGGAGCGAGAATAAAGACCACACTCCGGCCACGGCAGCAAGGGCCAGGCAACCTCGAACGGCAAGCTGTCGATTTCGGTTAACCGGCGGTCGCCACGGTTGAACTCGCGGCGTTGATTGTGGTGACGCTGCCGCTGGAGGTTGAGTCGCCGGGGCAGGCTCGTCCTCAACTCGTTCGTTCCGCTCGTTGACCAACATGGCTGGCTCGAGGCTCGGACGGGCTTCGCGAGAATCTGTTTCAGCTGTTTCAGGCTCGCTGGCAACCAGTGAACTATCAGGGACGTCGTGCGTGCTCGACGGAGGAGTCTCGGGATCGACCGTTTCCAGACTGGCAGCCGCATGAAGCAAAGCTGCTGCCGGGTCGTCGGCATGGTCGGCGGTTGTCGCCGACTCACCGAGCAGAACCTGGAATTCGTCCAGACGAACCACTCCGTCAGAGTGCTCAGTTCTTCCATCGAGTTTTTCGTCAACCGTTGAGGAGTCCTCGGTATTCTCGATCGGCGTCTCGGCAACTTCACAGTCCGGCAGCGACACGGCCCTGGTATCCGAATCGAGGTTTTCGCCATCACGAAAGAGGCCGGCGACATCGCGGGCCGATTTCCAGCCTTTGGACGATTCTTCGCGGACGCGATCGTCGCGCATGATTGCCGAGGTTTCAGCAAGTTCGACGACGTCGTCAAACGGCATCGGCCCCAGCGTGATGCCGGCAGACATTTCGACATACCATTGGTTGGAAGAAGTAGACATCTCGACCCGCAACTGAAAATTCGCAGAAATCAATCAACAATAAACTGAAGGCGATAGCGTACCCAGGAAGTCGGACTCCACACACTCGCCCATTTGAAAAATGGTACACAGCTGGTAGGTTTTACTCGCGGGATGTTAACAACCTTTTGAAAAACGCCTGCCTCAGCAATTCAATGTGTGCCACTGGCTCTGCCAGTGCGGAATTTCGAACCAACGCCGATTACAAAATGCACTGGCAGAGCCAGTGGCACACTTTTTCAACGGGCTCGCTGAACTCATCCCTTGTTACATTCTGGCCATTCCTCGAAGAGCTGTCACGATGCCGCACTGCTCAACAGCTTTAGTTTCAGTTGCCCTGTTCCTGGTGCTTTCGGGATGTGACAGTCGGCCTGAAACGTTCCTCGTCCACGGCATGGTTGTTTACCCGGACGGCAAACCCCTGACCGAAGGAACGGTCGAGTTCGAAGCTCTCGATCTGAAGAAACCGATCACGGCTTCAGGCGAGATCAACGAGGACGGGACGTTTCAGCTCGGCACTTATGAAGCTAACGACGGAGCTATCGCGGGCAAGCATCGCGCCGCGGTCATTGCCAATTACGAAATTGGCACCGGCGTTGAACGACCTGGTTTGATTCCCCCGCCGGTGCTCGATCCGAAATTCAGCGACTTCACAACGTCGCCTTTGGAATTCGAGGTTAAAGCATCGCCAAATAACATCCTGGTCGAAGTCGACTATGCCCCTCCTCAGAAAAAGGAAGGCGCGGCGGACGAAACCATGCTTAACGAACACGGGACTGAGTGAGCACGAAACTCGCAGTTGTTAATACTCAGAAACGATTTCGTCGTCGTTTCGAACGGTCAGCCGCCCGAGAATGTCCGTTGCAATCAGCACATTGACCGACCGAACGCTGCCGTCGCCCAGCAGGAAGTTGCACATCTGGTCGTGCGAGCTTCCAAAGTTGTTGCTGTAGGAATCGGTCGACGACTTTGCCAACGGCGATCCGGGGCCGCCACACCGAGAAAAGTTGCCGGGATGGTCACCGTTGTAAATCGCTCCGTCTTCCGGCGCGATCCCGTAACGCGATGGGCGAATGTGTTTTTCTCCGACGATGAACGTGTGAGTCAGTCCGTCCGTGAGATCGCGGAAAGCCGTGCGACTCCGCCAGGTTTTGAGAACCGCACCGGGCGGTGCGTAGCCTCCCGCTGGAGTCGGAGGCTCAGTCGTCGCATCGCCCATGATCATGGCGCCTTTCGAGTTGATCCAGTTCCAGCCTGAACCATAGCCAGCGACGCATGCGTAGTCGGCGACTGTCCCCGGGACATGGCCGCTTGTTTCGAGCGGAGAGTAAATGTCGTCGTTCTTCTTACTCGACTGCTGAACGCCTCGACGGCTCGGGCAGAAGTAAACCGGAATCGGAGTCAACCTCGCTTCGTCGCTCTGGTAGTAATACTTCAGCGTCGAATCCCACGTCGAAAACAGGTTGAAGTTTTCCAGATGCGGGAGAATGAGGAATGCCCAGCTCGTGTAGTGGTCGTAGTTTCGTGACGGTGGCAAGGCGCTGTTCTGATCATGGAAGTTGTGAATCGCCACGCCCATCTGCTTGAGATTGTTCTTGCATTGCGAACGTCGTGCGGCCTCGCGCGCCTGCTGCACGGCCGGCAGTAGCAGAGCCACCAGAATTCCGATGATCGCGATCACGACCAGAAGTTCGATGAGAGTGAACCCTGCCCGACGCATTCCATGCTCTGCTGATCCCTGCCGTTCGGCCCGTAGCATGGTGTCCCTTTCGATGTTGAGCAGTGGAGGTTCGATGGCTCACGTGCTGACAAACAGCCGGCAACTCCGACCAGCGGTCATTCTGTTCACACTCGGCCACAACTTTCAACCCGTTTGAGCTCGGAAGACCACTTTCGTAACGTTCACGCGGAAGCCTCCTTTCGTTTTCAACATGAACCAGATCGAAAAGCCCTGCAATGCGGAAACGCTGACAGGCTCGCGCATCTTCTTGGAGAACTCTCGATGAACAGTCACGCTCGCTTGCTGAAGGTCATGACTGCTGCGGCGATGCTGATCGGAATCTCGGGAGCTGCTCGAGAACTCGTTGCGGCCGCTGGCGATTCTGCTCAAGCCACGAAGCCCAACTTCATCGTCATTTATTGCGACAACCTCGGGTACGGCGACATCGAACCGTTTGGTTCAACGCTGCATCGAACGCCAAACCTGAATCGGATGGCGAAAGAAGGGCGAAAGTTCACGCACTTCTGCGTCACCGCCGGGGTCTGCACGCCGTCGCGTGCCAGCATCATGACGGGCTGCTACCCGCAGCGAGTCGGCATGCATCTGAATCCTCGCGACGGCTGGGTGCTTCGGCCAGTTTCGCAGTACGGGCTGCATCCGGACGAAGTCACCGTCGCCGAGGTTCTGAAAGACCAGGGTTACGCAACGGCGATCGTCGGCAAGTGGCACCTTGGCGATCAGCCGGAATTTCTGCCGACTCGACAAGGCTTCGACTGGTTCTTCGGCGTTCCGTACTCCGACGACATGACCGAACGCGTTTGGGACAAGGATGGTTCGAAGTGGCCGCCGCTGCCGCTCATGGAGAACGAGACGGTCATCGAAGCTCCGTGCGACCGCAACGGCCTGACGAAGCGATACACCGAGCGAGCCATGCAGTGGATCGCCGAGCACAAGGATGAACCGTTCTTTCTCTACTTCCCGCAGGCCATGCCCGGCAGCACCTCGACGCCGTTCTCCAGCGAAGCCTTCAAAGGTAAAAGTAAGAACGGCCCCTGGGGAGACGCCATCGAAGAACTCGACTGGTCGATGGGCGTGATGCTTGACCAGCTCAAGGAGCTGGGCATCGCCGAAAACACACTCGTCATCTGGACGTCGGACAACGGAGCACCGATCAATCGCGACCTGTCTGATCTCAGCCGAGGCTCCAATCGTCCGCTCCACGGCCGTGGCTACACAACGAGCGAAGGGGCCTTTCGAGTCCCCACCATCGTCTGGCAACCCGGGAAAGTTCCGGCCGACACGACGTGCGACGAACTGACTTCAACGATGGACCTGTTGCCGACGTTCGCAAAACTTGCCGGCGGCAACGCACCGGCAAAACGAAAGATCGATGGCCACGACATCGCGCCGCTGCTCTACGGAAAGCCCGACGCGAAAACTCCGCACGAAGCTTACTTCTACTATCACCAGGATCAGTTGCAGGCCGTGCGTTCCGGTCGGTGGAAGATGTTTGTGCCGATCGATTCAGCGGTCGGGCATCCTCACTTCAAGAGCGGACAGAAGACCGAACCGGTGCTGTTCAACGTGGTCGACGACATTTCCTGTGAGAAGAACGTCGCCGCCGCGCACCCTGAAATCATCGCACAGCTAAGTAAGGTCGCTGAGCAGGCTCGCGCGGACCTTGGTGACAAGGGTAAACCCGGACCCGGACAACGTCCTCCTGGGAAAATTGCTGGCAACGCTCAGCCACAAGTCGCACAGAAGGACGCGCTGGACGTCATCGAAGGAGTCCGCGGCGGTCGTCACTGGGTCGATGAGAAAACAGCTCCGCCAAAGTCGCCAGAAGAATCACTCGCCTGCCTGGAAATTGAACCGGGACTGGAAATTCAACTCGTTGCTTCCGAGCCGCTCGTCAAAGACCCGGTGGCCATCGCTTTCGACCAGCAGGGGCGAATGTTCGTTGTCGAGTACGGCGACTATCCCATCGGCCCGGAAGACGGAGGCGATCCGTTATCGAAAGTCGTCTATCTGGAAGACACGGACGGCGACGGAAAGGCCGACAAGCGGCACGTCTTCGCGGACAAGCTGACGTTCGCTCACAGCCTGATGCCATTTCGTGAAGGCCTGATCGTTGGTGCTCAAACGCAGATTCTCTTTCTGAAAGACACCGACGGCGACAACGTCGCCGATGTTCGGAAAGTTCTGTTTGATGGCTTCACGCCAGCTCATCCGCAAATGCAGATCGGCAATCCTCGCTGGGGAATGGACAATTGGATCTACCTCAACTACGGGCCGGGAAAAATCACTTCGCGCGATTCCAAAGGCGAGCCAGTCACGATGCCTCGAAAGGACTTCCGCTTCAACCCGCTGACGATGGAGTTTGAAGCCGACAGCGGTATGGGCCAGTTCGGAAACACCATCGACCGTTGGGGAAACCGGTTCTACTGCACGAATCGAAATCCGATCATGACAACGCTGCTGCCACCGGCGATCCTCAAACGAAACCCGTACGCGATCACGGCAGCCGCACATTACGACGTCGGCAAGTCCGGAGGCGACACTCGCGTGTACCCACTCGTCGAAATGAAAAGCAACTATCTATCACACGCCGGCACGCACACATCCGCCTGCGGAGTGACTGCTTACACCGGCGATCTACTCGGCGGCACGTTTCAGAACAGCGTCTTCGTCTGCGAGCCGATCGGTCACCTGGTCACTCGATCGATCATTAAGCCGGACGGCCTGCGTCTCACTGCTGAACGAGCACGACCGAAAGCCGACTTTATCGCCTCAACCGATACTTGGTTCCGCCCAGCGAGTCTCGCCAACGGCCCGGACGGAGCACTCTACCTCGCCGACATGTACCGGCTGTGGGTCGAGCATCCCAAATTCCTGCCGCCTGAAATCGCAGCGAAACTCGACTGGCGAGCCGGTGACGACCGAGGCCGCATTTATCGAATAGTTCCCAAAGGTGCGAAACCGAAACCGTTCACTCCGCCGGAAACTTTCGAAGACATGGTCAAGCTCTTTGAATCACCGAACGGCTGGCAGCAGTACCTCGGCCAGCGACTGTTGATGGAACATTACTACACCGCAAATTTTCAGAAAGAACTCAGGACGACACAGACTTCGCTGCGACGGCTAGTACAGCTGCATCCAAATCCGACGACTCGACTCCACGCGCTCTGGACTGCCGATTATCTTGGTGGCTCGGGCCGAGGCGACATTCTTCATTGCCTGAAAAATCCGGACGCACACGTACGACACGACGCTGTCAAGCTGGCAAAACCCTGGTATGACCATGAAGACATCTTCACTCGACTTAGTGAACTGGCCTGTGACGAAAACGCGAGTGTTCGATTTCAGGTCGCTTTAGCAATCGGCGAAAGTAAACATCCTGAAGCCACAAAGATTCTTGCTTCACTGGCCATGAAAGATGGCGAAGACTCGTGGTTTGTTAGCGGGTTGCTGACTTCGACACGCGAACGATCTGGCGCAATCCTCAGTGAAATTGTCTCTAAGCCAGAATACGTTGCCGATGGAAATGTCGCGAAAGCTCAGCTCGTGAAAAGCCTGGCCAACGTCGTCGGAGTTCGCGGCGACGTCGAAGAGTTGTCACAACTTCTGACGTTGCTGTCGGGTGATGGGTCATCTTCTTCAAAGGGAGCAGGGAACTGGTGGCAGGCCGCAGCGATCAGCGGTCTGGGACAAGGCTTGCCGCGCTATCGCGGCGACCTCGGCCGATTGAGTCTTCCCTTGCTCCTGGACAATCCTCCGGCCGGCCTGAAAGATGCCGCTGGAGGAATGCAGGAACTGCTCGCTCAAAGCCAGACAGCGGCGCTTGACCGAAACCGCCCAGCGGCTGGCCGTGCAGCGGCGGTCGAGTTGCTTGCCTATCGTCCTTTTGCTGAGGCCGCTCCGGCCTTCGAAGAGTTGCTCGAAACCGATCAGCCGATTGAAGTTCAAATGGCAAGCATTGATGCGCTGTCAACAAATGGCTCTGAATCTGCCGCAACAATCGTTCTGAATAAGTGGCAGGAGCTTGGCCCCGCCATTCGGGGCCCGGCCTTGACGTTGCTGCTCCGTCGTACGACGTCGACAAAGCTCGCCCTCGACGCCATGGCCGCAGGGACGATGCGTCCGGCCGCGTTGAGTATCGATCAGCGCGTCCGACTGCTCAAACACTCAGACGCGAAACTTCGCGAGCAGGCAACGAAGCTGTTCGGCGGTGCGGTTTCATCCAACCGGCAAGCCGTGGCGAAAAAGTACCAACCGGCGTTGTCGCTGGAAGCTTCAGCACAAACCGGTGCCACGGTCTTCGAGAAAACCTGCTCGAAGTGCCACCGCATCAACGGCAAAGGACACGCGGTCGGCCCCGACCTGAGTGACGTCCGCAACCGATCGAAACTCGCGTTGCTCTACGACATCCTCGATCCCAATTCAAAAGTCGAACCACGCTTCACGGCTTACACGGTCGCAACGGTCGACGGAAAAGTGTTCAACGGCTTGATCGTCTCAGAAACCGACGAAGCCGTCGTCCTGCGAATGGCCGAGGGTAAAGAGCAAACCATCGGCCGCGGAGAAATCGAAGTCATCCGCGCCAGCAAAGTTTCCCTGATGCCGGAAGGCGTCGAGAAAGACGTCACCCCCCAGAGCATGGCCGACCTGCTGGAGTTCCTCAAAGGCGGCACGTCTTCAAAGTAAATTCGGGCGACATACCGAAAAAGGCTCACGCGAAGACGCAAAGACGCGAAGCCAACTAAAGTGGCCTGTCCTTCATTTCTTAGCGTCTTCGCGCCTTAGCGTGAGAACCTTTCCATGAACGAAAACGAAATTGCCACAATCATCGTGGATGCAGCGTTCACCGTTCACAAGGCTCTCGGCCCCGGCCTACTGGAATCAGTCTACGAAGGAGCGTTGACACACGAGTTGACAAAACGTGGTCTCATTGTGCATCGCCAATTTGCAATTCCTGTGATCTACGATGGGGTGACTTTTGACGAAGGTTTTCGCGCCGATCTGATGGTGAACAATCTGGTCATCATCGAGTTGAAGTCCGTCGAGAATATTCATCCAGTTCACAAGAAGCAGTTGATGACGTACCTGAAGCTGGGCGAAAAGAAACTCGGATTCCTCATCAACTTCGGAGCCCCTTTGCTGAAAGATGGCATTTCACGAATCGCCAACGGCGTTGACGATTGGGGCGACAGACGGGGCTCACGCTAAGACGCGAAGAGATCGATAAATTCCATCGTCTTTCCTTAGCGTCTTTGCGCCTTCGCGTGAGAAATTGTTCGAAGAACCTGCGATCAGCAGGTCTTAATGGCTGGCGAGCCGCTACGTAGCTATTCTTCCGTCTCGTGATCTGCCAGCCTGACGCTGGAAGTCGCTGACTCAATCATTCGTCGAACTGCGAGACACAATTGTGAAGCAACATTGTCAACATGAGCCCTCGTTCAACACGGTCAATCGGATTTTCTTAGCGGCGATTCTCCTCGTCGGATTTTGTTCGCAAGTCCAGGCTTTCCGTGATCCGATTCGGCTGACGCATGGTCCGATGCTTGGTAAGCCGACGGCTCATTCGGTCGTTGTCTGGGGGCGGACGTCTGATCCGGGTCAGTTCGAAGTTCACTACGGAACGAAGCGAAACAAGCTGGACCAGGTCAGTAAGCCCGGCACGACGGAACTCGGGCACGACAATACGGGCACTGTCGAGCTGACAAAACTGAAGTCAGACACGCGGTATCACTACCAGATCTGGGTGAACGAGCGACCGCACGGTTTGCCCGGAAGTTTCCAGACGCTGCCCAGCGCCGAGGACACTCGGAACGAAGAGCACAATCCCAAAGGGCTGTTCAACTTCAAGTTTCAGATCGGTTCCTGCGCGAATCAGAATCCTCTGCACGGCCTCGGGCATCAGTCTCCAACTTACGAAAACCTGAATCGCGATTGGGTCGACAAAGTCCACTTCCACATCATGAACGGCGACTGGCTCTACGAAGAACTCCGAACATACCAGCCGGAAGCATGGCGGTTAGTCCAGGGCGCAGACGATTATCCGCTGTCTGTAAAAGTCATGCCGACCGTCGTCGGCGTGTGGGAAAACTACAAGCTCTATCTCAGCCGCGGAGGCGAACTGGCGAAGTGGCATCGCAATGTGCCGAGCTATTTCACGTTCGACGATCATGAACTGGTGAACGACATCTGGGGAGCCGCCGAAGCCGGTAAGCGACATCGCCGAACCGTCTTCCGCGACATCGGCACTCACGCCTGGTACGACTACCTCGGTTGGGCCAACCCGATGGAACACAATCAGGACATTCACTACGGCAAAGCCAGCATGAAGGCCGGCAGCGATCTGCTGGTTGATAAGAATGTTGACTTCACGAAACTGCCGCTGAAGGAAATGCTGAACCTGCACGTTCACTGGGGTACTGCCGAGGCCGGCGTCAACGACCTCAAGTACGACAACGACGACGGAAACAAGAATTCGTATGTGTACGACATTGTCGAAGTCGTCGATGCTCACACGTTGCGTCTGCACATGCCGGCGAAAGTTGACGACATGGACCTCAGCTATTCGATCGGCCGACGCAGCTACGGAAGTTTCAAAGTTTCCAACTGCGAGTTCTTTTTGCTCGACACTCGCGGCGACCGAGACATGCACGACATCACTCAGCGAGACAAACCAGGGATCTCGATGCTTGGGAAGCCTCAGCGTGAATGGCTGCTTCGATCAATGGAACGCAGCGATGCTGATTTCTTCTTTGTCGTCTCGACCGTGCCGTTCATGATTCCACATTCTGGAGCGGGCGGTTTCGAAGCGGCCGGCAACAAAGAGGAAGCGTGGACCGGCTTCTTCCACGAGCGGGAAATGCTGATCAACGAGTGGGACAAAATCGGCAAAAAAGTTTTCGTCATGACCGGAGACCTGCACAACAGCTTTGCCATCAACGTCACGAAGAACGTATGGGAGTTCTGCTGCGGACCTCACAACAGCGTGAACCATGTGCCCAAGCTCGACGAAAGCGACCGACCGGCCACCGGCAAATTCCAGTTCGGCCCGCGCGAATGCGACATCCGCTGGAGCAGCTACGTCCTGCCAGACATCCCACGACTGGACCGTCTCTACCCGCACTACTGCGTCGTGCAGATCAACAATGTCTTCAATAATCCGCAGAAACTGGGCGACAAACGCTGGGTCGCGTACCCGCATCCGCAGGTTATCTTCCAGTATTTCGACGGAAAGACCGGAGAACTGGCCTACGCCGAGGCAGTCTCACTCGACCGCAAGTAGGCGCCAGCGGCCGTCGACGAAGTGGTGATTGCAGGCAACGCTTTTGTGTTCTCTCCGGTCACCCTGTTTTGGTGCGGGTCGTCTGTTTTGATGGGCTGGTTGCGGTAGCCCATGACTGGTGGGCGCCTGAAGGATCACAAAGGATCATTTCAGGAGACGGTCCTGTCAGAGAATTCGAAGCGACCACGCCGTTCGTTCTCCACTTTAGTCTTATCATCACGAATGAGTTCGATCATGAAATCCAGCCACTGGCCTTGCCTCATCATCGCGACGGTCATCCTCGCGGGAATTCTCACACTGCCCGTGCATGCCCAGTCGATGCCGAGAGAGGACATCATCGACGTGCCGGCGATCAGTGATGGGCTGTGCGTCAGCAACGTCTTTCAAACCAATATGGTGCTTCAGCGGGACAAGCCAGTCCACGTTTGGGGATGGGCCGACGCGGGCGAACACGTGTCGGTGACGTTTGGTGGCGAGCAGCAAGAGGCAACCGCTGTCGAGGATCGATCGTGGAAGGTCACACTGTCTGCAATGGCGGCGAGTTCGGAGCCTCGCAACCTGGTCGTGAGAGGCGAGAAGAAAACGCTCACGCTGGAGAACATCCTTGTCGGTGACGTCTGGGTGCTCGGCGGGCAGAGCAACATGGAGTTTGAGCTTGCGAAAGTTGAGAACGGCTCACTGGAAATCATCTCCGCGAACTTTCCCGAGATTCGCATCCTGACTGTCCCCTACGGCCAGGGGCCGGAACTCAAGCCGGGCTTTGCCCGCTTGAACGAGTGGAGCAGCTGGTTCGGCAGGCATCTTCGCAAAGGCGACTGGGACGTCTGCACTCCCGACACGGCTCGCAATCTTTCAGCCATTGGTTATGTGTTCGCGAGGCGAATTCACAAAGCCAGTAACGTGCCGATTGGCGTCGTCGACGCATCGCGCGGCGGGACCACTGTCGAGACCTGGACGCCGATGTCCGTGCTCCGCGAGATGGACAGCGAACTGACCAGGGCCAAGGTCGCGTCCTTTGACAACGCCGTCGCCGAGTGGGATGCGCAGGCTGATTTGGACAAACGCATCACTCAACATCGGCAGTGGATCGAGAAGCAGGCCAAAGACGGTAAGCCGATCCCGGATGATAAGAAGCAGGAACCCAGTGACCTCCGGCCTGGGCCGATCGGCAACCACAACTACCCCGGCCACTGCTACGCCGGCATGATTTCGCCGATCGCCGGACTCTCGGTGAAGGGCGCGATTTTCCACCAGGGCTACAACAATGCGTTCGACGGTTCCGCCGGTGCCGACATGTATCGCGACATCTTTCCCGAGATGATCAGAGCCTGGCGCAAGGCGTTCAACGACTCTGAGATGCCCTTCGGCATCCTCTCACTCTGCACCGACGGTTATCCGCAGACCCGCGACGATTACTGCGAGAAGATGTTCAACGCAGGTATCGATATCCGCGCCGCGCAGTATCAGACGTTCCTCGATTTCTACAACGCCGGTGACCAGCGCATCGGCTTTGTCAGCACATACGACCTGCGTCGACGGTGGTACCACCCTCAGCTCAAAATTCCAGCGGGCGAGCGGATCGCACGGTGGGCGCTGGCGACGGAGTACGGCTTCAGTCAGCAGGTCGAGTGGAAGCCGCCGATGCTTCTAAGCATGGAGCCACTTGACGGGAGCCTGGTTCTCAAACTGGACACCGAAGTCAGTGACCCCGAGGACGGCGCGATCCAGGGATTCGCCATCGCGGGCGACGATCGTAAATTTCACCCGGCCGATGTGGTCTATGCCGAGAGAGGCAAAGACGGCCGCGGGCGAATGCAGTACGACCGCAAGCAGCTCGTCCTGACCAGCCCGCTGGTACCCACTCCAACCCACTTCCGTTACGCGTGGGGCCGAAATCCTCTGGCCAATCTTCAGGCGACCGGCAACAAGGACCTGCCCTTCGCGACTCAGCGGAGCGACGACTGGAAAATGGAAGAAGTCCCACTGGGCGTGCTGGGCGAAGAAGTGGCCCGACCGATCTCTGGCGGTGACCGCAACAAGATCGTCCAGGCTCTGCGTGAACAGGATAAACAGCGTCGACTGAAAGAAGCTGAACTGTTCATTGAGGCCAACAGGGAAACCGCGAAATCCGATTGATCACTGACGTCAGGCGATCAACTCGGCGATCGCTCCGCTTTGCGGGACGCCATTTTTCTGGAGAGTCAAATCCAGATTGCCGTAGTGTGCTACCGGGTTGCCGTAGGCATTCAGCAGCGTCGTGTACCAGTTGCCGATTGTCTGGTGCCCCTGTTGGCCGTAGTTCGGAAACTGCACATAGCGACCGACCGATTTCAAACGGCCGCCACAACCTCCGAGTACGAGCATCGGCCATTCGCTCAGGTTTCCATGGTGCTCGTTGCCAGAATCGCTGAGGTAGATGATGGCCGTGTTGTCGAGCAATGTGCCATCGGCTTCGGGAACCGCTTGTAGTTGCCCGGCCAGATCAGCGAGCAGCTTCATGTGATGCACTCGAATGATGTCGCGGGCTTCCTCGCTGGATTTGCCGTTGCAGACTTCCTTGTGCCCAATTCCATGGACGCTTCGTTCGGATAAACCGAGGTCGTCGTAGGTCGTGCTGATATTGTCGAGACGCAAAGTCACCACGTTGGTGATTCCCGAAATCAGCGCGGCGGCTGTCAGGTCGATGTGTGCCTGCTGGCGAATGGTCGGTCGTTTAGAAGTGAATCGATCGGAGAACTCCGGCGCGGATTCACGGATCCGCTCCGACATCGACGCAAGCCGTTCACGGCGAACCTGGAGTTCTTCGAACGCGTTCAGGTAGTGCCCCATTTTCTCTCGCTCGGTTCCGGGCAACGTGCGATTCAGGTTACGGATGTCTCGGACCATGAAATCCAGCAGATTCGATTTCAGTCCGTATCGAACCTTCGCTGTCTCGTCACTGGCGACCGCGCTGCCGAAGAGTTGCTGATAGGCAATGTCTGGACTCGCCTGGAAAGGAAGTTCGCGCCCCGGCCCGAGGGCCGTGATTCCTGGGTAAAGCGTGCCTTCGGTTTCCTTGCCCATCACCTTTCCGCGAAGAGCCAATCCGACATGATTGAACGGCGAGGGAAACAGTCGAGCCAGTTCAGCGTCAGCAGTCGCTCGCAGAATCACGCCTGAGTTGTGTTCCCCTCCGGTCTTGTAGACGCCCAACGCGCCGAACCAGCTTGAATGCCCTGGGCGGCACATTTTCCCCGACAGTCCCTGGATGATGGCGAGCTTATCCTTGAACGCCTCCAGCGGCTTCAATGTTTCCGGGAGCGTGCAGTCGGTCAACGCCGCATTCACCGTTTTCGTTTTGTCCTTGATCAAATCCTGCAGGGTCGGTGGTTCAAGTTTTTCGGGAATGATCCCGCTGGCCTTCATGACAAAGACAAACCGCTGCGGCATCTGTGAGCGGTCAACTCCCGCTGCTTCGAGGGCGAATCGTTGCAGCATCGGTTGAAGCAACAGGCTGCCGGAAGCGAGTGATGTCGCTTTGAGAAATTGTCGTCGGGAGTGACTCATGGTTTGTACTTTCTAAACAACGTCGGACGTTGAACTCACGCCATCACTTTGAGGTGTTGTATTCGGAAGTTTCGGCTTTGCGATACAGGAATGAATCGGAGGTAAGCAACGAAATTACAAGTGCTCGAAAGCTCCCGCCGGATGTGACATAGGCCGTGTCTGCCTGAATCAGTGACTGTGAATCGCTGAGTCTTTCGTTTCGTCCCATCCAATATCGAAAAGCATGTCGAACGAAAGCCTGTCGGACGCGTTCTGATTTTGCCAGACGATGCATCAGTTCCATCGGGTCGTTCACGTCGCCGTCCAGATCGGAATTTCCAGTTCCCTCAAGGATGCCCGTGGTATTTACGGGCCGAGTTTGCCCTTCGGCAGGCAGTTTCTCTTGGGAACGATGCCGACCGAAATCGTCAAACAACTCGAAAGGCATGCCCAGCGGATTCATTTTAATGTGGCACCGCCAGCATTCCTGCTCGCGCGTGACCGAGAATCGCTCGCGAAGCGTTTTATCTGGATCTTCCGGAATTCGAGCGTCTACCGTGATGGGAAGTTCGGGCACCGTGTCCGCCAACAACCTTTCTCGAATCCACTTGCCGCGACGAATCGGATCGTTATCCAGGTTCAGCGAATGGGCGATCAGCCAGGCAGGGTGCATCAGGATGCCGATGCGTTCGTTCGGAGCCAGCGCGAAGGGTTGCGTGGCCGGATAGCTGAATGTCTTGTCGTTTAGATTGTAAGCGGTGATGTAGTCCCGTCCGCTGTCCATAGGCAGGTGTTGAAGACCGGCCTTGTCGCAGTGTTCGAGATAGTTCATCCACCGCTTTGTGACGTTCCCATTGGCGTGGGTAAACATGCGATGGAGCGAGCGGACGTACTTCATGTGCTCGTCCGGAATTTGGTACGGGAATTTCCGCCAGGGCTTGTCTTTGTAATAGTCGTAAAACTTCTGGAGTGCTTCGTGAGTCTCGCGTTCCGTTTCGTTGTCTCCCGAATGCGCCACGAAATACTTCTCGGTCGTTAACAACTCGGCCAGGACATTCTGATCCTGTTTGACAATGTGCAGAACCAAAGTGTCGGCGTCCTGAACGAGCCGCTCGGGGACTTTTCGATAATCCTTGCCAAAGCGAGCCTCATCTTTGAACACACCGGGGGCCGCGTCGTAGCCGAAGAATTCGTGAAAGAATCGAAGAATCCGTGGCTTCTCGATAGATGGATCGTCCCAGTATCGAGCAACCTCGCGAGCGACGTCCTCTCGTGACTGCAATCGACTATCGCGTGCTGATTCCAGCAGCGTCTGGTCTGGACTCTGGTCGGTGAGTGCGTACGAAATTGAAAAGGCCAGATTGGCGGGAGCTATCAACTGCCGCCCGTGTTCGTCGGCCGGGCCTTGTCCGAGTTCCATGCGATAAACTGCTGAGGGACTCACGGCGATTGCGATCAGCATCATTCGGAGTCCTTCGACCTGTCCGCCTTCGGCTGTACATTCTGTCATCAACTCACGGTATTTCTGGAGCTCTTCGTGAGACGGCTCCCGCTCGATGACAAGCTGAAACATTCTTGTAATTGCGGAGTGGATCTGTTCGTCGGTCGCTGGTTTTTCCTTCAGGACAATGGTTTGAAACTCCGCAGGAGTCACCGGGAATCGCGGCTGGATGGGTTTCCCATTCTTATCCCTGGGAAGTTGATCGTCTGGGATCGGGCCATCTCGCAGGACGCGGAGTTCATGAATGGCTCCCGCGAGATGGTTGTCGATCAGCGATTCTGCATTACGCACCATCGTGCTGAGAGTGGCCGAGTCGGCAAAAGTTATCGCGGCAAAGTCTTTCACGCCGGCTTTGTCTTCGATCGTAAACGGCTGCTTCAACTTCGTCAGGTTCGCACTGCGAGTTCCATATCGTCCGGGCCGAAATCCCATCCCTCGGTCAGCGAGCGAGTCAAAAATGTAAGGACTCTTCTTCCACAACCGCGACGGCGACCAACCGACTTCGGACACCGAACCATCGAAGAGTGACACATGGTCGACGTAGTTCCCGTATTCAGGGAACAGTAATTTGCGTTCCCATTCGCTGATCAGCCCGGAATCCTCAAGCTGTTTTTGAAGCCAGGAGATGGCTCTGGCACGTTCGATTCGTGTGAGTTGATCGGCGTCGACGGGTGGCATTTGAGTGGTCACAAGGGCGTGAAAGACCCGCGCCAACTGCATGTCGCGGTTGCCCTTTTCGTCGCCACTTGAAACGTTCAAGACTGCGAGGCTGAAGTCGCCGGAAGGGTCGGCTCCGGTGTGGCAGTCCGCGCATCTGGCTTTCAGAAGATCCATCACGTACGACGCTTGCTCGACAGCTTTCTCGGCATTGCACGACGATAAAAAGATGCACTGACCAAAGATGGAAATGAAGAGCAGGGCAGGGCGATTCATTTAGCTGGCTTTCCGATGAGACGTGTTTTCGATGACCGACTGATTATTTGGTCTCGACTTAGCATTCTGACTTCAACGGAACACTAATTCCATATTCAGCAATCTTCGGCGGGCGACCACGGCGTCAGCCTGGGAATCCAGCGACCGACATTGCGAAAGTAGACTTTGTAATCGTCGCCGAAACGTTTTCGCAGTC
>CALDJX010000546.1 GCA_937899075.1 uncultured Planctomyces sp. | reverse complement strand
CTCTCAAGGTCGACAAACAATTTGTTCACCGGAGTCGATTCAGCAAGCCTCAAGCCCTGCCAGCATAGTCGGACTGTAAACCTCAAATCGCAACTCAGTGACGCAACTGAGCCACAAATCGCGTTTCGACAATGTCAAATGATCGGTGGGTGTCAAACCAGAACCCGGCAGCGCCCCTGACACGCCGCAATGTCGCGTGCGCTCGCCCCCAGCCATCCTGAATTGCTCTCCTCTTTGCGGGACATGCTTCTTAAAGCGACCCAGGTTCGTCGATGAGCATCAAGCGTTCGATTTCGTTGGACTGAAATCCGACGGCCATCGGCTGGCGGACTCCGGGGAGCACGGCAGAGTCATACAGTTCGGTGACCAGGCTGCCGTCCAGACGTAGCCAGTGGGCGATCGTGCCGGTGGTCAGATCGATGATCTGCAGGCCGCATTGAGGTTCGGCTTTGCGTTTCTCAAGCTGATCGTCCAGCGGGAGCCCGTGGAAACTGCTGTGTCGAGGTTTCGACAAGGTGACCACCGCGTAGTCGCCGACAAAAGCCAGGCCTCGCAGGTAGCCAGGGCAGAACGCGACGGGCTGAAACTTTCCCGTGTCCAGATCAATCGTGCCGAACTCGCCGGTTCCCGAGTTGTGAACCCACAGCCGGTCTTTATACCACCTCGGTGAATGCGGCATCGACAGGCCACTGGCGACGATCTCATTGGAAGCAACGTCGATCACGCAGCCGCCGTCGTGTCGACGATCTCGCCAGCCGTCAACGACATCGGAGTCCGCCACGACCGTAACGTATGCCGGTCGTCCGTCGCGCATCGCCAGACCATTCAGATGGCAGCGGTCTTCCGGAACCAGAGCACTCAGGAAGGACGGCCGCCACAACGGCTGAAAGCTGGCTCGTTCGCTGAGCGTTGCCAGGCAGCCAAACATTGTGTTCACAAAGATCAGCCGACCGTCCGCATCAATGGCCATGTCGTGAACGTCCAGGTGCCCGGTCGTGTGACCGACTCGCGGAAGATAAGCGACGTCGTAACCGCGATCGGTCCAGGCGGGAATCGCCGAGTCAGGATTGTCAGGGTTGGGAGGCTGATAAGGAACCACCTGAGTCGGAGCCTGGTTGAACTTCCATATCTGATACCGCGAACTCAACCAGATCGTCGACGCATCCGGAGAAGCCCACATTCCCATGCAGTGCCCGAACGTCCGCTCGAAGATCGCGATGGAGTGATCCTGCTTCCGACCGACGAAGAACAGCTTGCCCGTCTGATAAGTCGTAAACGCCAGACTGACCTGGTGCTCAGCGAGCCAGTCCAGAAAATACCGCGACCCCTGCGCGTTCAGCCACGGCTTCGTGGCGGCGGCGGGTGAGGATGCCTCAGGTTTTGAGTTCATTCCAACGCTTCGATATCGTTGATTTTGAAAATGGCGTGGACCCCTGCGGTCGCAGGTTAAAACAGTCTGCTTCGCGCTGGTTCAACCAGCATCGAAAAACAATTCGACCTGTGAAGCATGCCACTACCGGAGCTCATTGGCAAACATTGGACAGGCATGGATTTGAGTCGTGAAATGGACGCGGCCTGATGATGATGCGTCACTTTATGAACTCGGTCGAGTACAACGATCGTGGCAACTGCGTAACGATGCGTCGAACCTGCCAGCGGGTTTGACTTGCGACGGTGCTCAATGAAAAAGCGAACGGTGAGAATGTCCTCACCGTTCGCTTATTTGTTTGGTCAGCAAAGTCCGGCTTGCTTAAACCGGAAGTCCTTCTTCGACGAGCAGCTCGCCGAGACGCGACTGGACTTTCGTCTTCAGCTCGCCGAAGAACTCTCGCGAGTTGAAGTGCGGGAGCTGGATCTGCGGGTACTCGTCGTGAGCTTCGTCCGGCATCGTGTAGTCGGCGTCTGTGAAACCCTGGCGAAGTTCCAGGCGGTAGCCTCGCAGGAAGACTCGGCGAATCGTCTTCTGAATGTCTTCGACGGAAATCTCAAGGCCGGTCAAAGCGGTAATGGCCTTTGCCATATTCTCATCGGTCATGCCACTGAATTTGCAGACGCCGAGGAAGTCGTCGCGAATGATGGACATTCCGCGGTTCGTGATCGCGTCGACCCAGTAGTCCATCTCGGTGTCTTTTTCGATGAGCAGCAGCAGGTACGTCTTCATTGACATGTGGCCGCCCGCCAACGCCCACGGATAACCTGGATTTGTCTGAGGAAGATACGCCGCGTATTCCATCCCCTTTGACTGCATCGCGTATTCGGGGGCGCCGAGTTCTTTGCTGAGTCGCAAGGTTCCCTGGCCTAGTTCCGGCAGCTTGCCCTGTCCGATTTCTTCCAGAACTTTGTGAGCGGTCTTGTAGTCTCCGTAGGAAACTCCGTGAGCGATCATCTTGTCGGGGTTTCGGCGGTTGTACTCCATCGCGTATGACAAAGTCGTGCCGACCGAAATCGAATCCATGCAGTACTGGTCGACGACTTCGCAAAGTTCCAGGCACTCGTCCGGTTCGAAGATTCCGACGTTGGATGACAGCAGGTTGAGCGGTTCGAAGTCGAGCTTCGCCCGAAACTTTCCGGCCTGACCGTTTTCGTCTTCGTCGTAGACGTTCTTGTGGCATGAGATGCCGCAACGAAAACACGATTCGTCTTTGACGACGTACGGTCCCTGCTCCCAGTTGTCTCGGAACAAAGGAAGAGACACTTTCGTTCCGGTCGGAACGAAGTTCATTTCCGGCATCGCGTGGACGGGGTTCAGCGCGTCGTAGTTGGCCCACGTGCCTCCGCCACCGCCGAACTTGTCTTTGTCGCGGAACTTGGCACTGCCTTTGCCCTTTGCGACTTCCTGATTGAGCTCTTTCAACTCGGGCGGAGCCTTCGCCCCAACACGGTCTTTGGTGTCGACAATGATGGCGATCAGATTCTTGGAACCCATCACGCCACCCATGCCGCCTCGACCACAGAATCTCGGCTTGTTGTCTTTCGACTTGAGCTGGTTCTCGGTCGAAAGGGCGATCGCAGCGTAACGACAGTTTTCGTAGTTCTCGCCGGAAGGTCCGATCACGGCGAAGTGGGCGTTCGGGTACCGCTCGTGCAGCTTCAGGATCTTCGGGTTCACCTGCATGCCGACGAGGTCGGAGGCGTCTTCGAAGCTGAACTGAACCGGGCCGTCGTCACTGTCGCGGTGAATTCGAAGCAGCGTTGGTTTTTCGCAACGCCCCGTGAAGACCACTTCGTCGACGTCGAGGTGTCTCAACTTTGTCCCGAACTTGCCGCTGCCGGCTGACCACATTGCTGAAGGGCGGCCGCTGAGCGACGACTTCAACGGCGAGTATCCATGAAAGTAGGTTCTCAGTCCGGTCATGAAATCCGTGCCGCTGAGAATTCCCAGGTTCAGGATCAGCGTCGCGGACGGATCGTACGGCGTGTCTGTTGCACAGTTTTCGAGCAGCTTGAATCCTCGGGCGATTCCACCGAGAGCGTCTTCCAGATCTTCGCACTGCACAGTTTCAGGCGTTACCGCTTGCGAGGTCAGGTCGATCTTGAACGATCGAATCTTGAAGTCCTGAGGTTTCTTCGTCGCGCCGTTTCCGTCCGTGTCGCTGATCATCGTCGGCGTCTCCCTGGATGCTTCATTTATGGTCGCGTGAATCGAAGTCGGCCTGTCTTGCCGCTCAGTCCTGCTCGGCTTCCGAGTTGCTGAATGATGGCCTCAACCGATCAATTCGACAAGGTTTTCCGAGCGGTCCTGACAAGATTGTATCGATCTGTCTTTTGTCCAACGAGTTGCGGTGTCAACGTCGCGCTGGGACCGGTTCGGATGCCATCTGAAGAACGGGCGACGTTTCAGCCTGCTCGATTCGAACCATGATCAAATCACTTTGAGAATCGCTGTGAGATTGTGGCTGCCAGAATCGGATGCCGGCTCGTTGTTCAATCCCGTCCTGCTGAAGTCTCTCGGATGAAATGATGACAACATTCTCCCACACTGCCGGTTCATAGCGTGGGGGCATTGGAACGGCGAGACCATCCAGTTCCAGCAGGATCGCGGCAGCCTGATCTCCCAGTTTCATATCGACCAAGACCGAGTGCCCCTCCTCGGCAACCGTTCGCGCTTCCGCCAGCAGGGCACGGTCAACCTGTGGAGTATCGCGGAGGTCATTCCAGACCGTCGTCAGGCTCAGGACTGCTGCGCACCCGACGAGGAACTTGTGGACGATCGCGCGGTTGTGACGCGTTTCGAGCAGCGGCAATTCCTGGAAGACTCGACGAGCCAGCCACTCAACACCAATCGCCGCAGAAACTGACCACGCTCCCGCTGCAGCGAGTACGAAACTCATCTTCGAAGGTGTCAACAGAAGCACGGCGACCGGGATGACGATGCTCCAGCAGGCGAGCAACCGTTCGCGGGAATGGTTGCCGGCAAAGGCATCGTGACGAATGCTCCACTGGCCAAGAATTATCAGCGGAAGCCACGGAAGACTCATCTGCACAAGCTGCCAGAGTTGATTGCCAGAGTTGTGTGCATCGCTGCCGTTTCGCAACACGCTCAACCATGTGGCGGACGCATCTTCCGCAATTGTTGACACGGCGATTGGCCACGCAGCGGCAACGATGGCCGTCAGAAGCCAGCCGGAAATCCAGGGATTGCTCAGCTTGAACGCCTGCTTTTGTCGAAAAATCACATGCGCGGCGGCCGGCAGAAACACCGTCACCAAAGCAGCAACCGGTCCAGCAATCAGCGTCACCAGACCAAGCAGCGCGAACACAAACAGGACGTTCGCTGTGTTGGCTCTTCTTGTTTTTCGAGATGCGTTGGCGAGACCCGACATCAGACTTTTTTCCTGAAGGCGGATCTCCAGGCCGGCAAGGAGCTTCATGAAACCACAGCTTGCGGCAATGAGCCAGATGACGTTTCCACCGTGCCAGACGTTTTGGGCGATGCCCAGCGTCGTCATCAGCACGAACCCGGCGATGACACCCGACCGCCGTCCTGTACACGATGCTGCAAACGACGCGGTCCACAATGTGGCCAGCACGAGCGGGATCAGACCGGCGAATCGCACGGCCGTGACGACACTCGAAATGCCGAACGTTCTGGCGGCGAGCAAAGCGACCCATTGAACCAGCGGCGACGATTCGGTCCAGGGCAATCCGCCGACGGTTGGGATCAGCCAATTTCCCGACGCCATCATTTCACGAAGACTCAACGCAAAGGCTGCCTCGGCAGTTCCAGCGGCGTGCGCGATCGCGATGGGCGGAACGCTCACAACGATCGCCGCGAAGATCAGCAGCAGTCTGTCTTTTCTGCGGAGTGTGTAGGTCTCAAGCATCGTGTCGGTTCCTCGTCGCGAGAAGCCACAGAATGTCGACACAGCAACGTACGTTCGGACGTGTGGAAGTCATCGAAGCAGGTCAATTCTCAAGAAATTATGGTGAGCAGGCCCGTGCGTCTTGTGTTCATAAAGAGTGGGCGAGATTGATTGTGCAGCCGGAAGCTGGCACGAGGCGAAACGACATTCGCCCCTTCCTAACATCGGCAGGGCTCCGCAGGGGCAACAGTCTTGCCGAAGACCGACGGAGGCAAAATCGGCGCTCCTGGTTGACTCAGACAGTCACGCCGCCTGTTACGATTGACCGGTCACGACAGGCGGTCGTTGCTTAAGATTGCATAGTCAGGTCAGACCGATTCGACTGTTGGCACAGGGAGGGGCGTTGCTCGATCACGAATCGGGCGACAACGCTCTGGTGAGTGGCTGTTCGGGAGTCATAGAATCGCTGCAGTATTCGTTACTCGCTGCGCAACCTCTCCAGCCCGGTCGTTCCCATGAAGCAAGCCACACTTCCGATTCTCGTTCTGCTGGTCGTCGTCACTCTGGCGATTGTTACAGCTCTGCCGTCAGCTTCGGTCGAAGCCGACCATTACCAGCGATTCCGTGATGGAAAATCGCTCTACACGCTACTCAGCGGTAGTATTGGTCGAGGTTATTCTTTACAGGATGTGGAAGAGTTTCTTGGTACCGGCGCTCCGCTGGAAACTGAGGATGCCGTCGAGGTCCACCGAGCTGCTCTTCGTGAAGCCGCATGGTGGCGTCCCGACTCGTATCCGGATGGAATTTACGACGAAGACACGTTTCTGGCGTGGTCAGGAAGCGACGAAGAAGTGACTTTGCAGTTTCGCAATGGCCATCTTGTCAATTTCTTAACCGAACAATTCACGACGTTTCGCCCTGCATATGACCTTGCCGGTCAGGCAGAACAGTACGACAAAATTGAAGTCCACTCTGAACTGGATATCGCCGGGCAGGAAGTCTCAGCAACGCCGTTCGTCTCAACGAAACCGATCCCGGTGAAGACGACAGCTCAGTAGGCGGCAACCAACAAGAATTATCGAGAGGCAGTTATGACTCGTCTTCCAACGACCCTTGCCGCACTGGCGATTCTGTGCGCTGCTTCGTCGTCAGCTTTTGCTCAAACCCGCACGCTGCCAGGTTCGCGTGAACTGGCGAGGTTTGGTCTCGAACGAGCCTGGTGGAGTCAGGCGACGCTTGATGTCGGGCGGGACCGCGTCCGGCACATGGTGCTGGATGAGCAGTCTCTCTATATCCAATCGTCGGGCGGAATCATCACCGCCTTTGACAGCGAGACTGGCCAGAAACGCTGGGCAGTGCAGCTTGGCAGTCAGAACACTCCGAGTCAGGCTTGTGTGTCGAACGAGGACAAAGTTCTGGTGATCACCGGAACGACACTCTACGCACTCGACAAAATTGATGGTGAGCTGATCTGGAAACTGGCGTTGCCGAATTCAGCGTCAACGAGTCCGTGTGTTGACAATCGTCGGCTGTACTACGGAACTCTCGATGGCAGTGTTTACGCGTACGACCTCAAAAAAATCGAAGAACTGCACAACGACAACCTTCTGCCACAATGGACCAACACCGCATTGCTGTGGCGCTACAAAGCCGCGGGCGAAATCACGACTCAGCCCATCTCGAATGAGCTGACGCTCAACTTTGCCAGTCGTGACAAATCTCTCTACTCGTTGAATGCGGCCGACCGAAAGCTGCAGTGGCAGTTTGAAACCGACAGTGAGGTTTCTGCTCCGCTCGGGCATTCACCCGGGTTCGTTTACCTGGCTTCTGAAGACTTCAATGTGTTCTGCATTAAGCAGGACACCGGTTCCGTGCGGTGGCAGTTTGTGGCGGGACTTCCGATCAAGAAAGAGGTCCGCGTGATCGGCAATAACTGCTACGTGTTCCCTCACCGCGGCGGCGTGTTCTGCATCTCGAAGAATTCAGGAGAACGACGCTGGAAGAAGCCGTACATGGAAGACTTTGTTGGCGCGACAAAGAATCTCGTCTTCCTGACGGACAACCTGGGGCAGGTGTCGATTCTGGCATCGTCCGACGGAGCACCGATTGGGTCTCTGAAATTGAAAGATTTCTCTATCCGCTACGGCAATGAACTGACCGACCGACTCTACATGGCAACGGAGTCCGGACTGATTATTTGTCTCCGCGAGCAGAACAAAGAATTCCCGACGTACCACATGTTCCCCGAACGGCAGCCAATTCTCCCCGAGTTCGCCTCTGACGATCCGGCAGCTGACGATGCTGATGACTCAGCCGCAACAGACGCCGACAATGGCGGCAACGATTCCGGCTCCAGCTTCTGATCAATGGCGTCGCTGAT
>CALDJX010000545.1 GCA_937899075.1 uncultured Planctomyces sp. | reverse complement strand
CGCCTGCGCGGGAATCACGTGGCGGTTTTTCGGGAAGTTATTTCGAACAGGTTCCTAAACAATTGCCGTTCAGTGTTTCAGTTCCTGACCAGAAACTACGAAAGAAAATGGGCTGGCTTTTACGAGGTCGGCAGCTCCGCAGTTTCTTCCTGCAAACGTAACTGGCTGACCTCGACGATGCTGCCGCCGTCTTCGAGGCATGTCTGGTTTCGCCCTGCGGCTTTCGCTGCGTACAACGCCTGGTCCGCTCGCGCCAGAACTTTCGCGAGCGTGTCGCCGGGAAAAACTTCTGCGACGCCTGCGCTTACGGTGACACTCAAGTTCTGACGATCAATCTTCAATACAGCGTGTTCGATTTTTTCGCGCTGCCGGTCAATCACGAACTTCGCTTTGTGGCCAGCCATACGGGGGAGCAGGATCACAAACTCTTCGCCACCGTATCGAGCAACGTGGTCCGTCCACCGCTGAGTGCCTCGCAGAATATCGGCGACGAACCCCAGAACCTTGTCGCCGACGGTATGGCCGTGTTCGTCGTTAAAGGTCTTGAAAAAATCAATGTCCAACAGAGCGACGGCGTATGGCGAGTTGCCTCGTTCGAACAGCGAATGCAGTTCCGTGATTTTTTCGTCAAACGCTCGACGGTTGGGAAGCCCTGTCAACGTATCAATTCGAGCTTCTTCCTGAGCCACTTCAAGCTGCTGCGACTGCTGTGCGACCGCCTTGCGAGTGGCATCAAGCTCGGCCTGCAGGTGCCTGTTGTGATCCTGCAAGTCTCGAATGCAAGCACGCAGCGGCGAGATGGCCGATTCGAACTGGTCTCGATTCTCAAATCGAGCAAGCACGACATCCAGTTCGCCCGAACGTCGGCGATGTCCAGCCATGCTCTTGATGAACTTTTTCAACGCTCCGCCGCGATGCTGCGAATGCAGCTTAAGCTTCGAACATCGGTCATCGAGAAACTGTTGAAACTCAGAATTCTCAGCCCGAGTTTCCAATGCCTGGTCACAGATCAGGTCTCGATCCGAAGAGTCAAGCTTTTCGTTCAGCCGACGAGCGGAATCTGAATGCGAATCAAGTTCCTGCCGAATCTCGGCCAGCAGATTGTCACATTCACGAGCAGCGTTGGCCGCATCGGTTTCTTGATTCGACGAAGCCTTGTTCGTGTCACGCAACGCTGCCCAGCGTGCACGTGCTGTCAAGTAGCCAAGCACAAAGACAGCCGCTGTATAGACGGCCAAACCTGCAAAGCTGTGCAACGCGTCTCGCCAGAGATAGTCGGCCAACAATACCGGCTGCGTAGCACCGTTGAATATTTCCCGGAAGTCGAACACGGTATCCCTCGATCAACTCAGTCCTGCGTCGCGCCAAGTCGGCTGGTTTGTTACGAAGTCTAGGCTGCCCGACGGCAACAGAATTGTCTGCGAGGATTGATCAGGGAGATTCCTCCCGCCGCTTGTTCAGATCGTGCGGAATAAGATGCCGTGTCGAGGCCAGGCGAGTCAGGCCAACGCGACTTCTTCACGCAGACTCTGATTGTCCATGTCGACAACCTTCGTCCCGTCGTCAAGACACGTCTGGTTACGTCCCGCCGATTTCGCTGCGTAGAGGGCCGCGTCAGCTCGCACCAACACATCGGCAACGGACTCGCCAGGCTGAATCTCAGCCACGCCTGCGCTGACGGTAATGCTCAAGTCTTTGCCGTCGACTCGCAGCGATGCTTTGCCAACTCGGCCACGATGTCGGTCGACGACCGATCGTGCCTGATGTCCGGGGATCTTTTGCAGCAGAACGACAAACTCTTCTCCGCCATACCTTGCGACATGATCGGTTCCGCGCTGGGTTCGGCGAAGCACTTCCCCAACAACTTCCAGCACTTTATCACCGACTGCGTGGCCATGTTCGTCGTTGAACTTCTTGAAATGGTCCACGTCAAGCAACGCCACTGAGTATGTCGTGCCAGCCTGAATGAATTCTTCATGCAGGGCTTCGATTCTTTCGTCGAAAGCGCGTCTGTTCGGTAGACCAGTCAGAGCATCGACGCGAGCTTCTTCCTGAGCCAGTTCAAGTTTCTGCGATTGCTGAGCGACAGCCTGACGGGTTTTCTCAAGCTCACTCTGCAGGCGCTTGTTGTGATCCTCGAGCGACCGAATGCAGTCCCGCAAAGGCGAGATGGCTGATTCGATCTGTGTGGGGTCTTCGAACTTTGCCAGTACGCCGTCCAGTTCGTTGGCTCGGCGACGATGCCCCGCAAGATTTCCCAGAAGTTTTTTCACGGCACCGGCGCGACTTCCCGGATGTTTCTCCAGCTCTGAACAACGATCAGACAGAAACTTCTGAAACTGCGAATTGTCTGTACGAGTCGCCGCGGCCTGACTGCAAATCACGTCGTGGTCAGCCGAGTCCAGCTTTTCAGTCAGCAGGCGAGTCGAAGCCGAATGCGTATTCAACTCCCGCTTGATTTCCGTCAGCAACCCGTCAGGCGTTCCGAAAGCTGTTGGCTTTGACGATTGTGACGACGTCTTTTCCGCGGCAGAGTCGAACAACGTCGACCAACTGATGCTGGAAGATAATCGACCGAGTGCAAAAACCGCCGTTGTATAACCAGCGCCGCCAATGAGTTGCCAAAGTTCAGCCACAATATCCCTCGCGATAATTTGGTTCTGTGTAGTGTCGGTGCACCGGGCCCGCGCAGAACCTTATGTCGCGTCTACTTCTCGCGACGCATTATCGCCACGGATGCAGAGACATCCCTCCCCGGGGGACCAGTCGTCAGTTGGACGATGCAAGTCTCCGCCGCCGATCGCTCGCAAATCGGAGCTTCTGAAAACCGACGTTGCTCACTTGCGAACGTCGGAAGCAGGCTCAAGCAGCATCCTTCGAGGTTGGCCGAATCTACTCGGAACTCCGAGCATCAAAACCCGCTTGCCAGCCAGCGTTCCATGAATCGTGCTGGCATGCTGCGGATCCGTTTGAGCGTCACAAGAATTGCAGATTCTGTGCGGACAACTGGCCAACGGCGAACCCGCGAAGATAGTACAACTCGTCGTCGTGCGTGAACGGGGTACGAGTCGGCAATTTCACCAGGATGGGATCGTGCTTTGACGTCGGTTCAGACGCGGCCGGTGCAACTTGAACTCTTTCACCGACTCTGACTTTGGGGTCGTCATCCAATGATCCATCAAGATGCGAACGGAAAATCACGGTCCGAATCGCTGATTTTTCGACTTCCTGCGTTGCCGAAAGTTCGGTCGCCTTTTGCAGGTTGTAGCTGACAGTCAAACAGACGACGCAAACGGTGAGGACTACCGCTTTCTGACCAGTTTTTGCAGTGCGTTTCATATAAATCTGCTCCCCGCTCACTACTCGATTAATGAGAAGTCGCTCCGAAGTCTGTTGATCATGCTCTGGATCGTTGAATCGGAAAAGAGACAAAAGGAAAATTCTCGACTCATGAGCGTCCGATTGGCGGCGACGCGTTGCTCGACGTGAGTGAGTTCTTCTCGGATGAGCCGCCGCTGGTGCTCGGTTTGCAGGGCGAGTTCGCGGTTGATTTCCGGGAAGCGGCGGTATCGTCTTTGGCCGCTTTGACCGTTTAAAGAAGTCTCGCGTGTGGCCTCCGTATTTCGTCCGGCATTCTGCTCGGCAATCAACAACGCCTTCTCGGCGACGAGTGCTTGAGCAGCGGCGGGAATATTCGGGCCAACGTGACGCTGTGGGTTCTGTTGAATTTCTCGCAGCATCTGACGAAGTCGCGAAACGTCGGACGCCGTCGCAGAGTGAGGCTCGCCGATCGCTAGCCACTCGGTCGCCGACAGCGTCAAGTATTCAGGCAGACCGACTCCGAAGAATCGCGAAGCGATGCGGTCTGTCATGGCGTCGTACTTTGCACCGCCGATGCCATGCACGAAAAGGTCGCAGAGGCACAGTCGGGAAAACAACGTTGTCGTCAACGCTCGGGTTCGAAGTCGCAGCCCCGCTTCAGATAAAAGTTTCAACGCAGCCGTTGCGTCATCGACGGTCGCCTCTGAACTCATCGTCAAACTGTGAACGATCGCTGAGGACTCAGGAGCTGTCGCGAGTTCCAGAGTCTCGCCAACCTGACGTACGAAAAGTCGGCCGCGTCTCGGATTGTCAGACTGCCAGATCCAGAACGGCGTTTCGCACCAGCCGTTTTGAAGTTCAAGTTCAGGAACAGGGTGCGACGAGCTTCGGAGTCGATTCACACGGCGATACTCGTTGAGCACCTGATTGTAGACTCGGCGAAATTCAACAGCGTGCAGAAGAATGTGCGCGGCGAATGATCGGAACGCTTCAGTTTCGCAGAGCCGGCTGATCGGCAGCTCAAGATTGCCGAGCCCCCAACGGTGCTCCAGTGAAACTCGACCGGCCGTCAGACATTCAGCCAACGACGCTCGCTGACCTGCGTCGGCACACTCGCGGGCTTTGGCAACAACATCAGGCCAGAACGCGTCAACCAACGGTTCGATGTTCCACTGACTCATCGCATCGGAAACACGTCCGGCGAATGTTTCCAGCTTGCTCGTGTCAGAAACTCGAGCCTCTTCCCACGGAAGTGCTGGCCGGGCGGTGTCGAAATCGATCGTGGCGACGCCAGGATTTTCGCGGTCTCCGACGGGCACGCGAATCTGCGTGCTGGCCATCAGGTCGTTGTCGACAACCAGGTTCAGTCCGACGCCGTTGAATCCAGATGCCAGTTGTGAGGTCGCAATGTTTTTCGCGAAGACTCCGGGGTGAAACAGCTCTGGCTGGTGCCCCGTCATGATCAGCGGAGCGGATGTTCCAACATCGACCGTTCGACCAAGTAACTCGGACGTCCATAGCGAGGCCGCCGCGATGACTTCGGCTCTGGCGGCAGCACGGAATTCAGTCAAGCCGCGGTTCAGAATGCGACACTCGACCGAACCAGCCAGCTCTGGCGAGTTGCGAAGCTGTTCAATGTGCCGAACGATTGACGCCGGCTCGGGGTGAATGAGGAACGTGCCGTTCTCTCGTGGGACGCGAAGTCGAGTACGTTCCCAGGCTGATTCTTCGCGACCGTTCATCGTGGCTGAGCGTTCCAGAAGTTCCATCGTTCGGTCGAAGAAAAAGAGGAGCGTTACGTCAGTACTTTTGCGTAGGGCATGTCAAGCGAAGTGCCGGCGTGCCAGTTTTCAGGTTGAGTGATCTAAAGAAAAGGTATGCCGGCGCTTCGCTTGTCAAACCCTACATCCTCGGTCGATCTAATCGCAAAGCGTCGGGCCAGTGAGTGTCGTGACTTTTTCGCCGGCCGGTGCGTCGAGTTCCCGGTCCATCACTTCGTGGTAATAACGCAGCCGCCGCTCGGTATCGTCGAGCGAACCGCCGAACGAACGTTCCTCGTCGAGGTAAATCAGCGGAACGGGGAACTCCGTAATTCTCATGCCGAGCTGCACGGCCTGAACCCAAAGCTGCAGCGGCATGGCGTACCCGAGTTCCGTGATCTTCAGATTTTCCAGAGCATGCGTGCGGTACGCTTTGAAACCGCAGAACGTGTCGGTCAGATTCAGCTTGAGTTTTTCGTTGAGGTAGCGAGTCACTTCGACGTTGACCTGGCGACGGTCTTCCGGCGGCGGTGAGTCTCCATCGAACGATTTGAGGTACCGGCTGCCGGAAACAATATCGACCGGCTCGCCTTCTTCGGGATAGACGGCGGCGGCCAATTCTGGGATGAGGCTCGGCTCGTGCTGACCGTCGCAGTCGATCGTCACGACGACGTCGTAATTGTTACGGACGGCGTAGCAGAACGCGGTCTTCAGCGCCGCTCCGTACCCCTGGTTGTCGCCGTGGGTAACAACTCGGATGCCGGGAACGCTGAGCAGGACGTCGGCGGTTCCGTCGCTCGACCCGTCATTCACAACGAGAATGTCGTCCGCATACTTCTGCACTTCACGCAGCACCTGAGCCACGTGTGTCGCTTCGTTGTAAACAGGCAATGCTGTCAGTACTCGCGGTTTCACAGTGACGGTTCCTTTTGCATAACGGACGAACGTGACGATCGGTCTCGCCGTCGTTCTAGCCGATTGTATCCAGCGCGTGCTTCATGTCAGCGACGATGTCGTCCGGGCTTTCGATTCCGACCGAGATGCGGATCGTCTTTTCGGTAATACCGGCTTCACGACGCGCTTCCAGCGACATTGACGCGTGACTCATCGATTCCGGGTATTCGAACAGCGATTCAACTCCGCCGAGCGATTCGGCCAGCGAGTACAACTTCGCGGTCTTAAAGATGTGTTCGGCGGCAGGCCGTCCACCTTTTACGTCGAAACTCATCATCGCGCCGAAGCCGCTTTGCTGCTTCTTGGCGAGTTCGTGCTGAGGATGCGACGTCAGACCAGGGAAGTAAACGTGTTCGACAGCGGCGTGAGCGTCCAGCATTTCAGCCAGAGCCATCGCCCCTCGCTGATGAGCTTCCATTCGCGGGCCTAGAGTTTTGATTCCTCGCAGCACCAGCCAGGCATCAAACGGTGAGCAGGCCAGACCGAGTGCATTCACAGTAAACGCGACGCGTTCGGCATGCTCTTTCGACTTCGAAACAACGCAGCCGCCAACCACGTCAGAATGCCCGTTGAGGTATTTCGTCGTCGAGTGAACGACGATGTCGACGCCCAGTTCCATCGGCCGCTGAAGGTATGGAGAAAGGAACGTGTTGTCAGCAACCGTGATCGCGCCGGCCTCTTTGGCGACCGCGACCACAGCCGCGATGTCGACGAGGTTCAGCAGCGGATTGCTGGGCGTTTCGATCCAGACGCACTTTGTATTGGGTTTGATGGCTGCCTTTACGTTGGCGACGTCGCCCATTTTCACAAACGTGAATTCGATGCCCATCTTCGTGAAGACGTCAGCAAAGAGGCGGTATGTCCCGCCGTAGATGTCGTCTCCGGCGATAATGTGGTCGCCCGGTTGGAAGAGGTGCAGCACGGTCGTGATGGCCGACATGCCCGTGCTGGTCGCGCGGCATTCAATTCCGCCTTCGAGAGCGGAGATGTTTTCTTCGAGGGCGGTCCGCGTTGGATTGCCGCTCCGCGTGTAGTCGTACCCTTTCGTCGTCTCGAGGTCGTCCCAGTAGAACGTCGAACTCGGATAAATCGGCGTGATGACGCTGTTATAAGACGAGTCCTTATCCACACCGGTATGAACACACCGAGTCTCAAATGAAAGCTGTTCGTTATCTCTCGAATCCATGCTGCTTCTCGTGTGTTTGTTTTGGGCGTGGATGGTTTGGCATTGAGGCAGGGCGGCCGCACGGGTGCAGGCCTGGTGGGGACGGACACGGCTCGGTTGGCCGAACGAATAGTCTACGGTCGCCAACTCGCCTCCACAACAAGCGACAAATCGCATGAAGACGCGAACCCGAAGTCACCCAGGACAATCGATACAGTGTTTCAGGTTCGCCATGGGTGCGCAGAAGGTCTCACGCAGCTTCGTGGAGAGCCGCGAAAATCGACATAACCCGCTCGACGTTTACGGTGTCAGCTGATTGTCGATCGAATCGACAGCTCCGGAGCCGTCATTCCGGCCCCACAGACCGAAATCAACACTCGCGACTGTCCCGGCGTCGCGGTACACTTCTCGGCTCGTTCTTACCCCAGTATTTCAGGAAGCAGCACAGTGTCGACCGCCCAGCAGAGTTCAACGAGTACC
>CALDJX010000544.1 GCA_937899075.1 uncultured Planctomyces sp. | reverse complement strand
TCGGCCGTTGATCCGCCCGCCAGTTCCCGAGATCGACCATCGGTGGGCAAAGTCCACGATCGACAAGTTCATCCTCAACAAATTGAATCAAAAGGGACTTACTCCTTCGAAGCCAGCCGACCGCCGCACCCTGATTCGCCGAGTGACCTACGACCTGATCGGACTTCCGCCAACTCACGAACAAGTTGATCAATTCGTTAATGACACAGATCCCCAGGCCTATGAAAAACTGGTCGATCAACTGCTTCGGTCGAAACATTATGGCGAACGCTGGGCGCGACACTGGTTGGACGTCGTCAAGTACGCCGACACGCATGGTTATGACAAGGACAAGCTGCGCGGCAATGCATGGCCTTACCGTGATTACGTGATTCGATCATTCAACGAAGACAAACCGTACTCGCGGTTCGTCCAGGAACAGATTGCCGGAGACGTTTTGTTTCCGGGCCAGCCGGACGGAATCCTGGGACTCGGTTTCATCGCCGCTGGACCGTGGGACCACATCGGTCACGTGGAAGTCCCGGAGACAAAGATTGACGGCAAGGTGGCGCGAAACCTGGACCGTGACGACATGGTGTCCAACACGCTGAATGCGTTTTGCAGCGTGACCATTCAGTGTGCCCGGTGCCACAACCACAAGTTCGATCCGATCACACAGGAACATTACTACGGACTGCAATCACTGTTTGCCGCCGTCGACCGCGCGGATCGCACTTACGATTTGGATCCGAAGATCGAGCGCCAACGTAACGAGCTCGATGCTCGCCTGGCAGAGTTGCGAAAACAGGAGAAAGAATCTGCCAGGGAACTTGCCGATCTGGGCGGCCCCAGGCTGGCGGAACTCAAGAAACAGATTGCGGAATTCCAGGCGAAAACCAAAGTCCTAAAAAAGCCGCAGTTTGGCTATCACACTGCGATCGCAAGGCAGCAGGACGTCGAAAAGTGGGTGGAAGTCGATCTCGGTAAAGGGCTTGAGGTTTCACAGATTGTGCTGCGGCCATGCCATGATGATTTTGGGAACATAGGCGCAGGCTTTGGATTCCCCGTTCGCTTTCGTGTCGAAGTATCACTGGAAGGTGATTGGGAGACCGTTCTCGACCAAACGGAATCCAACTTTCCAAACCCGCGATTGTCCCCGGTGGAAATTGCGAGTGTCGACCAGACGATTCGCAGGATTCGCGTCACGGCGACCCGGCTCGCCGATCGCAAAGGGGTCTTCATCATGGCCCTGGCCGAGCTGCAGACTCTGCAAGCGGACGGTACCAATGTCGCCTTGGGGGCCAAAGTCACATCAGGCGATTCGATCGAAGCGCCCGTGCGTTGGGCGAGACAAAATCTGACCGATGGATATTGGGCGCAGGGCGGCGATCCGCATCTGCAACAACAGCTCGCTGCGGCAACCAAAGAACGCGACGAGCTCATGGCGTCGATCAACACACCCGAGCGAAATCGGCGCGACGATGAGATCCGCAAGGAAATCAAAGAGACACAGGACCGGCTCGGCAAATTGCCAAAGGGAAAGATGGTTTTCGCGGCGGCGACGAACTTCAAGTCTCGTGGCAATTTCAAGCCCACCGCAGGCAAACCGCGGATGATCCACGTGCTTCATCGCGGCAACATCCAACAACCCGGTGAGCCCGCTATACCTGGCGTATTGCCGTTTGATGAGTCGGACAACTTCCTGCTTGATGCGGAGCTTGACGAAGCTCAGCGTCGCGCGGCGCTGGCCCGCTGGTTGACCCGCAAAGATCACCCGCTTGTCTGGCGATCGATCGTGAATCGGATTTGGCAATATCATTTCGGCCGCGGGATCGTCGAAACGCCCAACGACTTTGGACGGATGGGTGCCAGGCCGACTCATTCCGAACTGCTGGACTGGCTGGCGGTTGAGTTCCGTGACTCGGGTGAGTCGATGAAGTCGCTGCACCGATTGATCGTCACCAGTAATGCTTACCAGCAGTCAGCCCAACACGATGCTGCAAATGCGACGATCGATGTGGGGAGCCAATACCTGTGGCGAGCCAATCGTCGCCGCTTGACCGCAGAGGAAATCCGAGATTCGATTCTATCCATCAGCGGCGCGCTCGATCCGAAGATGGGCGGCCCTGGCTTTTATCTGTTTGAACTGGAGAAGACGGCGCACTCCCCGCACTACGAGTATCACAAGTTCGATCCCAATGATCCCGCTTCGCATCGCCGCAGCATTTACCGATTCATCGTGCGCTCTCAGCCCGATCCCTGGATGACCACGCTCGATTGCGCCGATTCGTCGCAGAGTACTCCCCGACGCAATGAAACACTCACGTCGCTCCAGGCACTCTCACTGCTGAACAACACATTCAATCTGGAAATGGCCAGACGGTTTGCATCACGCGTCGAGCAGGAGTCCGGCGATCTGAAATCTCAGGTTCAGCATGCCGTGCAACTGGTCCTGCAACGCCCTGCCAGTGAGACAGAGCAGGCAGAACTCGTCGCTTACGCTCGGTCTCATGGACTCCCGAATTTGTGTCGCATGCTGTTTAACCTCAGTGAGTTTGTGTTTTTGGACTGACTGGTCCAGCAAAGGAATTAACCCATGTCAAATCGACGTGACTTTCTATTGAGCGGCGCCGCCGGATTCGGCGGCCTGGCGCTGGCGACGATGCTGCAGGAAGAATCGCAAGCATCATCCGGTGGCGTGGTGAAAGTTCTGCACCATCCCCCAAAAGCAAAACGGGTCGTGCAACTATTCATGGGCGGGGCCGCCAGTCATCTCGATCTGTGGGATTACAAACCGATGCTGGAGAAGCATCACGGAGAAGAATCCGACTTTGGTGAACACGTGGAGGCGTTTCAAAATGGACTCGGGCCCTGGATGAAATCACCCTTTAAGTTTTCACGTCACGGCAAGTCGGGAAAGATGATCAGTGAGGTCGTTGAGCCGCTCGGTTCCTGTGTCGATGATATCGCGTTTGTGCATAACATGGTCGGTAAGACCGGAGTGCACTCTCAAGCAACCTATCTACAGGCAACCGGGTTCCAACGACCCGGCTTTCCTGGCATGGGCTCGTGGATCAGTTACGCGTTGGGATCGATCAACGAGGACCTGCCGACGTTCGTCGTACTGCCCGACCATCGCGGTTATGCAAGCAACGGTCCCAAGAACTGGGGATCAGCGTTCTTGCCTGCCAGTTCGCAAGGAACAGCGATCTTTCCTCAGCGTGACAATCCAATTGAAGATCTGCTGCCTCACGCCGACTACGTGACGAAAGAGGGAGACCGCGACGGACTGAGTCTGCTCAACCGTATGAACCGGCGCTATCAGCAGCAGCGCGACAACGATTCACGGCTCGACGCTCGAATCCGTTCCTATGAATTGGCGGCTCGCATGCAACTCTCTGCGCCTGAAGCATTGGACATTTCCGGCGAACCGGATCACATCATGAAGATGTACGGACTTGATCGACTCGCGGCGACCTATCCGGACCAGATCAACCCCGCGGAGGAAGCGGAATACTTTGGGCGGAAGTGCCTGATCGCTCGAAGGTTGCTGGAAAGAGGAGTGCGATTCATCCAAATCTGGTCCGGCAACGATAACGGTTTTCCGCGGCGCAACTGGGATTCCCATGAAGATATCAAGCGCGATCATGGGCCGCTGGCGCGAGGAATGGCAGTCGGGACGGCGGCGTTGCTGAAAGACCTGAAGCAAAGCGGCCTGCTGGAGGAGACGATAGTCCTGTGGACCACTGAATTTGGCCGCATGCCAAGCACTCAGGGAAGCAAGGGACGCGACCACAATCCATATGTATTTACGAATTGGCTCGCAGGCGGCGGCATCAAGGGAGGCATGACCCACGGTGAGTCGGATCAGTGGGGCTACAAACCGCTTGACCGAAGCAGTCCGACACAGGTCTACGATATTCACGCCACTATTTTGCACTTGCTCGGTATCGACCACACACGATTGACCGTCCGGCATGACGGCATCGATCGTCGCTTGACCGACGTCCATGGACACGTGATTCGAGACATATTGAGTTAGACA
>CALDJX010000543.1 GCA_937899075.1 uncultured Planctomyces sp. | reverse complement strand
AGTTCGATGGTCTCAGTGCCGTCGTCTGCTGTCAGGATTGGCCGCTCGGCAAGATCGTTAAACCTTCGCCGGAACGTCATATCTCCGAAGCTGTCGTCGAAGATTTGCCCGTGGACGACAAAGCCGTGTCGGAGACCCAGCGGATTCACACGAAGCTCTTCGTCGGTCATTGTGAGTCGGAACTCCGGCGCGGTCACATCGCCAAAGATGAAGAATGTCCTTGTCTGCCCATTTACAATTCGCGTCAGAAGGTTCCAGCCTTCGCGCAGGTCGACCGTTGCTGCATCGACAATCAACTCGCCGTTCTCATCAATGTACCGAAGCTGGTAACCGGCAAGCTGATTCGTGTACTTCGCACTTCTTAACTGAAGTGGCGTTTGATACTCCGATCGAGAGCCCACAAGACCATTCACACGATCCACTTCGACGGCGTCTTCTGGAGCGACCGTTCCGCCAGGAGCAATTCCGAATTGCGTCCAGAGTTCGGTATTCGTTTTGTCGATCAGCTCGGGCGGCATCCAGTCCGGTGTGGTTTCGGTAGGAAATGGAACAAAGTTGGCAGCCTGTTTGTGATAGTAAACCTGGTGATCGTTAAACCTCACGGTGCCACGACGAACAATGTCCGGCGTGAAGTAAGTTTCGATATCGCGGTTCTTAATCGAAATCTCGCCATCCATGAAAATGTCGAACTGACTGCGGCCTCGAAGCTGAGAATCCGTCAGTGTGGCGAATTCCGGATCGCCCAGAATGTCGACTTCGCGAAGCGAGTCGTGAGCCGTGCTGATTCGGATTGCCTGGACGGCCTCGAAATACCCGTTCCGAATGACCGTCGTGCGATTTACCGGAACATCAATGCCGACACTCCAGCCCACAACGTGTACGTTCTCGTAGGTCATCTGGTTGGTCACGTTGTTTCGACCAAGAGCCGTTCCGCTCGGACGATCGACGTTTCCGATCAACGTGGCGTTTCGTATCGTCGTTCGACCGGTGTAAGGATTGAAAATTCCTCGACCAACGTTCCACGCGGTGAAGTCTTCGATGTACGACTGCCCGGCGTTGGAGTTCGTCTGGTGGAACCAGGTTTCCAGACCGCTGCGACTTCCGAACGCTGTGTTGCCGCTGACTTTCCTGAGCGGAACCATGCCAACAGGTACTTCGTCACGACCGGCCGCGAGGCTGGGGTCTTCCACATTGACCGTCTTGAACTTTGCTTCGCTGGATGTCGTAAAGAAGTTAAAGGCCGAGTCACGAGCTCCGGTCGAAATATTGTCGACGACTTCGACACCCGGCCCTTGCAGCCAGAAACCGTGTCCGCCGTGCCCGAAGTCGAAGATATCCTCGCGAGCTTCCAGGCCGTCACCAGACCCGCTGTTCGCGATTGCCAGGTTGCCGACGAACGAGCCGATCTCGTCGCCGAACTCCGTAAAGAACGACGAGCCGACAACGTTGAAGGCAACGTTCTGCGTGAAGTTTGCATAACTCTGATGATTCACGAAGCCCAGACCGGGACTATCGACCACGACACTGCCGGAGACTTCGCCGGGATTGTCAGCGTACGTCGTGCCAGCTCGATGGAAATGGACGGCGTAGCGCCCTCGTTGATTGAGACCGGGAACCAGAACATCGTTATCGTCAAGAACCGCGTCGTTGGCCGGGTTCCGCTTGTCGGTACGACCGAGTCCGTAGAAGCCAACATTTTCAACTTCGACTCGCTGATTATGCATAAACATGACGTGGCCGCGCCGCTGTGTGATCGCGGGATTTTCCGACATGATCACCACGTTGCGATTCATGTTCGCTACGTAGACGCTGAGGTCATAGCCTTCGGGCGTTAGATGGTTGTACTCCAACGGCTGGATGCCCGGCTCGGCCGAATCGGCATCGACGATCACGACGTTGCCGTCGATCGAGACAATCTCCAACTCTTCGTCCTGAGTGTTGCGATGGTTCGAGCTCGTGCCAGTCAACACAAGCCTGTGTCCAGCTTCCCAGTTCACGGGCACTGCACTGAGCACGAGCTGCGTGTCACCACGTCTCGGATCCGTGTCCAGAGAGACGAATGGTGTCACTTCTTCGCCAAATAGTCTGGCTGTCCCGTGCGAGATGACTCCACGGCCAATCTGCAGCGGATCATGTACGAGATCGATGTCAGTACCACTGTCTGCGATGACGATCCGTGCAGCGACTCCGTGTTCAACCGGAGTGTCGGCGGTACCGATCTGAAGCAGGCCGGCCGGATCGACGACCAAAGTGTCGAGCAACATCTGAGTGTCGTCATCGGTGTCCCAGTTCAAAACTCCGTCAACACGGACCCAGTTCATGGAGTCGTACTGAATCACGTCGAAGATCACCGTTGTGCCGAGAGCAATCACGACCTGAGCGTCGTCGCCCGGAACAACTCCACCTTGCCAGATTCCGGCGTCGGACCATTCACCGCTGGCGATGCTGACGAACGTCGCTTGATCCCTCGCAACAAGCCCCAGAACAGCCAGATGCTCATCCTGCTTGTTCGGGTCATCAGCATGCGGGCCGTTCGGATCGTGGTGCGCATCTCCGCCGTCGGCGGTCGTATCGCTGGTTCCGTGCCCCGTGTGCCCAGCAGTACTGGACGCGGAATGTTCAGCCGCGTCATGGACGTGCTCCATCGGGCCGACCGTTCCGGCGGCCATCTCGTGCATCGGACCGTGGTCTTCCGTCGGCGCAAACAAAGCGGTCGGCTGGTGATTCAAACCGGCGTGTACTGCATTCGGCAGAGCGAGGAGCTGGTCCTGATTGAGTGCTGCTCTCGCGGCGTCTGACATTCTCAGGAAATACCACTTGTTCGAAATCGATCCCATCTGCTCGCGCGTCAGATGCTTAACCTGATCAGCGGTCAGGTACTGAAAGTCGTGCTGTGTCAACGACTGAATCTGTTGACTGGTCAAAGCACCTCGCTGAGCCGGACTGATGTAGCGGATCGAGATCTCCGCAACGTTCAGCCTCTGCACTTGCTCATCAGTCAGGCTGTATCGAACCTCTTCCGAAATCCCGTTGAAATACCATCCGTTACGAATCGAGGTAATCTGGTCTCCGGTCAGGTTTGTGACCTGAGCATTATCGAGTCGATCAAAATCACGATACGACAACGTCTGAATCTGGTCGACGGTCAGCCACCTCACTTGCTGATCAATCAGGCCGACGAGCCTCACCGTTGCGACATCAAGACTCTGAACTTGATCTTCGGTCAGGGCCGCGCGAGCACTGTCTGAAATTCGGTAGAACCACCATTCGTTGGGAATGCTCTGAAGCTGCTCTGTGATCAAATGCGGAGTTTGCTCACCGGTCAGAAACTCAAAGCTTCCGTAACTCACTCCCTGAACCTGAGCCGCCGACAACTCCGCGATCTGCTCAGCGGTCAAGCCGGAAAGTCCGACGTTTTCGACCGACAACGCCTTGATCTGGTCACCGGTCAACGCGTCTCGGACGTCATCCGGAATTCGTTCAAACCACCAGTGGTTCGGAATCTGCTGCAGTTGCTCTGCCGTCAGCAGCGGAGACTGTCCGGCGTTGAGCCGTTCGAATTCTCTGTAGTTCAGACTCTGAATCTGAGCTGCCGACAACTCGCTGACCTGATCGACTGCCAGCGACGTCAGCCCCGTATCCGCAACGTTCAGCGATCGCACCTGAGAAGCCGTCAATGCAAAGCGAGTAGCTTCCGGGATTCGGCTCAGGTGCCAGCCATTTGGAATCGACGCGACCTGTTCGAGCGTTAAATACGGCGACTGCTCGGCAGTAAGAGATTCGAAATGTCGATAAGTCAGTGCCCGAATCTCTCCGACCGTTTTGTTTCCAACGGGCATTTCGGCCACGGCTGTCATTGCAGAAGTCGAAGCCGACGTTGCCGGTGGAGCGTGCCCGGCGGACATCATGCTGCGGATCTCGTGCTGCTCAACGCTGAGCATCTCGACATCGGATTCCCGATTAACGTCATCGAGCTGGCCGAGTGACAGCTCGGCAATCTGATCACCGCTCAACAGGTCAAGCCGCGACCGACGAACGTCGAGCATTCGAATCTGGTCGCCGGTCAGGGCGTCTCTCGCTTCGTCGGACAACTTTCGAAGCTGGTGATAGCCGCTCAAACGAGTGGTCTGTTCGGCAGACAGATTTGGAACCTGGCTCGGGATGAGACTTCGAAGATCTCGCAGCTTCAAAGACTGCACCTGCTCCACGGTCAGTCCGTCAACCTGATCGTTGGTTAGCCCTTGGAGACCGGTTTTGCGAACTCGCAGCCACGAAATCTGATTAGCCGTAAGAGCCTGCCTCGCGTTCAACGGAATTCGCTGAAACGCTGACCGATTCCCGAGACTGTGAATCTGCTGCTGACTGAGAAATGGAGCCTGCTCGACGGTCAGAGACCGGAATTCTGCGACTCGCAAACTCTGCACGTGCTCGACCAAAGCAACCTGGTCGATTGTGAGATCCTCAGTCTGAGCGGCATCCGACGCTGCAAACGTCGTCGCGCTAAGAAGCTGCCGAACTTCGAGGATCTCAAGGCTTTGACTCTGCCGCAAGTGTAGGCGACCACTTCGGCGAATCGCCTTCGGGCCGAAAGACTTTGAGCCGAAGATGGCTGAGATGAATAGTCGACGCCAGCGAATCACACGACTCTGCATGTTGATAACTCCGAGATGCCGAGCGGCAAATATACGATGCGATGAAAGATCGCAGGAAGTGACGAAGTACGGATCGCACCACTGAGAACTCAGTGAGATAAAATTCAAGCACTACACAAAACTGATGGCGAGAACGAGACTGCCGTTCGTTTAACTGACAAACGAGCCGTTACTGACTCATTGTCCTGAGTCGTTCAAAACCTCAAACCTGACTCACCGTAACCTGTCGTCTCAGCCCCAAAGAACCGTTCGAAGCGAATCGCGTCGGTACAGAGTTCAGTGAAGCATTCTGCAACGCATTCAACGATGTGATGAATGCCCGCTTCAAACGTTGAGAAGACAAAAGGCATAGTAAAAAGAGGGATTGGAAGCTGATTCAAGTCTCAGGCTTCTCGCCTTCACCAAAGCAACCTTTACGCAGATGCCGTGCCACCCAATGCCGCTCAGG
>CALDJX010000542.1 GCA_937899075.1 uncultured Planctomyces sp. | reverse complement strand
CTCCCCGATCAACGAAACACCCCGGAAATCCAAGCACCGGCCTGATCGCACCCGGTGCAAGGAACGAATTGGGATCCGGATTCGATCATGCAGTATGCATTTGCAGCCGGGCTCATAGCCTTCCCTGCGCAATTCCGGACAGGCTTGCATCCTAAGCCTGGCTTGTCGAGCGTTGACGAACAGGCTGCGAAGCACTTCTACCCCGCAATTGTTCCGAACACGGAATTAGTACTCGTGCCGTTTAACGCCATACCGCTTCAACTTGAAATGGGAGAGCCGGCGACGTTCCGAGTCGTCCCGGACGAGTCGCGGGAGTATTCCTTTCAGACATTCGGCGATGCCGACACCGTGATCTCGCTATTTGAATTCAACGGTGGCCGGTTTGACTTCCTGGCGACCGACAACGATGGCGGTGAAAATTTCAACGCAAAAATCCGAATGCGTCTGATAAAAGGCCGCGAGTATCGCTTGGCACTTCGTCTGTCATTTCTATCCACAGGTTCGCAGACAGCTGTAATGATGTGGTGATCTTACGAATCTCCATCGGCGAATCACAATTGCCATACTTGTATCGTTCAGGGACGCCATTTGTTTCCAAGACGTGATTATTCCGATCCCGCAAGAATCGAAGAAGTCTACATCCATGGAACATTGGCCTGCGTAATCGCTGCCGGGCCGAGGATGGCGGGTTTCTGGTCGTAGCCGAGTTTTTTCAGTCGGCGAGTTACTTTTTTCGTGAGACGCTTGAAGCTGATTTTCTCGGCTTTCCGTAATGCAGCTGCCAGCGAATATGTGAAGGCGCCGTAGCTTTCGACTCCGTGGCGGTATTCGTAGGCGTACTGGTGCTCCTGGCAGGCTTCCATGATGAGCGGCAGGTATGGGCCGACGGGGGCCTCTTCCGACGCTTTCGGGCGATCTTTCTTTCTGCGGGCATAACCGTCAGCCGAATCGCCTCGAAGGTGCATTGCTCGGCCGATACGCCGAAGGCTCCCTCCCTGGCCAGTAAATGCGTCGTTAACAGTCTGATCCTTCGAGAAGTCTCCGCTCAGTTGAGAGATCTCTCGTGGTAACCACATCCCCTCTTTCGAGTTCCACTTCAATGCTCGATGACGGACGTCATCAGGTGCCGTCAGGCCTCGCACTCGGACACCTGGATCACGGTGGATGCCGCCTGAGTGACAGCAATCAAAGATCATCACCAGCCGAGTATCGTAGGGCAGTTGTGAATACAGGTTGTAGATCTGGTCGTCAGTAATGCACCGTTCCGGTGACCAGTCAAAGTCCCACGGAACCAATGATTCGTCCATCTGATCGACAGAATCTCCTGCGCCGTAAGTAGGAAGCTGCGCACCATGCCCGCTGTAATAGAATACGAGCTCGTCACCAGGAGCCGCATCGTCCACCAACCAGTGCAATCTTTCGAGGATCCCCGACGCTGTTGCCCGGTCATTCAAGACGACACGCATCTGCTCCGGCTCGAACTTGCACTCCTGAAGGACTGAACTCATCAGAAACGTGTCGTTGACACAGCCCTGCAGACGCATGTCAGGTTCGGGATACTCATTGATACCGACCAGCAACGCGCGCCGTCGAGTTTCACTTCTGGCAGCACGCCGGGCACTGGTTGAACGAAGAGAATCGCTCATCGATTTCCCAAGTGCCTGGGCTGCGGGTGCAGCAGAATGCTGTAACGCCAGCGGTTTCCACACGCCCCGAACCGTGGCCGGGTGGGACAGGTAGTGGGTAGCGGAATGATCTTTCCAGCCCTCAATATCGAAGAATGTCTCAGTCTGAATGAAGTTTGCGACGCCAGGCAATCGAATTTCGGCAGTGAAGACATCATCTTCACGGTTGTAAAGATGAGTCCACTGCTTGACCGGAAGAGCCGCAATCCTTCCTGGTGTCAGATTTTTGACAACAAACGGATTTCCAATCTGCGACCCCAGCGTGACGTAAGTCATGTGCTGCAGGTGCTTCTTCGCCTTGGAGTGTCTGGCGAGATCTCCATGACTGCTAAAGGCGTCATAGCTGATAAGCGACCCCAGACTATGTGCAAGAACGACGTCCGGTTTCTCTTCGCCGATCGTCTTGAGCAATCGTTTTCGAACACTTGCACGAAACCGGTCGTCTTCGAGCCAGGCGACAACGTAACCTGCGTACCACTCCAGAAAATGCTTCGTCGAACTGAACAATCCACGTGTTCCCGCCTGAGGAATGGATCGACGCCCGAACAGACCACCGATATTGTCAATTAGATTGGAAGCGCCGCTGGTAATTCCACTCGCCGCCAGTTTGACGAATGCCGTCGAAGCTTCCAAAGTTGAAATATCTATCTCTTCATAGATCTCGTCGTAGCTGAACGGCACAAACTCGGCCTTCACTCCGGATTGACTGACACATCCGACAATCGCCTTCTCCCAATCATCAATCCATTGTCCGTCTCGGTGGTCGCCAAGCCCGTGAATCCCCAGAATCCTGATCGTGCTCATAAGAGGCCCTTTCGCTGTTACTCCAAGTGATTAAATCTGACCGGTTCATCCTCTCGTCCCGCGTTAGCCATTTCAACCGAAAGTGTCCATTTGCGCAGAACGATCAGCGTCTACCACTCAGAAATAACCGTTCATTTCGACGAATTCGACATCCCCTACTGTCAAGACTGCGTATTGAGCAATGACCAATCCGTCCTCACTCACTGAAGACCAGCCGGCGCCAATTCAAACGCGGAAGCCGGCCATTGAAGGACCATTGGTTCTCAAACCGCTGCGCATTGGCAACTGCGAGATCGACTTTCCGATCGTTCAAGCAGCGCTCAGCGGGTACAGCGACTGGCCGATGCGCGTTGTTGCTCGCAGCCTGGGTGCTCCGTACACGATCGCCGAAGTTCTGATCGATAAGTTCGTGCTCGAGCTGAAGCAACGTCACAAGACTCGCCGCCACCTGATGGTTTCTGACGGGGAACATCCTGTGGGTGGGCAACTGATGGGCTCGGACCCGCAACAGTTTCCGGCGGCCGCGAGAAAGCTCGTCGAGGCCGGGTTCGACGTGATCGATATCAATTTTGGATGCCCGGTTAACACCGCAATGGGTGGCTGCCGCGGTGGATACCATCTTTCGCAACCAGACACCGCCCTCGAAATCGTGGCACGCGTTCGCGACGAAGTTCCTGCTCACCTGCCGGTCTCGGTCAAAATGCGGCGAGGTATCGACGACTCAGAAGAAAGTCGATCGAACTTCTTTCTGATTCTGGACGGAGCGTTCGAGCTGGGCGCCGCAGCGATCACCGTCCATGGCCGAACCGTCAAGCAGAAATACATCGGTGCCAGCAACTGGGACTTTCTGCGCGACGTGAAACAGCACGCCGGTGACAAAACGATCATCGGCAGCGGCGACGTTTTTACGGCTCAGTCCTGCCTGGACATGATCCGTTACACCGGCGTCGACGGTGTGTCTGTCGCACGTGGAGCGATCGGCAATCCGTGGATCTTCCGGCAGGCACGCGACCTCGCAGCGGGACAGCCAGAGTTCGCACCACACGTCACCGAACAACGGCGAGTCCTGGAGATGCAGCGTTCTCTCTGCTCGGAAATCTACGACGACCGCCGAGTTCTCAGCACCATGCGAAAGTTCGGGATCAAATTCGCGCCGCTGCACCCGTCGCATGAAGAGGTTCGGAACGCGTTCGCAGCAGGTAAAACGCTGGACGCCTGGCAGGCGGTTCTTGAAGACTTTTACCCGAGCATTTCGTAGCAAGTCGCACGCTTCGCCGGTCGCCAATTGAGGTTAGTCGGCGTTTTGTGCTCGTGCGGGGGTAAACTGCGAAGTCGGCGTCACTCGGTAAGGAGCAATCAGTTCTTCCAGCCCGGCCTGCTCGACACGACGATCAGGATTGAGTGCCTGCTGATTAGCCAGACGATTCTGAGCGTCGACGTAGACGCGGGCAGAAAGCTTCATCAGCTCGATACGTTGCTCTCGGTCGATGCCGTCAATTCGCTGAATTGTCTGCTCCATCCAGCCCGGCTGACGCTCCATCGCGACATTCATGAACCGTACGAACAGGCTGAGCTCGCGGAAATTCCGATCGGCAATCATGTGGCTGACCGGCGCGATTACTCGTGCAACCGTGTCGACCGTGTGCGAAGGAAACATTACGAACAGATCGAGACCATGCACAACTTTCGGCTGAAGGTCTTGCCCTTGCTGATACTGAGTCTTCAGATGCATGACCGAGATGGCTTCAATCGGCCGAGCAAGCAGCGGGCTTTTGTATTTTCCCGTGCAGAGAAGCAGATGATGATTGGGTGAACGACTCAGGACGTCGATCGTTCCCGTTGAACCATCGCCCGCGTCGCCGTACCACTCCGTCGGCCCGGTTGGCTGCATTGTGAACTTCGAGATCCCAAGCACTCGCCAGATGCCGACGACCGACTCCGGATTGTGAGTCAGGTGGTTGTAAACTTCCGCATTCGCATCGATAGAAATCGCGGGAAGACGGCGGAACATGCTGCGATGTTCGAGAACATTGTTGACTCGGCGGCGCTGGTCGTCAGTCAAATCGGCAAGAGGCAACTGGTCGAGAGCCTCGCGAAGCGTGCCGCGAGACGACGAACCTCGAGCCAGAATATCCACGTTCAAAGGGGGCTCGTCCGCAGCCTGTTTACCTGCGAGGTTTACGTCTGGCAGCAAACCAGACTCGCCGGCAAACGTCCCGGACTGAGCCATGATGAACGTCAGAATGGAAAACGCGAAAGTCAGCGCGCAGCGAATGAGTCTGCGCAGAACGCCACTCCGAACAACTCGAACGCAGCTTACCGCGGGCATTCCAACTCCTTCGTCACTTCACCCAATGAGGTCAATCATTGTTCGCGTTGAGCGAGTTCTGCGTTCCGACAGCGAGGCCACGAGTGCCTCAAACCGTCCACACAACCGCTATCATCGGCACACGCGCCTACGTGCCATCAGGCGAAAATCGGAAGCCACTCTGCCCCGAACGTAAGTCGTTGGGAATTAGCGGCATCGGCGTCGCCAGGACCTCTTAAGATCGTGTCCAGAATAACTTCCCGATTTCATACCAGCACGAAGCGCGAGCGAGTGA
>CALDJX010000541.1 GCA_937899075.1 uncultured Planctomyces sp. | reverse complement strand
CGATGCCAATTCCGATGGCGTCCTCAGCAAGAAGGAATTCGTGACTTTCCTTGGCTCCACGGCTCACCTCGAGATCTTCTTTAAGAGGGCAGACAAGGACCGCTCAGGCGACCTCTCGGTTGCGGATTTGGCCAGCTTCATCGACTCCATCCTGAACGAATGAAGAACACCCTGCAGTCTCCTGCCAAACCCACCAACCGCGAACAACTCAGCACTCTGATCGCCCAACGCGAATGCGGCTTTCCTTGTGGCCTCACCGAACACTCGTCGCCTAACACAACAGGAACTACCAGACTTATGAAACTTCTCACGACATTGACGCTGCTCCCTGTCCTCGCGGCGACCGCACAGGCACAGGAATTCCAGTCTCTCTTCAATGGCAAAGACCTCTCCGGCTGGGCCGGGAAGACGGAGTTCTGGTCTGCTAAAGACGGTGCGATCTTCGGTCAAACAACACCCGACAAGCCCACCCCGGCAAACACATTTCTTGTCTGGCAAGGTGGCGAGGTCAGCGATTTCGTGTTCAAGGCAAAGGTTCGCTTTGCGGGCAATAACTCGGGAGTGCAATATCGTAGTGAACGGTTTGGCAAACCAGAGGACTTTGCCGTCAAAGGCTATCAGGCCGACTTGCACCCAAAGCCTGAGTACTTCGGAATGCTCTACGCCGAGAAGTGGCGAGGGATTGTTGCCCGGCGTTTTCAGCGGGTTGTCGTCGGAGCTGACGGCAAGCCGCAGGTCGTCGGGGAAGTTGGCGACAAGGACCAGAAGCTTGTCGATACCGAATGGAACGAGCTGACCATCATCGCGGTCGGCAACCGGCAGATTCATCAGGTCAATGGCGTTACAACGATGGACCTGACGGACAGCCACCCGGAAGCCAAACGGAAAGGCATTCTCGCGTTACAGCTCCATCGCGGAAAACCAATGACGGTCGAGTTTAAGGATATCAGGCTGCGACATCTCAAAGGCAAAGAAGCGAAGGCCGCGATCGATGCTGTGACCGAGAAAGCCGGCAACAAGGCGACTCCTGTTGAACGCATCAAGGTTGCGAAGGGGTTTAAAGCCGAACTGCTGTATTCCGTGCCTGGCGATACGCACGGTTCGTGGGTCAACCTCTGCTCGGACAACAAAGGGCGACTGCTGGTCAGCGACCAGTTCGGCGGGCTGTATCGAATTACGCCCCCGGCCGCAGGAGAAACTCTCAGTGCTGCCGATGTGCAACCCGTGCCTGCTGACATTCGCGCCGTTAATGGAATGGTCTGGATGAACGATGCCTTGTACGTCGGCGTCAATGATTACGAGAAGAAGATTTCATCCGGTCTCTACCGCGTCACCGACAGTGATGGAGACGACAACCTCGACAAAGTCGAGCTGTTACGGGCAATGGACGCGAGAGGTGATCATGGTGTCCACGCCGTTGTCCCGAGCCCCGACGGCAAGTCGCTGTTCCTGATCACTGGCAACAGCACAAAACCAACACAACTCGCGGAAACCTCGCAGGTCCCTCAGGTCTGGGGCGAAGATCACCTTCTGCCGAGTTTCCCGGACGGCCGGGGGCACAACCGCGGTGTGCTCGCGCCGGGAGGCATCATCTATCGCGTCGATCCGGACGGTAAGAACTTCGAAGCCTACGCCAACGGGTTTCGCAATATCTTCGACGCAGCGTTTAATCGCGACGGCGAACTGTTCACGTACGACGCCGACATGGAGTACGACTTCAATGTGCCGTGGTACCGTCCAACTCGAATCTGTCAGGTGACCAGTGGTGCCGAGTTTGGCTGGCGAAACGGAGCCGGCAAGCGGCCGACGTTTTATGCTGACAATCTGCCGCCCGTTCTCGACATCGGCCCGGGTTCACCAACCGGCATGACCTTCGGCTACGGTGCAAAGTTCCCTGCGAAGTATCAGAACGCGCTGTACGCACTCGACTGGAGCTGGGGCAAGCTCTACGCCGTTCACTTGAAGCCGGACGGTTCTACGTACACGGCAACCAAAGAAGAATTCGTCACCGGAGCACCGCTGCCGATTACTGACACCATCATTCATCCGGGCGACGGTGCGATGTACTTCACGATTGGCGGACGGAAAGTGCAGTCCGGCCTCTACCGCGTGACGTATGTCGGTGATGAATCGACGGAACTCGTTGAAGCGGATCCGAAGACGAGGGACGCCCTGGAGCTTCGGCGTTCGCTGGAACAATTTCACGGCCGACAGAATCCCAACGCCGTCAATGTCGCATGGCCGCATCTTTCTAATAACGACCGCTTCATCCGCTCCGCAGCAAGAACAGCGATCGAACATCAGCCTGTCGAAACATGGGCCAACAAAGCACTGGCGGAGTCTGATCCAACGATCCAGGTGGAAGCCCTTCTGGCGCTCGCGCGAGTGGCCGGCGTCTGCCCGCAGCATCGAACTGAATCCAGTCCCCCAGTTGACACGCAGATGCGTGGCAAAATGCTGGCCGCAGTTCTGGCGATTGATCTGCCAGAGCTGGACGCCACCAGTCAGCTCACTTTGCAGCGCACACTACAGATCATTCTCACTCGCTTCGGCCGTCCTGATGATGCGACAATTCACAAGCTGACTGCCGCTCTGGACCCGCTGTTCCCGTCCGAGTCCTTCGAACTGAACTGGCTGTTGTGCGAAACGCTTGGCTGGCTGCAGTCACCAACCGTCGCGGCGAAAGCCATGGCCCTGATCGACGCGGCTCCGACTCAGGAAGAACAGGTGCAGTACGCCCGCTCGATTCGCCTGCTGAACACCGGGTGGACCGATGAGCTGCAGACAGCGTACTTCGAGTGGTTCCTCAAGGCCGCGAACTACCGCGGCGGTGCGAGCTTCGCGAAGTTCATCGAGTTCATCCGCAATGACGCCGTCGCATCGTTGAGCGATTCTCAGAAGGAATCGCTCAAAGAGGTTCTCGCGAAGAAGCCGGTGCAGAAGTCCGCTCTCGAAAACCTCGGAGCGATTTTCAAGGGACGACCGGAAAAGAAATGGACACTCGATGAACTGTCGCAGGCGACCCGCTCGAACCTGAAACAGCGGGACTTCGCCAACGGCCGAAAGATGTTCGCAGCAGGTGGTTGTTTCGCCTGCCATCGCTTCCGGAATCAGGGAGGTATGACCGGTCCGGATCTGACATCGGCAGGCCGCCGCTATTCGGCTCATGACCTGCTCGATCAGGTGGTGAATCCGAGCAAGGTCATCAACGACCAGTTCTCCGCCGTGATGGTC
>CALDJX010000540.1 GCA_937899075.1 uncultured Planctomyces sp. | reverse complement strand
ACGACACGCTGGCTCGCCGAATGCAGGAGCTGGCGTTTCTGAATGCTGGAATTCACATTCGAATTTCGGATGAACGTTCCGGTCAGTCGGACGACTACTGTTACGAAGATGGGCTGATTGAGTTCGTAAAGCATCTGAACCGAACAGAAGACTCGCTGTTTCCAACGGTCATCAGCATTAAGAGCACTCATCCCAGCGAAGATGGCGAAGTCGAAGTCGACGTTGCGCTGCAGTACACGATGGGCATCACGGAGAGCATCCGGACCTACGCCAACAACATCAACAACCTTGAAGGCGGCGTGCATCTCAGTGGATTCCGCAGCGCCTTGACGCGTTCGGTCAACACATATGGCAAGGCGAAAAACTTTTTCAAAGATTACACGCCGACCGGTGATGACCTGCGCGAGGGACTGACAACTGTGATCGCGGTACGAGTCCCCGATCCGCAGTTTGAAGGTCAGACGAAGACAAAGCTCGGCAACAGCGAAGTCGAAGGCATCGTGCTTTCAGCCGTCCACACGGGATTGAACAAGTTCTTCGAAGAGAACCCGACGGTCGCGAAGCTGATCTGCCAGAAGGGGATTCTGGCCGCGGAAGCTCGTGAAGCCGCAAAGAAAGCTCGCGAGCATGTTCGTCGTAAAGGCGCACTGACCACCGGGGGTCTTCCGGAAAAACTCCGTGACTGCCGCAGCCGAGAACTCGACATCACCGAGCTGTACCTGGTCGAAGGGGATTCGGCCGGCGGGTCGGCAGACACTGGTCGAGACTCAAATACTCAGGCGATTCTGCCACTTCGCGGTAAGATTCTGAACGTCGAGAAGGCTCAGCTGATCAAAGTTCTCGACAACGCTGAAATCGCCAACATCTTCAAAGCGATCGGTGTTCCACCCGGCGCCGTCATGGAAGACGTGCAGAAACGACGTTACGGCAAAGTGATCGTCATGACGGATGCCGACGTCGACGGCAGCCACATCCGCACGCTGCTGCTGACATTCATCTTCAGGCACTTGCGACCGCTCGTCGAAAACGGCTGCATCTACATCGCCCAGCCGCCGCTCTATCGAGTCCAGCAGAAAAAGAAAATCCGCTACGTCGACACTCATGAAAATATGATGACCGAACTGCTTGAACTCGGCATCGACGGAAGTTCGCTGCAAGCCGAGGCGGACGGCACGGTCTTCGAAGGTGACCACATGCGGAAGCTGGTGATTCTGCTCGGGCAACTCGAAGAGCCGCTGGAAACGCTGGAGCGTCGCGGTGTCGACCTGCGTCATCTCTCAGCGAACTTCGCGACCGAAGATGGTTACCTGCCGCGGTACCGGATCTACATTGGCCGAACCGTCAACTGGTTCACGACCAAAGAGGAAATGGAGGCGTTCGTCGCTGCCGAAGAGGAACGCCGAGGCCACGAACTGGTCGTTGCCGATGACCATGCCGAGTCTGTTGCCTCGACAGACGACAAAGAATCGGACGACGAGGTCGAAGCTCAGGAAAACCTCCAGGTCACCGATCTTCACGAGATGCGATCAATCAATGACCTCCTGCGTGAGCTTCGTGACTACGGAGTCACGCTGAAGGATTTGATCCCAGCTCCCAACCGCAATGGCGAGCCGTTTTATCCGTTCGAAGTTCAGAACGAAGATGGGGCAGCGAAACTGTCCAGCCTCAGAGACTTCGCTCCCCAGCTTCGCAAGATGGGCGAACGCGGCCTGCGTATCACCCGCTTTAAGGGACTGGGTGAAATGGATCCTGAGGAACTCTGGGAAACCAGTATGGACCCCGCCCAGCGACTGCTCCTCCAGGTCCGCATGGACGACGCCGCCGCCGCCGACGAAATCTTCCGAGTCCTGATGGGCGATCACGTAGAACCCCGCCGCGAATTCATCGAGAAACACGCGCTCGACGTCACCGACCTCGACATCTGATTCGTGGTTT
>CALDJX010000539.1 GCA_937899075.1 uncultured Planctomyces sp. | reverse complement strand
GTCTCTGACCGTTGAGAAGCTGATCGGGATGGAGCTCCCCGAAAAGGCGGTCGTGCTCCGAGTTCTCATCGCAGAACTGAACCGAATCGCGAGTCACCTGGTCGGCATGGGAGCGTATGGCCTCGACCTTGGAACGTTCAGCCCGTTTCTCTACGCATTCCGAGAACGAGAAATCATTCTCGACCTCTTCGAAGAAGCGTGCGGTGCCCGCCTGACTTACAGCTACCTGACAGTCGGTGGAGCGACGCACGATCTGCCGACAACGATCCCGATCCCACCCGGTCTGGCATCGCTCACACATCGCAGCCCAAATTTGAAACTCTCGTGGCTGGAAGCGGTATCAATGTTCTTGGACTGGCTTGAGCCGAGGATCAAGGAATACCACACGCTGCTCACAAGGAATCACATCTTCATCAAGCGAACCGCCGGGCTCGGGATTCTCAGCCGCGAGGACGCCATCGACTTTGGTTGCACGGGGCCAGTCCTGCGCGGAAGCGGTGTCGATTGGGATCTGCGTCGAGACGGCGATCCGATCTACACTAAGATGTACGAAGGCTTTGAGTTCGACGTTCCCGTGGCACCATTCAAAGACGCTCCACGAGAAGCAGTTCTCGGCGACAACTGGTGCCGCTTCTACGTACGCATGATGGAAGTCACTCAGGCAATTCGATTGGTTCGACAGGCCATCGAAAAATACCCAACGGCAGAAGGTACCCATCGCGTTCCTCACAAGATGGCCACCAAACTTCCAAAGGACGAATGCTACCTCGAAACCGAATGCCCTCGCGGAGCGATGGGCTTCTACTTTGTCGGAAACGGCGAAGTGAACCCGCTGCGAGCCCGAGCGAAGAGTTCATGCTTCTGCAATCTGGCACCAACCGCACCGCTGTGCGAAGGCTTCCTGCTGGCTGACATCCCGGCAGTTGTTGGTTCCCTCGATATCGTCATGGGCGAAATCGACCGATAGAGTCACGCCGAGCACCGGAGAATATGTAATCCAATTGCTCCGCGAGTATCAAAAGACATTCTTAAGAAACCCGTTGCCTTTTCAAGACGACGGGTTTCTTCATGCGCGAAGACCATCATCGCTGAGTTTCAATCTGTCATCAATTCGTGGGGCCGAGGAATTCAAAATCTCCCGAACAACTTGCAGCAACAAGCACAGACGAGACTGGGAACGGTCGGAATCATGCTGTTCCCGGCGACTGTCTCAGCCAACCAGATTGCGGCCTCTCAAAAATCAACTCCAGTCAAAAAGCACCGACTGACTGAACACCGGGCCTGCGTTTTCAGTCTAGCCATTTCAGCAGATGGAAACACATTGGCAAACGGAGATTCCGGTGCAAGTTGATCCTTTGGGTTTTGAAAAACTACAACAACATCGTGGAAATCTCAGCCAGCAAGGGAGCGATCCAATCCCTCGCCTTCTCAACCGACTCCAAACGTTGGCAATAATCGGAAGCAACACGATTTCCCGAGCTTACGCACTAGGACAAAGAAGCTATCCCGCTTGCCCTACAACCGCGGAGACGCCAACAATCGCTTGGTAATTCTATGCCCCTGCACCCGATTAACGTTGACCGCAAACGTCGCGCCTTGGATACGCTAAGGATGGTGTTCGGACTAAGTTCCAGTTACCAGCACGACGCGCCTGCGAGTGATTACTGAGAACCCACTCGCTGGCGCGTCTTGCTGGTACGAATCAGGAAGTTGCTTCGGACACGTCGCAAACAGGACGATCTCGACAGGCCCGATCTATCAACAGGAGATTCTGACATGTTCCACCGTCGCGAAATGCTTCAGGTCGGTTGCTCGTCGTTCTTCGGCGTCGGCCTGACCAGCCTGCTTGAACGGCGGGCCGCTGTGGCGGCATCAGGAGCGAACATTGAACGGCGGGCGAAGTCTGTCGTGCTCGTCTTTTTGACCGGCGGCGGAAGTCACATCGACATGTTCGATCCGAAGCCGGATTCGCCCGAAGTCAAAGGCGAGTTCGATCCGATCCAGACTCGCGTTCCGGGGCTGGAGTTTGGCGAGTTGATGACGGGACTCGCCGACCGAGCGAATTTACTTTCTGTCGTCCGGTCGATGGCTCACAAGGACAACCGGCACCTGTCGGGAACTCACAACACGCTGACTGGTTCGATTCAGAAGTTTCGCGGCGATTCGAACCAGGACAAATCGCTCAACCGAGGCGACTGGCCGTGCTACGGATCGGCGATTGACTATCTGCGACCGACAGCGGACGGTCTGCCCAGCCACGTGACGTTGCCGCATCCGCTGATCGAAGGCGCTCTGGTCTGGCCCGGTCAGCATTCGGGATTTCTGGGAACGCGATTTGATCCGTTCGTGCTGAAGGACGACCCGAACAAAGATGACTTCAAAGTCAACGGTTTGAGTCTGATCGAAGGGCTCGACACCGACCGAGTCCGGAAGCGGCGGAGCCTTCTCGATCAGACATTCCCTGGCGAACAGACTCTTGCGGACTCGGCATCGGGCCGGCGGTTGTCCAGTCAGTTCGAAACGGCTTACTCGATGCTGACATCGGGACGGCTGAAAAAGGCGTTTCGAATTAGCGAAGAGTCCGACGAAACACGTGAACGATACGGTCGAAATCGGCTCGGTCAGACACTGCTGCTGGCTCGACGAATGGTTGAAGCTGAAGTGCCGGTCATTCAGTGCAACATGGGCATCGTCCAGTCATGGGACACGCACGTTCAACACTTTCCAAGGTTGAAAAATGACCTGCTTCCGCAAACTGACGCAGGCGTGAGCGCACTGCTCGATGATCTTGTAAGTCGCGGTTTGCTCGATCAGACACTCGTCATTGTCGTCGGTGAGTTTGGCCGAACACCAACTATCTCACCGCTGGCAGGTCAGACGGTTCCCGGCCGACACCATTGGGCTCACGGATACACTGCCGTTTTCGCAGGCGGCGGAGTGCGAGGTGGGCAGCTCATCGGCAAGACAGACGCGACCGGCAGTTATCCTGTCACCGTCCCGTGGACGCCGAGCGACATCGGCGCTACGGTCTACAACTCGCTGGGCATTGATCACAATTCTGACATCCACGACCGACTCGGCCGTCCCGTTCGGCTGAACCAAGGCAAGATAATGGACGTGCTGTTTTCCTGATGCTCGCGTGGGTATTGAATCCGAAAAGCTACTCAGCATTTCTCGGAAGGCACCGAGCGGCGTGTGATCATCTCGAAGTGATGGCTCAAGCAAAAGACGCTCAGTCTAATACACTTCCGGGAGCAGCCGGTTTTCCGGCATAAGGCAGGACCAACCTCTGGCCCTAGTGAACTGAGGAATTCCAAATCTTCCGCCCGCTGCCGCAATACGTTCGTAATTGGCTGAGCGGTCGCTAGCCAAGCAATTGGGTCGTCTGGAGACACTTTATAAAAACAAGGCATGCCACCGCCATGGCTTTCACTGAATGGGAATTCCTTCGCCCAGAAACATTTACACTCTCGACAACGATAGACCTCCATCCATTTTTCAGGGGCAGTGGCCAATTTCTCGAGCGTCATTGACAGTTCAGACGCCGAATTGCATCGCTCCCTGACTTCCGAAAACGATTGCAGCGACCTCTCAAACTGTTCACAACAACAGACAGCCATGCGACTTCCCTCAAGACAACCTTGTTGACGACAGTTCTCTCACCGCACTCGTGAAATAGATGAGATTTCAATGCCCACACTACTGAACAAATTATTTAATGGGCATTTGGGGCACAAACAGCATTCCAATTGTTTCGATGTGCCTCTTAAAACACCACAACACTCGAAGATCCACCTCTTCACCATCGCCGTATCAGCGATTGTGTTCGCTGGAGTGCCTTCTCATTCATTGGGACAGGACCGATCAGCCAACAACAGTGAATCACCGAGTGAAACGTCGCAATTCGCATGGCCGAACTGGATGGGGCCTGAGCATGATGGAATCTCGACGGAGACTGGCTGGTCTTCGGCGTGGCCGGAAGGTGGCTTGCCGGTGAAATGGACGGCAGAGTTGGGAACCGGGTTCAGTTCGTTCAGCATCGTCGATGGCCTTGCCTATTCGATGGGTCATTCGGACGGTGAGGAAACTGTTTGGTGCCTGGACGCTGAGAGTGGCCAGGAAATCTGGTCTCACAGTTACCCTGCCGTTTTGAATCCCAACCTCTACGAAGGCGGACCCGGTTCGACGCCGACTGTGCATGGAGACATGGTCTTTACTTTGAGTGTTGACGGGCGGCTGATCGGCTTTGGACGTAAGACGGGCGAGATCGCCTGGGAAGTTGACCTTCAGAAAGAACTCGAAGTCGGCATGCACGAATGGGGATTCAATGCGTCGCCATACATTCTCGGTGAGCAGCTTCTGCTTGAGTGCGGACGTGTCGTCTCGTTTGACTGGAAGACGGGGCGAAAACTCTGGCAGTCACCTCGGCATCGTGCCGGTTATGGCTCAGTGCGGCCGTTCGAAATCAACGGCGAAATTCTGCTCGCATCGCTTGATTGCGAAGGCCTGAGAATCAGCAAGTCGAATGATGGTTCTGAAGTTGCACTCTCGCCGTGGCCGTCGCCTTTTGGGACCAACTCGACAACGCCCATTGTCGTGAAGGATCGGATCTTTGTTTCTACCGGGTACAACGTTGGCAGCGTGATGTTCCGACTGACGAACGACGGGCTGGAGCAGCAGTACGCTCACCGAAACATGAGAAACCACTTCAACAACAGCATCCTTTACGAAGGGAACCTGTACGGCTTCGACGGAAACTCAAACCTTGGCCGAGTCGTCCGCCTGACCTGTATGGATTTCGCAACGGGCGAGATCAAGTGGAAGCAGGCCGGACTGGGCTGCGGCGCGTTGATCATCGCAAACGGCCACCTGCTGATTCTTAGCGATCGCGGAGACCTGATTCTCGCCGACGCGTCGCCGGCCGGTTTCAAAGAAATCGCAAGATCAAGATTCCTTGACGGTCGCTGCTGGACGGCGCCAGTCCTGCTCGACGGACGAGTTTACGGTCGAAATGCCGCAGGCCGAGCCGTTTGCTGTGCGCTGCCCAAGCAAGTTCCGTGACAGAGCGAATCGCGGCTACAAGCAGAGGATGCGCTACGGTACGATGTTCTTCAGTCGCGTATCTGCCCTGACTCTAGCGCTCGGAGTAACTTTATTGTCCCGCAGCAAGCCTGCCTCTGACCGAACGCCATGCTCGCCGGCGACATCGAATGCTTGCCGCCTGGCACCTTGCCGATGCGCGGTTGGCTTCACAGTGCTGACGATGCTCGGCGTGTCCTCGATTCTGCCCACGAAGATTTGCGACGCAGCTCCGTTTCCGGTTCGAACGGTAGCGAACGTCCTTGAAACCAGCGTCCCGATTGCTGCCGGCCTGTTCGATTTTCCGTGGAGCATTAGCGATGTCCCCAAGGCACTCAGCGAAAAGGTACGGCAGATCGACGATGACAGGAGCTTCTTCGAACTTCGTCTGCAGTTAGCTCCTCCGTACGCGACCCAGTCGAAAATTCACGCCGGATTTCACAGTCGATTTGTCGCCACAGTCAACGAGATTCAATGGGTGCAGGTTGATCTGGGGCGGGAGTTTCCGATCTCTCGAATTGTGCTTGTGCCAACTGCGGTACAGCTTGAGAACGAGATCGTTGAGGGCTACGGATTTCCTGTTCGGTTCCGCGTGCAGGTTTCAAACGATCCTGAATTCAAAGATTCGGATCTCGTTGCCGACCACACAAGCAGCGACTATCCCAACCCGGGCCGCTATCCCGTGCAGTTTCCAGCGCTCGAACTTTCGGGACGTTACGTCCGCATCACGGTCACTGGCCATTCTAAAAAGGGCGGCCAGGCATTCTTCGCACTCGGTGAATTGATCGTCTTGTCTGGCAATCGAAACGTCGCCGCGTGGCGACCGGTCCGAGCCACCAAATCGATCGAGCGTGCTGGCCGATGGTCTCGTGAATACCTCGTTGACGAAGTCTCGATCCTGCCATTGCCGATGGGGATCTCCAGCAAGCTGGTCTTCCCCAGCGAAACTTACGGTTTCCTCTCAAAGCCGTCTTCGTCTCCCAAAACGTCTCAATGGGTCCAGGTCGATCTTGGGAAACAGATTGAGATTGACGAAATCCGACTGGTGCCCGCACGGCCTCCCGATCAGGCAGATATTCCTGGATGGGGCTTCCCTTCCAATTTTCGAGTCGAAGTCGCAACACAGCCCGACCTGAGCGACGCGGTCACTTATTGCGATTTCTCAGAAGTCGAGGTCCAACACTGGACAGATCGGCCACTCGTCTTACCCGCCGAAACTCGCGAAATGTTTTCGCAGAAAGGAATCGGTAGACGATGGGAGCCGGAACCGAAGAACTATCCATCTGCGCCAGTCACAGGCCGTTATGTTCGACTGACGGCGACAGGACTCGATCCAAGAATCGAGCCGCACTACATGGCGCTTGCAGAAATCCAGGTTTACGCCGGCGACGCCAACGTCGCTTTCGAGGCAACCGTCACCGCTTCCAATCCGGCCGAAAATAAAGCCGGTAAGCGTTGGAGTCCTGACTTCCTGGTTGACGAATTCACGAGCCGCACACGACTGCTGGAATATCCATCGTGGCTCGACAAACTCGAAACCAGACGTTCGATGGAACTTCGATTGATTGAACTGACGGCCGAACTGGACCGGGAAGTGACCCGGGTCTGGGTAAAGTTCGGTGGCGGAGCGGCGGCGGCGGTCTTCGTCTGCATCGCGATGCTGGCGTGGATCAACTGGCGACAAGGTTCGCAGCTAACGATTCAAACGGAACAGCTGCGTAATCAAATTGCCAGCGACCTGCACGACGACATTGGCAGCAATCTGGGAATGATCGCCCTGCTCTGCCAGACGATGAACCATCGCGAAGGAATTCCCGGTGCGCTGAAACCTGACCTGGAAGAAATGCGCGAAGTCGCACTCGAAACGAGCGACGCTATGCGTGACATTCTATGGCTCCTGCGCACTCCGACGTCGAAACTCGAAGAGTTTATTGGTCGCCTGAGAATCACCACGAATCGACTGTTATTGAATTGCGAAATCAACTTCGTCTGCCCTCAGGAATTGCCGGACACAACCATCGTGCTGAGCTGGCGAAGAAACGTATTTCTTTCATTCAAGGAAGCTCTTCATAACGCTGCTCGACACAGCCAGGCAACTTCGATCACGGTTACAATCGACATTGATGACGAGCGGCTTAAAATCTCAATCGCTGACAATGGAGTCGGGTTCGACTTCAAACGGCGCCGAGACGGACTCGGAGTCGGCAGCGTCACAAGAAGAATGGCTCAGCTCGGTGGTTCTGCCGAATTCGATTCAACACCTGGCGAAGGAACGAGCGTTGTCCTCGATGCTCCTTTTCATCAACTGCGATATATTCGGCGGCTGTGGCGACGACTGGCCGCCGTCCGCATGAAATTTTCACGCGTCACTTCAATCCGAAATCGAAAATGATCTCAAATGTCTGAAGCCCCAGCGGATTCCAACAGCAAGCCGACCACAGTCTGGCTTTGCGAAGACAACGAACGATTCCGTCGCACTTTGTGCTCAGCGATTAATCAGATCGAAAACCTGAACTGCGATCAGTCGCTCGGATCTGTAGAAGACACTCTGAGCCGCATCGCAGAAGCTGGTGCGCCGGACGTGCTGCTGCTCGACATCGGTTTGCCCGGCATGGATGGGATCTCGGCGTTGCCATCACTGCGAGCCGCCGCGCCCGGCACGAGAATTGTCATCCTGACCGTCTTTGACGATCACGACAAAGTCTTTCGCGCGGTGTGTGCCGGTGCCGATGGTTACTTGCTGAAAACGTCTACGGTCGAACGAATCGGCGAGGCGATTCAGGAAGTAGCCAACGGCGGAGCTTCGATGAATCCCGAGATTGCTCGAAAAGTTCTCGATGTGTTTTCCGGCAAACGTGAGAAACAGAACGGCCCGGCACTGACGGACAGGGAAATCGAAGTGCTGCGGCACGTCGTGCGAGGGATGACGAAGAAAGAGGTTGCGGCCGAGCTGGACCTAAGCCGCCACACAGTCGACTCTCACTTACGCAACATCTACCAGAAACTTCACGTCAACAATCGAGCCGGCGCCGTTGCCGCCGCTCTTCGCGAAGGTCTCGTTTAACGCTTGCCAGCAAGTTGATCCGAATCGTCAGTAATCGAATCGTCAGTAATCGAATCCTGAGGCAGATCGTCGGTCCCAGAGTCACCCTCAGACTGTTCCACGTGATTCGTAATGCACGCAAGGAATGCTTCGCCATAGTCGGCCAGGCGTTTATCTCCGACACCGTGCACCGTTCGGATGTCGGCCAACGACGCCGGCTGAATTCTGGCGAACTGTCGTAATGTCTCATCCGTGAAGACTATGTAAGCTGGAACGCCGGCCTGTGCTGCCAGGTCCTGCCGCAGCGTTCGAAGTTCGTCGAAGAGTTCGCGGTTGACGCCTTCCCAGCTCGTCGTCTGGCGAGTCACTCGCTTACTAAGTTTCGTTTGTGAATCACTGCTCTTAAGCAGCGTCGGAGTCACTTCACCTCGAAGCAATTCTCCGCCCCGGGTCCCAAGAGCCAGCACGCTGTATTCGCCTTCTCGGATAAGAAAATCCTGCGACACCAGTTGCTCAATCCAGTCACGGATTGTCTGTACCGGTTGATCTTCCAGGATGCCGTATGTTGTCAGACGATCGTGGCCGTTGCTGCGGACTCGTTTGTCTCGCGAACCTTTCAGGACCATCGCGGTGTATTCGCCGCCGTACCTTTGCCCTTGCCGAACAATGCTGGAAAGAATCTTCTGACCGATAATCTGAGCACCATCGACGACATTCAGTTCTCCGGTGCAAACATCGCAGGCATTGCATGAATCTGCTTCAAATTCCTGTCCAAAGTATTCGACAAGACTCTTATGTCGGCACCGAATCCCGGTGCAGTAATCGACCATGGCCCGCAGCGTCCGGAAAGAAGATTCGCGGTTCTTCTTCGCTCCCTCTTCGATATTCGCTTTCCACCGGTAGTGGTCGCCCATCGAGTAAAACATGACGCAGTCGGCATCCAACCCGTCCCGCCCTGCCCTGCCGCTTTCCTGTTGATAGTTTTCCAGCGACTTGGGCATGCCGCAGTGAATAACGTACCGCACGTTGGATTTGTCGATCCCCATCCCGAACGCCACCGTCGCCACGATCGTGTCGCAGGACTCCTGGATAAAGGCTTCCTGATTTTGACTGCGTTCTCCGGCATCCATCCCCGCGTGATATGGCAGCGTCCGAAATCCCTGCTTGTTGAGCAACTCAGAAAGCTCGTCAACGGCCTTTCGACTCGTGCAGTAGATGATGCCGGACTCGCGTTTGTGCCGGCGAAGAACTTCTCGAACCTGCACCATCCGGTCGTCCATTCGCTCCGCTCGGAAAAACAGATTCGGCCGGTCGAACGAACCAACAATCATCTTCGACTTTTTGAGCCCCAGCTGTTTGATAATGTCCGCTCGAACCTGCTCCGTCGCCGTCGCGGTATAAGCGTGCAGGGCGACTCCCGGAAAGTGTTTTCTCAGCTTCTTCAGCGACCGGTACTCCGGACGAAAATCGTGGCCCCATTCGCTGATGCAATGCGCTTCGTCGATCGCAAAAAACGAAACGTTCGCGAGTTTGAGAAACTCGATGGTCCGATCCTGAACGAGCCGCTCCGGAGCGATGTACAGGAGTTCGAGCTGTCCATCGCGAACGGCGTCTGCCACCCGTCGCCGTTCATCATGCGACTGTGAACTGTTGATAAACTCAGCCGGAATCCCCGACGTTTTCAAGCTGTCGACCTGATCCTTCATCAGCGAGATCAGCGGCGAAATCACAATAGCCAGACCGTCACGGCAAACTGCGGGAGCCTGATAGCAAAGCGACTTTCCACCACCGGTCGGGAGAACGACGACCGAATCCTGGTCGTCCAGCACGCAGGTCATCGCGTCCTGCTGATTCGGACGAAACTGCTCGTACCCCCAGTGCTTGTTGAGTGCCTCCAACAGCTCCATCCCGTAACCCTCATCCCTTCCTGTCCGAATACCTCAGCGATGCGGCGTCCAACTGGTTAAGCAGCGTCGACCAATCTGTCCCAGCGTTGGTGGTGACGCAGCCGGGATTGTCGCAACGAGGAAACGACTTCGCTATCGTGTCGCCAATCTCAAACGGGCCATGAGACTTCGACAACTGAAGGATTGGCCAAATCAGCGTATTCAGTGATGAAAACCTACGAACTCAGCAGTTCCAGACGAACAAACGCGAGTATTCTCAGGTTTCAACACCAGACATTCATCGGGCAATCCAAATTCTCAACTGCCGCATCTTCAGGAATCAGCATGCGAATTCTCGCGATCTGGGATAACGAAGCCGAATGCGACCTCGTATCGATGTACCTCGGCATCGACGATAACGAAGTCACCTCAGTTCCTGGCATTGAGCACGTGGAAAGCCGCCTCAAAGAAGGTGGCGAGTTCGACATTATAAATGGGTTTTCGACTTCTTTACCACTGGATGTCCAATACAAAGCCATAAGGTTGATACCAGGATTCGAAGGCGCACTTATGTTCAGGCCAGGATATGCTATTGAGTATGATTATTTTCCTCCGACACAACTCAAGCTTACCTTAGAGACAAAGATTGTCGATGGCTTGTTTTTTGCCGGTCAGATTAATGGTACAACAGGATATGAAGAGGCAGCGGCTCAAGGTTTATTAGCAGGTATGAATGCACACTTAAAGGTCAAGGAAAAGGATCCATTTATACTTGGAAGGAAAGACGC
>CALDJX010000538.1 GCA_937899075.1 uncultured Planctomyces sp. | reverse complement strand
AGTTTCAGTTGTCGTGAGGGTTGTTCCTGAAGAGTTGATACCCCATCGTTTGAGCTGCTTCGACGAAAACGATCTTCGGCCAGATAGAAGCCTCGCTTCACCGCGAAAAAGAAGGAACCTACGATGTCTCAAAAGTCCCGTATTGCGATAGGCAGGCTGCTTCCAGTGCTTGCACTTGCCAGCTCTATCAGTTTTTCTGAAACGGTCACGACTCTTGCTCAGGATTCGGACGATCGACGGCAGTACGTCCAGCTGACGATCGTCGGGCAGTTCAGCAGCGATCAACGGTCGATCACGGCAGCGGGTAAGGCAAAGCACCTGGCGGCAAAGTTTGAGGTCGTTTTTCCCGCGGGTCCAGGTTTGGCACGCGAAGCCAAAGCTCTTGCTGGCAAGACGGTGGTCGCTCGGGGAACGCTGGTGCAGTGCACCGAGGACGGCAAAGACGGAACTCCGGAATGTGATCGACGACGTAACCCCAGTGGTCTGTTTTTTCTGCCAGTTAGTCTTAAAGAATTTCGCAAAGCTGACGGTCCCGTTTCAAAGCAGGACCATATCGTCTCGGTCGTCTGTCGCGGTCTGATCCACACCGACGTAGTGGCGCTCGGTGGTGAAACTACGGGCAGCACACTCGAACTGACATCTGACGGCCGCGAAACCTGGGAACTGCAACTTCCAGATCGCGACGTCACAACGGCTCGCCGAGCCAACGGCAAGTCGGTTCTGGTCAGTGGAACCGTGTCGGTCCGAAAAGGCGTAGCAGTTATGGAACGGTGGATCGTCACTGTTCGCAATCTCTTGCCAAAGTGACAATCCGCGACTGCTGCTGGCGATTCGCGCTGAAGCCTTCACGATCAGACTTCGCTCTACTGATGATCGACTTTTCGGTACAGAAACGCGTCTGAAGTGAGCAAGGATACAAGCATGGCTTTCATGCTGCCGCCGCTGTCTTTGTAGGCGAGATACGCATCCTGAAGAACGGGAGCGTCGTTGACCGTTTCGTTGCGGCCCATCCAGAAGCGGAAGGCGTGCCGGACGAAGACCTGTTCGACTCGTTCGCTCGCAGCGAGCTTCTGAATCATGTCGATGGCGTTGGTAACTTTTCCATCCAGTGCCGGATCGCCGGATTTGATGATCTCGCCCGAGGTGTCGACAGGCTTGTCGAGCTCCGTTGTTCGGTACAGGCCTGCGTGATTGAACATCTCGAACGGCAGGCCCAGCGGATCCATTTTGCTGTGGCAGGTCCAGCAGTAGGTTTCCCTGGTGACGCGCATGCGGTCACGCAGAGTGTTGTGCGGCTCGTCGGGCAGCATCGCATCCACGGTGATCGGAACATCGGGGATGCCGCCACCCAGCAATCGCTCACGAATCCATCGGCCGCGGTGAATCGCGTGATTGTCCATCGCGTCGGAATGTGAAACCAACCAACTGGGATGAGTCAGAATGCCCAGGCGCTGGCCTGCAGGAGCCGTGGCCAGAATACGGTCTGGTTTCATTGACCCTGCGCCAAAGCTGCGGTGACTCACGCGGGCGTAGGTCTTTGGTCCAGATAGTCTTGCCTCGGCGACGTTGTGATTGACGTTCGCACGTTTATTCTTTTTCGCTGCATCTAACTTCTTCTTTGCCGCTGCGACCACCTTCTTCTTTTCTGCAAGTTCCTTTCTCTTCGCTCGACTTTCGTCCGGATTGGCTTTCAAGAACTCCTCAAGTTCGGCCAGTTCCTTCTCTGCGGTCTCAAACTCGGCCGCTTCTTCCTTTGCTGCCTCAGCTTCAGCCTTCTTCGTGGCCGCTACGGACTCTGTGATTTCGTCCTTCGTACGCCTCGTGCCGAAGTAGACATTGTCCGCCCTGGTGGCCACGACCTTGTCGGTCGTCAACAACTGCTTCAACACATCCTTGTCTTCCTGCAGGATGATTTCGATCAGGCGATCCGTGCTGGCGGTTGCGTCGAACATGGAGCGATAGTGCGACGCTCCCTTGTTACTCGCGCCGGTATCGGACAGCGCTTTCGAGTCCTTGCAGATATAGCCGCCACGGTCGTAGTCAAAGTAATCACGGAAGAATTGCAGGATGCGAGGCTTTCGGATGCTATCGTCAGCCAGCATGCGTTCGACTTCGCGTTTGACATCGACTCTGGTCCGCATGCGTCCTTCGATGATTGCCTTCCGCAGTTCTTCGTCCGGCTGGATGTAGCGCAACGCGTGATTGACCGCCAGGCCGAGTTCCCAGTCCTGGAGCATGACACGTCCATAAGGATCCGGTTTGCCGTTCTCAGCAAGTTCCGGCCTGAAGAGCGCGTCGCGATCGAGAAAGATCGACGACAGTCCCAGGACAGCGCCGTCTTTCTTGCCAAGTTTCTCGATGGACTGTTTGACGATTGCCAGGTACGCGTCGGATTCCGTTTTGCTCGGCGGACGAAAGGTCAGCGCTTCAAAGAGGTGGTCGACCGCGGCACGCAAACGATCGTCGGTGACGCCGTCTTCCTTCATGAGGTCATAAACCGGCGTCAGCGGACGCACGACCTTTGTGCTGTAGACAAGGCTTGTCGGCAAACCGCGAAGGTCGCCCACCATCTTATCCGCGATGGATTTAGGATCGTCCGTTATCTGATACGGCCTGGCGATGCTCAGCGGACCTTCAGCCATGTAGCGAATGATGTCGTTCGCAACGCCCATGATCTGTGTCGCTTCCGCACTGTTGACCGTGTAGAAGTCGGGGTAGTTTTCCAGACCGTGAATTCTCGCCGACGACAGGACCGCAGGCACACTCTTGACCGAAGTGGCGTAGGCGACCGTCCCGCCCTGCCACTGGATGATTCGATCCGTTCCGAAATAGAGCTTGAGTTCTCCGCCGTGGTTGGTGGGCACGACATCGCCGCGCGTTCGAAGACCGGGCTTTTCCGGATCGAAGACCGGTTCCGTATTGATTAATTCGTTCAGACGTGTGATGTGTTCCTGAGGGGTCACTCGCCAGATGCGTGCCGGAGATGACGTCGGTTCGAGTTTGATGCCATCGGGCAGCGAACCAAAGAGCAGCTCGTGATCGACGAAGTTGCCTTTATTTGGATCGAGGTGAGCATGGAATCCTCCCTTGTCTCGCATGACGCGTGTCAGCTCACCGACGATCCAGTCTGAAAACATCAGCCGCTCGACGACCTTTGGCTGGTCCGCATCCGCAGGCGGCATCTCCTTCAAGGTGACCTGCGCCCACACGCTCGTCCAGGTCGCGGCGTTGATTTCATTCACTGGTCCCAGGTCAGTGAGCGAGAGGTTGCCCTCAGGATCCGTCTCGCCATGACAGTCCACACAATTGCTGGCAAGAAACTGCCGAGCAAAGCTGTTGAAGTCTTTGCTGACCGTCTGACCGGGCGTGTAGGACTCGGCATTTACTGCGGACAACAAGCCCAACGAAAGCATTACCGCTGAAACGAATCTGGCCATGTTCAAAATCCTGGCGTTGGATCAATTTTTGTAGCTGAGTTAGCCGCGGAGCTGCGGCAGCATATTGCCTCGGGCGTAAGCCCGAGGATCCATGCGACCACAGAGAAACAAGCCCCGAAGGGGTGACAGCCTTACCCCTGGCTGACGCCAGGGGCTACATGCTGTCGCCGCTCTGCGGCTGCGAGCGTGGAATCGACGTGGGTTTACGCCAGCACTTCCGTGAGCGGGCCGGTACCGGCGTCGAACTTCCTAGCCAGCTGTTCGTCCATGTTGAAGCGATCAACGTTCTGGCCGGCGGCTTGCAGGAGCGTCGTGTACAAGGCGTTGATGGGGCGTTTGCCGTCCAGTTGCGTGAAGCAGCCGGTCTTGAAAATTCCACCGCAGTTGCCCAGCAGCATGACAGGCCAGTTGGCACCGCTCGTGTGCTGCTTGTCGGCGTTGTTACTGGTGTAAACAATCAAGGTGTTGTCCATCATCGTGCCGCTGCCTTCAGGCACGCTCTCCAGCGTTTCCATAATCCTTACCAGCATGCGACTGTTGTACTGACGAATCTTGATCCAGATCGGATTGTCGTGCTGCGTCATGTGACCAAGGTTGTGTCCCTGTTGCTCGATGCCCAGTCCCTTCCATGCACCAAAAATCTCGCCGCGACCTGACCCGATCGTCAGCGTGTTGGTGATACCGGACGTGAGCGACGAAATGCCGAGGTCCAGCAAAGCATCGTGCCAGTCGGTTTCGAATTCCGGCTTGGTGTATCGCTCGTCGACCTTCGGCGCGAACTTGCGAAGGTGATCGGCAACCGTGCCGAGGCGGTCGCGCAGACCGTTGATATCCTGGAACCCCTGGACGTATTGGCCGTAACGCTGCCGATCTGCGGCCGGAACCGAGCGGCCCTTCGTGGCGGCCAGCATTTCGATCTGATTCAACACGTTCGATCGAGCTTCGTGCTGGAGTCGAATTTCGCCTGTCGAAATGCCACCGTAGAGCATCTGATAAAGATGATTCGGATTCGAATGCATGAAGATTGGCTGGCCCGCACCGCTGGCGGACAGGTTCGCGATCGTCGGCTTGGTCTTCATGTTCTCGATCGAGTCCATGCCGATGCACAGATGAGGCAGCAGTGTCTGCGGCAGAGCCTTGCTGAGTTCGTAATCGATCGTCGGCCCGCTGGGCGCCACACCGTCACTTCCGCGATAACCGCCGAGCGCGCCGAAGAAGGCACTGTGCGAGGGGCTGGTGTGAACGCCGTGCAGCCCGTTGATGATGTGCAGTCGTTCTTTGAAAGGCTCGAGCGCCTCGATTGGTTCAGGAAGTTTCGCTTTCGCCAGTGAACCGCTGCTGCTCATCCCTTCCGGAATACAGGTCTTCGGATCAAAGCCCTGGTTCTGCATGAAGAAGACGATTCGCTTCGGAGTCCCGGCACTGTCGGGAGCCGCGATCAGCCGTTCAGGAACGAGCGAAGAACCAAATGCAGCGCCGACGCCGGCCGCCATTCCTTGAAGCATGTTTCTGCGATTGAGCATTCTCGTTATCTCCGGAGCGAAAGACGAAGCTGAGTGTCTGGGATAGATGCTTGAGACCGACGAATTATTGTACCAGCGAAGAAAAACCACCGAAATGGAGACGTCACGGGCGACCACAAAACAACATAACCTGTTTACTCAAAACTAATTACAACCCGCCAATCACAATCCAGCGGCAGCAAACTGCGGTGAATCTGACCGCACCTGCAAGATTGCCTGTAACCAGCCGCCCGAAACCCCTCAGGTATCAGATAGAGTAGTTTTCGCTGCTCAATGTCAAACTTGAGGCTAAGAACACAATGACTGACTCAGTTAACGAAGCAGCTTCGGAATCAACGTGCCCTCGCTGCGGCGCGGAAGTCGACGCGTCGGTCGCGAGCGGAATTTGTCCGTCCTGTCTGCTCAAGCAGGCCGCGTTGGGCACCGGTTCGGACAGCATTCCCGCGACACCCTGGACGCCGCCCACGGTCGAAGAGATCGGCAACGAGTTCGAGCAACTCGAAATCATGGAGCTGATCGGCCACGGCGGAATGGGGGCTGTTTATAAGGCTCGGCAGAAATCGCTCGGCCGGCTGGTCGCGCTGAAGATTCTGGCTCCGCAGCACGCGGACAATCCGGACTTCGCCGATCGCTTCTCACGAGAAGGCAAGATCCTCGCCGAAGTGACTCATCCAAACATTGTCACGGTCCACGACTTCGGCCGAGCGGGCGACTTCTACTTCCTGCTGATGGAATTTGTCGACGGAGTAAATCTCCGGCAGGCCATGACTGCCGGGCGGCTGGCGTCGAAACAGGCTCTCGCCATCGTGCCGCCGATCTGTGAAGCGCTGCAGTTCGCTCACGACCGCGGAATTGTGCATCGCGATATCAAGCCCGAGAACCTTCTGCTCGACAAAGAAGGTCGCATCAAGATCGCAGACTTCGGCATCGCTCGAATGCTGCGGACCGATGCTGAAGACGAACTCTCGCCCACGCTAGACGGAAGCTCGACGCCTGACAATTCAGAAGCCGTCGTGACCGGCGAGGATGAACTAACACGAGATGCCGTACTCGGCACGCCGAAGTACATGGCTCCCGAGCAGCGTGATCACCCGGCGGAAGTAGACCATCGCGCGGACATCTATTCTCTGGGCGTCGTCCTTTACGAAATGCTCACGGGTGAACTGCCGGGTGCGGCGTTGCAGCCGCCGTCGCGTCGAGTTGAAATCGATGTCCGCCTCGACGAAATCGTTCTGCGAGCTCTTGAGCAAAACCCGAAGCTACGATACGGCACCGCGACCGAATTCAGGCACGAAGTCGAAACGGTGGTGAGGACTCCGACAGACCGGCCCTCGCAAGTCAACGAGACGTTTGCACGGAGCACGCCTCGATCGACCAAATGCTACGTCACGACGCCAGAACGTCTTGCCACGTTTTCCGGGCAGATTTTTCTCTGGCGGAGTCATGGCAAGCTAGTGGTCGACGATCGCCAACTGACGATCACTCAAGGGCCACGCGTTTACGAAATCCCGTTGCATTCGATCCGCGACCTCAGCCTTGGTCGTTACCCGATGCTGGTCAATCCGGCGGGACTCTTTTTCATCAGCGTGACGTACGAAACGAACGGGGAAACGAACTGCTTGATCTTTTCTCCACACGAAGGTCTGTTCGGCCTGCCGATGCATTTCAACGACACAGTCGAAGAGTGGTTCGAGTACCTCACCGCGGCAACAAAAGCAGCAACCGGAATCGCCCCCGCTCGAACTCCTTCACACGAAATCCGTGTCGCGGGAAGTTCGAGATGGGGACTCGCGTTGTTGCCATTTATCCTGGTTCCCGTTCTTGCGGGTGCGTTTCTGTTGAGCAGCAATGCTCAGGTACCGCCAACGGATCTGACCACCCCCTCCAATGGTATGAGCTGGACGCTGCTTGGGAGTTTCGGACTTCTGGGCATTGCCGGGTTGATACCACTCATCCTTATTCTGCTTGGTCGCTCACGCTCCAAGCCGCAACCGAAGCCTGCAAGGAACGCGGATGACTCAGCAGAACTTGCCCCAGAGAATCCAGCTCCGACAATACTGTTCGGTCTGCACAGCGAATGGGCACGACGCTTTCTGGCGATCGCCCATCTTGGGTTCCTGGGGTTTCTCTGTAACCTTGAGGGCTTCGAGCGAGCTGCCGGCATGTATGGCTTCTTTGGTTTCATCGGCATCGCAACGCTGTTCGAACACAAAGCAAGATTCCCCAATCGCCGGATTCTCCGGCGTGTCATCATCGTTCTGACACTCCTGCTTCCCATCGGCGTCGCAGCGGTCTTCATGAACGAAGTGATGTCAAACCGTCAGACCGGTCATGCCTCAGTCGTCAGGTACGCTCCCGCCATCAATCGGGGACATTTTTCGTTTCATCACGCGGTAAAGTGCCCGGCCGGGTGGAACGTCTGGCTGACGCTTGAGAATGTGCAGCTTTTTCGATCGGAACGTGACGACGACGAAGTTCGACAACCGAGCGTCGTGAAGCGATACCAAACAAAATTGAGTGGTCAAGGCCGCGTACGAGTCCCACTCGACTACCTGCCGACGACCGATGAAGTCCGCGGACAGATGACGGATTCCATCGGACCACCGAACCAGATGACTTTGGACCTTAGCTTCGGCCAGGACTACAGCGTCATTGCCTACACAACCGAGTCACTGGTACGAGTCTGGGGGAAGCTGACCGTGTTGCCTGACGGTGTGACTCCCGATTCTCAGCTCGACGATTCCAGACATGAAACCGTTCGATTCACCACGATCGATCCGCCCGCAAAGCCGAAGCTCGCGCCGTTCGAAGGCGCATACAGTCTGGGCAAGATCGAGATCGTTGCGTTGAATGACCAGGGCGAAGATGACGAACCACGCTGGAAGCCGGACGGCACTTCGTTAATCGATGACACAATCCCCATCAGCAACGGAAAAAGTTCATCCGCCGGAAAAGTCATCAAAGAAATCGTCGTTCGAGTTCACAGCGAAACGAACCTCGCCTCGCAACCAAAGCTTCGTTTCCCAACCGGCTCGAAGGTTCTGGCAATGGGGGCTTCTTTTCATCGTCCAGACGCCCGACGGCAACACGCCATTCTGACTCAGACAATTGCCTGCCCACCCGAAGCTGTGAAGATGTCAGTTGACGTTGGCATCGCCGACGGCGACTGGAAATCGTCGCTGACCTTCGATCGGCACCCGAGACAACACCACTTCGGTGCTTCGACTTCGGGCTCTCAGGACGGTGACTGGGAAGGTGCCGTGCGAACAACGAAACCAACCGGAGATTCAGTTCCGCTCGCATTCAGCTACTCAAACCGGGACGACCATGAAACGCGGCTGGTCTACGAAAAGAACGACGGCACGATCGTCCCTCTCAAAGGCAACGGCAGCGATGGCTCACACGGACTGACGAACTCGCTGACGACACTACCGCTCGAAGAGTTTGAGTCCATCAAGAGATTCCACGTCCAGTCGCGCCGTTATGAGTGGGTCGAGTTTCGAAACGTGTCATTGAAGCTCGGCCATCACACGGACGTTGAAGTTCAAAGCGAGTTTTGAGGAGCGCATCCGAAACGAGTTCCCGATTTGTCGAATGTGACTTACGCCGAAGGCGTTTCACAATATAGCCTGGGGTCAGCCGCGCAGCGGCGCCACCCCAGGAACACAGCTTCGAGCACATCAACCCTGAAGGGGTTGCACAACTGAAGATTGCCAGAAAGACGTTGTGGAACCCCTTCAGGGTTCGGTGCTGTTTCGGTCCTCACCTGGGGTGGCGCGGCTGCGCCGCTGACCCCAGGCTATGTTGTGAAACGCTTTCAGCGTACAGGAAGACTCAGGAAGTTAATTCGGACGAGTTCTCAGGCACAATTTCGTACCGGCCGATCGGAACCGGCCCTACACAAACAGGCGGCCGAGTGTCACATCGATTTCAGACAACTCACTGGACGCAAGTGGTCGCCGCGCGTGGGAAGTCGCCCGAGGCCAAAGACGCGTTGCGCTCGCTGTGCGAAACCTACTACCTGCCCGTCGAGCTTTTCGTTCAACGCTACATCACAACAACGATCATTACGTCGAAAGACGATCCGGCCGACCTGACACACGAGTTCTTCGCCAAGCTTCTCGAAGGACGCAGCCTCGACAACGCTGATCGCACACGAGGTCGGTTCCGAAGTTACCTGCTGGGAGCGGTGAAGCATTTTCTCGCCGACCATCGAGACCGCGAGCAAACTCTGAAACGCGGCGGAGGCCAACAACTTCAGTCGCTGTCCGCTGCGAGGGACACGTCAGACCGCGAGACATCAGCAACTCCCCCGGACGTCGCCGATCCAAACGGCTTCCCGCCGGATTCGTACTTCGATCGCCAATGGGCACTCGCCGTCGTCCAACAGGCAATCGACACGCTTCGTTCCGAAGCCGAATCAAGCGGCGAACTCGCACGATTCGAAGTGCTGCAACGCTGGCTGGTCACGCCGTCCAGCCACGACACCGCCATCGACGCTGCGCGATCGCTCGACATGTCCGACGGCGCGTTCAAGGTCGCCATCCACCGCCTGCGGAAACGCTTCCGCCACATCGTCGTTGCTCGAATTTCGACGACGGTCGACGATCCTGTAGAAGTTCAGGACGAACTCAACTACCTGATCAACGCCATGTAGCTGCCACGCGTTGCTCGCTGCGCCGCCCTTGAAGACTGGCGCGTTCAACAATTGAATGTGCTTCTGTAGGTCAGGCTCTGCCTGACGGAATCCGGAATCGATTATCGGTATTGCCTACCTCGAATTTCGTCAGGCAGAGCCTGACCTACGCATGCCCGAAATTCGAATCCCGGCGAATCGTGGCAATCATCGGAGCGTCTCTTGTATAACGCCGCAGAGAATCGAGACGCCCCCTACGAAGTTCACTACGTAGACAAGCCAGACTCCAGAAAGACGCGAAGAATGCTTAAGCACCAACTTATCCACCCGAAAATTAACGAAGTCCTCGGCCGCTGCGGTCACCATTCGAAGATTCTGATCGCTGACGGAAATTATCCGGCATCGTCAACGCTCGGCCCAAACGCCGAACTCGTCAGCTTGAACCTGATGCCCGGCCTGGTCAGTTGCACTCAGACGTTGCAGGCACTTCTGTCGGCCATTCCGATCGAAGCCTGCAACACGATGGGCATCCCCGACGACGACCCGTACTGCACCGGCGAAGATCCTCCGATCTGGAACGAGTATCGCCGCATGCTCAAAGACAGCGACCTGGACATCGAACTTCAGCCAATTCAGAAGTGGGATTTTTACGACGCCGTCGCGTCGCGAGATCTGGTCCTGACGATTCAGACTGCCGAGCAGGCTCTATGGGCCAACCTGTTGCTGACAGTCGGCGTTCGCCAGGCCTGATCCACAAACAGAGAAAACCGCATCCGGAGTGACTATTGTCAGGTCTCTGGATTCTGACGCAAAGGGACGGCGGGGAAATTAAACCTGCATTTGCGGGGTCAGGCGGTAGTTGTATCGGGGGAGAATGTCGTCGAAGTCGATGGGCATGTTTGCTTTAAATGTCTCGCTGGCTTTGCGGCCGGTTTCGTAGAGTTTTTCCAGCACTTGCACTGTTACGCTCAGCCCGGTTTGAGTCGCGGTTCGGGACATCAGGTTCGTCACCGTCGAGAGCGAGTCGAACAGCACGCCCTGGCAGGCTCGCGTCACGTGGCTGAACAGGCGGCGTTCGATCGGGTTGTACTTCGAGCAGTAGGCCGGGTAATGAGCCACTCGGATGCACAGGCCCATTTCGTTGACCAGCTCCTGCAGGTCCTGTTTGAAAATGTGAGTCCGGCAGCCGTTGCTCCCACCACCGTC
>CALDJX010000537.1 GCA_937899075.1 uncultured Planctomyces sp. | reverse complement strand
ACTCTCAACTCTCAACTCTCAACTCTCAACTCTCAACTCTCAACTCTCAACTCTCAACTCTCGCGGGAGTCTTCACATGTCACAGATCAACGGAATGGGAACGCCGCTCGGCGTGTCCGAATCTCTGTTTCTGATGAAGACTCAGTCTCCGAAATCGTCTAACGAAGTCGGCGGCCTGTCATTTCAAAAACTCATTCTCAGTTCGATGGGCGAAGTCGCCGGTCTGGAGCAGACGGCTCAAACAGCCATCGGCGAAAACCTGGCGGGCAGCGATGTCACACTCGCGGAATCAGTCATCGCCATGCGGGAAGCTGAGCTGGCGACACGTCTGATGTTGCAGGTGCAAAGAAAAGTCGTCGATGCCTGGAAAGAACTGAAGAATATGCAGATGTAAGAAATAAGAATTCGCGAATTGTGCCTCTGCCAACCTTCTCTTAATCAGCGTGATCAATGGTCGAATTACTCAGCAAAATCCGCTCGCAGTTCGATGTTCTGTTTGGCGACATGCAGTCACACCAGAAAATGACTCTGGTAGCGCTCGGCCTGATGGTCATGGTGCCTTTCGGTATTTTGATCTTCGGCGGCGAGGAAGGTGGAACAACACCTCTGCAATACGGAGCCGCCTTTGACAGCGAAGTTCGAGCACAGGCTGAGCAGGCTTTGCTTGATCGAGGCTTCAACGACTTTCACACGGTCGGCGGTCGAATTCTTGTCCCGTCGGCGAAAGTCGACGAGTACAACGGAGCTTTGATGGCGGCAGGAATCAGCTCGCCGCACGCGTACGACGAGTTGGAATCTGCTCTCAAACAAGTCAACCCGTTCACGCCTCAGAGTCAGTTTGCCGCTCTGATGGATATGCAGCTTTCGAAAAAAATCCGCAACAATCTGCGAGCGATCGACGGCATCCGAGACGCGCAGGTCATCTGGTCTCGTCCCGAAGGAAGGTCACGGTGGGGGAAAACTGGCGGAGTGAAAGCTTCAGTCCATGTAACTCCTGACGGCGGACGCGAGCTTCCTCGGCGGCTCGTTGAATCACTAAGAAATTCGGTCGCGACGATGGTGCCGGACCTTGAACGGGACAACGTCGTCGTGATCGATCGATCAACCGGTCAGTCGTGGGCGGGCAACGATCCTGACGACCCATTCAACAACAAGCTGGAAGAACTGAAACGAAGCCGAGTCCAGTTTCATCAGATGCGGATTCAGGATGCGCTTAACGAAATTGCTCCGAATTCGGTCGTCGCGGTCAACGTCGAGTTTGACGATGTGATGTCGATCCGCGAGCGGAAGCAGGAGATCGACACTGCAGTTGAACTCACAAATATCGTCGAAAAAGCAGAATCAAGCAGCAACGACGGACCGGCTTCCGGTGTCCCAGGCACTGCCTCGAATCAGCCACGAAATCTGGCGGCTTCAAGTCCGAGGCAGACAACGTCAACCGACACGGATGAACGGACGAAGTCCTTCTCTGTTCCGTCGATGACGGTCTCCGAAACTGAACGAACGCCACTGAATGAGAAGTCTTTGCAGGTCGCCGTTTCGATTCCGGAAGGGCACATCGAACAACTCGTGATTCGCGACGGCAAGTCACCAGGCACGACTGATCAGGAGAAGGCCGACTTCGTGACGGCCTTCGACGAGGAGAAGAAAGAGTTCACGGCAAAAGTGAAAGATATCGTCACGAAGATGATTCCTCCAAATTCACCGGAAGGATCGGTCGTCGTCACAACCCACCGGCGGATCGAACAGGAATTTCCGCAACTCAGCCTGCCGTTTACCGACATGCTGAAAGACTTCTTCTCGACATGGGGCAGCAGCATTGCTCTGACTTTGTTCGGAGCCTGGGCGTTGATGCTCCTCAAGAAAAGCATGCCGGTTTCTGAAACGGCACCGTCCACAAACGCAATCGACAAGCTGTCCAAAACGGTGACAACTGTCGCAGCCGACTTTGCGGCAGCAGCGGCAGAAAAGGAAGTTGCCGTCGCAGGAGCGAAATCCCAGCACATGACCAATCGTGAGACGTTGGAAACCACGGTTGAAAACGATCCCGCCGCTGCCGCCGCAATAATTTCCAAATGGCTTCAGCAAGCCTGATTTTCTGATACCGAAATGGACTGACTGACAAAGAATCGCGTCGATGAACGATCTGAAAAAAGCCGCAATAGTCCTGCTGAGTCTCGAAAAGCCAAAGGCTGCTCGAGTGCTCAACCATTTGCCCAAGGACCTGATGGAGCTGGTGAGTCTGGAGATTGCGCGAACTGACGATGTGACGAAGGCCGAGCAGGAAGAAGCGATTAACGATTTCCGGGAAGCTGTCGATTCACGAACGGTCATCGAACGCGGAAGTCTCGATCTTGCCGGAGAGTTGCTTTCTCAATCGATCGGTGAAGAGGAAGCCAACGAGATCATCAATAACATCAAAAACTCGTTCAAGCATGTGCCGTTTGGTTTCCTGCATAAGTTCAAGGCAGAAGACGTCCTGAACTTTATCAGCGAAGAGCAGCCTCAGACGATCGCTCTGATCATGTCAAATCTGCCGACCAGCCTGGCGGCTGACATTCTGAAAGACCTTTCGCCCGACAAACAGCTCGACGTCGTTCGCCGAGTGGCCAGTATGGAGCAGACGTCGCCTGAATTCGTCGAGATGGTCGAAGACAGCCTGAAAAACCGCATGGCGTCGCTGCTTGGCCAGCAGTCAGATCAGGTCGGTGGAGTGCCGCTGATCGCTCAAATTCTGAACGTTGCCGACCGGACAACCAGTAAGAATATCCTCGACACAATGGGGCAGGATTCGATCGAGCTCGTTGAAGAAATCCAGCGATTGATGTTCGTCTTCGACGACATTGCCAAGCTCGATGACAAAAGCATCCAGGCCGTTCTGAAAGAAGTCGACAACAGCCAGTGGGCCATGGCCCTTAAAGGAGCTTCGCCGGATATCCGAGGGAAGATTCTGGGCAATCTCTCGAAAAGGGCGGCTGAGAATCTTGAGGAAGAAATGGGTTACCTCGGTCCGGTTCGGATCAGTGATGTCGAGGGTGTACAGCAGGAAATCGTTGACACCGTCCGGCGTCTGGAAGAGGCAGGAACCATCACCGTTGCTAGCGGAGACGGCGACCAGTTTGTCTCGTAGCAAGTCCACAATTTTTGTCTGAAGCAGCGCTGACTCCAACGTTCCTCTGACTCGTCTGACTCTGATGCCAACCTCTCCTCGAATTATGAAACGTCACGCGGCCACCGGGGTGCCGTCGAGTGTTGCGTTCAACTTTGAGGATATTCAGAGTCGCTGCGACACGTACAAAACTCAGATCAGCAGCGAGTGTCACGAGCTGATTCAGAATGCGACGCGGCAGGCGGAAGAAACCCGGAAGAAGGCTCAGGCCGACGGGCACAGTGAAGGTTATCGCAACGGACTTAAGCAGGCCGAAACCGAAATCGCAGAACGCAGCCAGCAACTCGCTGACGAAATGGTCGAACAGCGACTGAGTACGGTGCTGCCTGCCGTGTCGCAGTTGCTCGATGAAATCGTGAGTGCACGGAGTCAGTGTCAGGCGGAATGGGAACGTGAACTGGTTGAACTCTCGACGGGGATCGCCAGGAAACTGATTCGCCGGACATTCGAGGCAACGCCCGAAGCGATGCTGGGAGTCGTGCAGGAAGCCGTCCAGCTCGCCGTCGGCAAGACATCTTTGGAATTGCGGCTCAACCCGGTCGATCTTGAAGCGCTCGGCGATCGCGTTCGAGTGGCGGTTCAGGAAAGCGCACGCGGCATCGAGATCAAACTACTTGGAGACGAAAAAGTCTCGGCCGGCGGTTGCGTCGTTGTGACAGAACACGGAGAGATTGACGCTCAGATCGAGACGATGCTGACCAGGATTGCCGACGAACTGCTGGAAGGAATCGCGGACTGATCCAGCCGACTGCCAAACCGTCTGCCGGGTGCGTCTTGACGCACCCTACGAACATTTCGACTTAGAAACGTGTTGGAAATAAGTTCCCGATACCAGCACGAAGCGCGAGCGAGTGAATACTCCAAATTCACTCGCTCGCGCTTCGTGCTGGTATGAAATCGGGAAGTTATTCTTGACACGATCCTTACAACCATTGGTTTTAATCATGCGGCGTTCACAGCACATCCGGCAAATGCTCACGCCGAAGATCATCGGCAGCACGAGCCGCATTGCCGGACTGGCCGCTGCCGTTCACGATTTCCCGGCACCGCTGGGCGCTCGTTGCCGCATCCATCGCGAGGGTGAGCAGAGCATTGAAGCTGAGGTCGTTGGATTCACCGATGACGAAACTCTCGTTCTGCCCTTCGGAGATCTGCGCGGTATTCGGCGCGGCAACGCGGTCGAGATGACGTGTTCTGTGCCGTCGGTGCGAGTCGGAAAGGAATTACTGGGCCGAGTGATCAACGCTCGCGGTCAGTTTGTTGATAACAAACCGTCGGCAACTCTGACCCAGCGAATCAGCCTCTACGGCGAGCCGGTGTCAGCTCTGAATCGCCCGCGGATCGAACAGCCTTTGGCGACTGGACTGCGAGTCATCGACGGACTGACAACCTGCGGCCTCGGACAACGGCTCGGCATTTTCGCCGGTAGCGGCGTGGGAAAAAGCGTGCTGCTGGGACAGATGGCTCGCGGAAGTTCGGCGGACGTCAATGTTGTCGTGCTGGTCGGCGAACGAGGCCGCGAGGTTCGTGAGTTTGTCGAAAAGGAACTCGGCGAAGAAGGTTTGCGGCGCAGCGTCGTCGTCGTTGCAACGAGCGATGAGCCGGCCTTAATGCGAATTCGTGCCGCATGGCTGGGAACGGCGATTGCAGATTATTTTCGAGAAGCAGGCAATCACGTTCTGCTCATGATGGACAGCGTGACTCGATTCGCGATGGCTCAACGTGAGATCGGTCTGGCAGCGGGAGAGCCTCCCGCCACGAGGGGTTACCCTCCCAGCGTTTTTTCGATCCTGCCAAAGCTACTCGAACGGAGCGGTCTTACCGATAAAGGAAGTATTACCGGCTTCTACACGGTCCTCGTCGAAGGAGATGACACCAACGAACCTGTCTCCGACACGGTGCGAGGAATTCTGGATGGGCATCTTGTTTTGTCGCGAAAACTGGCTCACGAAAATCATTGGCCGGCAATCGACTCGCTGGCCAGTATCAGTCGGTCAATGAACGACGTTGTGACTTCGAAACAAACGGAATCGGCTGCGTTGTTACGACGCATTCTGGCTGCCTGGAAGGAGTCGCAGGATCTGGTATCCATCGGTGCTTACCGGGCAGGAACCAACCCGCTTGTTGACACCGCACTGCAACTCTCAGAACCGATTCGGAAGTTCCTGACTCAGGATCGGCTGGAGAATTCGACACTGGAACAAACTCAGCAGGCGTTGACGGCGCTGACGCAGGCGGCGATTCAACTTCTGCAGAATCCTCAACCAGCATTTCCACAAACTGGTGCACAGACACAAGGACGGGTTTAGTAACTCGGAGGCGATCGCTGACGCATGAAACCGTTTCGACTCGAAAAAGTGCTTGAGTATCGGAAGCATCTTCGCCTGGAGGCGAGGAACGCTCTGGCGGCGGCGATGGGCGACGAACAGGCACTGCTCGATTACCAGACAAAGACTGAACGGCAGAAACAACAGCAGATGGGCGAGCTGGCAACGTTCGCTCAGTCGGAAGCTTTCAATGTCGAAGCGGCGGCTCGGCGTCGGTACTTCATGGGGCAACTCGATATTCAGTTGATGGTTGTCGCGGAGCAACTGGTTCAGGCTCGAATGATCGTCGAGCAACAGCGGATGGTGCTCGTAAAGGCTGATCAGGAAGTGAAAGCTCTGGAGCGTCTACGCGAGAAACACGTTGAAGAAGAAACTTCTCAGGAACAGAAGCGTTCGGAAATCGAACTTAGCGAACAGTGGCAATCGTCCAACTGGAACTGGTAACCGAACCTTCCAGCAACGCAGCCGCAAGGAAGCGGAATCATGGCAAAACTCGCGCTGACAGCGCTCTCAGCCGTCGCCGTATTGACACTCCTTGCCGAAGGTCTGGCTGGTGGACTGCTCTGGTCACAAGGCCGGCTGAATCCGGATGCGATCCGCGAGATCCGAGTAATTCTGTCTGATCCCGCCGCCCTTACAGAAGAGCAGGAACGGGCCAAAGAAACTCCCGTTGTGAGCGTGGAAGATGTCTCGTTGACTCGGGCCAAGGCCATCCTGCATCTCGAAGAACGCGAAAACGAACTTGCCATTTTCAAGGGGTTGATCGCTGACGACCGAAAGCGAGTATCGACCGAGCAGGACACCCTGCTGGCTGCTCGAGAACGCTTCGACAAAGAACAGAAAGATCGCCTCGCCAAGAAAGCGGCCGATGGCATCAAGAAATCTCTGGCAGTTCTGCAGGCATCAAATACGGACATGGCGGTTGGTCAACTCTCAGAGCTGACACTGGAAGAGAACATACTCCTGCTGGAAGAGATGCCCGAGAAAGTGGTCGCCAAACTGCTCGCGGCGTTTGCTGAGGGAGACAAAGACCAGATTGAACGCGGGCAGCAGATATTTCAGGCGATCACACGCGGGCAGACAGCGCAAGCAGACATGGGGGTGAAGAAATGATTCCTGAGTTTTTAACGACGAAACCTGCGACAAACCGGAACGCTGCGGATTTGCCCGTCGGTCCTGAAACCAACTCTTCCGATCAACTGCTGAGGAAGGGTGCTTTTCAAAAAGCATTGCAGGAGCAGGAACGGTCATCTGGCCAGCGCAATTCACCCGCTGGCGGAAAGCGATCCCAGAGTCCCGCTGATGAAGCTGCTTCGGAGCCTGCAAATCAGCGAACGTTACAGGACAACTCGAACGCCGCTGATAGCGGGGGTTCGCCGAGATCTCAAACAATCGCAACAACGGATCCGCAGCAGCAGGGAAAACGCGACTCGACTGGTCCGGACTCGACTGGCGAATCAGATACGAGTTCCGACCGAGTCACCAGATCGGAGCAGGAGTCTTCAGCTAACGCCGAAAGATCTCGGTCTGGCAGTCCGGCATCGACCGGGGTGATTCGCCGGATCGATCCTGCAAACCATACAACTTCCGGCAACGCTCCGGTGCCATCGACGGCGGACGTTCCCGTAGCCGATGGAAAGTTGATCGAAGCTGCCAGCGTAGTCCTGCCAGAATTTGTTTCGATTGACGATGCAGACTTCGGAACGCTGCGGTCTCTGATTCGGCTTCCGCTCGACGATATTTCGGTCAATCAGTTTTCAGGCGAATTGCCTCCCGAGAGCTTCTCTGCAGACCAGGTGGCAGAGGCACTTCTGAATGCCGCAACTCCGGTGGATGCTGCACTGCCCGTGGACGCCGCACTGCCCGCAACTCGGCAACCAACAGTTCTCGACGATGAACTTCGTTCGTTTCTGAACGACACACTGATTCCCGATTCTGAAACGGCAGGAGCCGATTCAACAATTTCAGTTACTGACCCTGCATTGGTCGTGGACATTCCACCGAGTCGGCCTGTGGCAGAAATTCTTGGCCGGTCATCAGCAGAAGAGCTGTTTTCGATTCCGACACTTCCGTCGCTGCGGTCAACGTCTGCAACGAAGGTGCCATCGGTATTGCAGGTTCCAGCCGCTGACGTCTCTAACTCTGACCAAGTTGGCGGCGAAGTCCAGAACGTCGATCATGCTGCGCATAGTGTCTCGGAAACGGCAGGTTCAACAGCCGTCAACGCTTCCGAAGTCAATGTGCTTCTGACCGTGAATAATCCGGAAGCGACATCTCGACAGACTCAAGGAAACGATCTCGCAGTTAGCGAACAAACGTCAGACGATCTTCCGCAGGTCCTTCCTTCGCTAACCGTTGGACGAACCCGAGTTGTTGAAAAGCCGGCAACTGAACCAGGTCAAAATCCCGGCAACCTTCTGAGTGAATCCCGCTCCGGCCAGAGAGCATTGCCGCCAGTTAATGACGGGGCGATCGCTAACGAAACAGGCCTTCAAATTGCCGCCAATTCGCGAGACCAGAACAGTTTAACCACTCAACAGGCTGCCCCTCCGGAGTCGGCTTCCTCGACCGCGCCTCAGGATGCGGTGACCGAACAACCGCCAACTGATTTTGTTGCAGCGCCCGATAAATCCGTCGTCGCGCCACCCGTCAGTAGTCAGGTGAAACATCAGGCGACCGTCGAGATTGATCGACCAGAAGGCGCGGGCAATGCAAGAGTAGACGAGCAATCGATCAGAGTGTCGTCAACAAACGATTCCCCGATTGACAATCAAGTCACCGTACAGTCAACAGACGACCGCAACGTCGCGTCGAATGATCTGCCTTCGGCGGAAGGGCAGACTGAGCTGGAGCAGGCTCCACTCGTGCGTCGCGAGCCCGTTTCACAGAAGACGGCACGAGACGGCGAGGGTCCAGTTTCAGACGTCGCAGAAAGACCCGCTGATCTTTCGGCACTGAATTCCGAGGTCCAGACTGAGCGGCGAGTTTTCGAATCTACAGGCAAGCAGCCAGTGCCTGCAGAACCTGAAACACCGCGAGTCGACGAGTCAATCATTTCTGAACAGCCAGTTCAGGAATTACCGGACGAGATCAATTCAGAACGAACAGCGACTTCAACAGCGAACCAGGGGCAAGTTCGGCCTACGAATCGCGACGTCTCTCAACCAAATGATGACGCCGCTCGGCGAATCGACAGGACGGTCGTTCAATCACGTTCTGAGCAGACGCCCGTCGTCACCAATCGTCAGGCTCCGGCTGTCGCTGAGTCCTCACTGAAGTCTGCGGATGCGGCGAGTGGCGATCAGTCAAACGCGAGAGAGCAAACCGACAACGTCGCGCCATCTGCCGCCGACAAGTCTCAATCAAATCGCCCGTCAGAACTGACGTCCATCGACAATGCTTCGCGGTCGTCGACCGGTTCGAATATCCCGCAGACGAGCACTGAAACAACTCGGCAGAGCACGAGTGTAAATGCTCCAATTGATCGCGGCGGCGCTTCACCTGCCGCGACTCTTGATGTCGGCGCAGTCGCCGCATCGGTCGATCCGGAAGCGCGATCTATCGATGCGACAGCAAGCTCGAATGTTCAGGCTTCGGTCGCGGCCAGCAACCGGGGAACGTCAACAGCTTCTGTGCGACAGGACGTCGTTCGCGAACCGGCCATACCGATGGAAATTCAGGATGCCGTGTCCGCAATCCAGGAAGCAACCAGCGGCGACAGTCATATCAGGGTTCGCCTGAATCCGCGCGAACTTGGCAACATGATCGTTGATGTTTCGCGAACGGAAAGCGGAGTTGTCGCGCGACTGGAAGTCGAATCCGCGGCCGCTCGCGTGGCGGTTCTCGAAACGCTGCCCGATCTTCAGCAATCACTGAGTCGGTCAGGAGCTTCGGTCGATCGTGTCGAAGTGGTGCTGACAGAAGCGCGAGCAGAATCCGGTCGTCAGGAAAGCGGGCAGTCGCAACAGGGCGACCAGCAGTCTCGCCAGGAACGACAGTCGGCAAACCAGCAACAGGCTCGCGACGAACAGAATCAGCGTCGGGAGCAGAACCAGCGTCGGGATCAACGTGATGGTTCAAGCCCGGCCAGGGAAGAGTCACCGGACGGTGAAACTTCGGATCAACTTGACGTCAAGCTATGACCTGGTGCTGCGAGCCCAGGAAAATCTTCACCCTCGCCACGAACGCGTCACGAGAATGAAATCAGAAAGAGGCTGAGATGAGTGCCATTTCTTCCGGAATTGGAGCGACGACGGCGACGGTTGACCCCGGTAAGGCCGGATTCAACTCGTTGACGGCTGACGACTTTCTGACGCTGCTGATCGCTCAGTTGCAGAATCAGGATCCGACCGAGCCTGTCGACAACGCCGAGATTCTGAATCAACTCGCCACGATGCAGGGGCTGACGTCGAACATCGAACTCAGTGACACACTCAAAGATGTGGCCTCGTCACTGGCGAAAAACGACGCCGACTTTGGCCAGAAGCTTTCAGTCGGAGCTTCGTACATCGGACAAACGGTAACCCTTGATGACTCGACGGTCGGAGTCGTAGACCGAGCCTTCCTGGCAGGGGGTGAAACCTTTGTCGGCATCAATGGAATCGACGTTCCGATCAGCCGCGTCGTCGGCGTCAACAGTCCTCAGTCATACGTTGGCAATCTGGTTGCGGCCGACGTTGGCAACGGAGCGACGGAACTCGGCACCGTTCGAGGCGTCGTCAATCGCGACGGAACGGACTTCCTGGTTTTTGAAACGATCGATAATTCAGGATCGGTCGAGTCGTCGGAAATTGATGCCAGCAGCGTCACTAACGTCCTGTCGCTCAAGGATGTCGTCGGTAAAAATGTTCAGGCAGTGACCAGCGACGGCCAGGTTCTCCGTGGGACGGCGATTTCCCCAGGTGCTCAGGGACCACGACCGAAGATTCTGGTGCAGGGAATTTCGATCGGACTCGACAGAGTCGTCGGTGTCGACCAGAACTGAACGCGTTGACGAGCCAACCTTTACTCGCAATGGCCGTGCTGGCAGACTGGAATCTCTGGTCTCGCGTTGGCATTGGAGAATCGGATGGCGGTTCCTGAAAAATCATCGGCACAGCATGTGAACTCAGGCGGTTGCCGGGATTTTCAAAGCGTTTCTGCGGTGACAAGACGTTCTGCGTTGCGAGCTGGCGGTGCGTTCGGGATCGGGCTGACTCTGCCGGACCTGTTGCGACGACAGGCCAACGCGGCTCCATCCGGCAGTAGCTTTGGAAAAGCCCGCGGCGTGATCATGCTCTATCTGCACGGCGGTCATCCGCAGCAGGAGA
>CALDJX010000536.1 GCA_937899075.1 uncultured Planctomyces sp. | reverse complement strand
GCGGCGCTGCTCAAGCAGCACGGCTACTCGACGGCGTGCATCGGGAAATGGCATCTCGGTTGGGACTGGCCGCTGAAGAATGGCGGCACAGCAAACGATGCTGGCGACTTCTCGGGAAAATTCAAAGGCGGCTGGGACGTTGACTACACCGGAGAAATTAAGAACGGTCCCTGCGACCTGGGCTTCGACACCTTCTTCGGGATCAGCGCCTCGCTGGATATGCCACCCTACGTTTACGTTCGAGACCGCACTCCCACCGAACCAGCGACCGTCGAAAAAGCGTTCAACCGCAAAGGGCCGGCAGCAGCGGGGTTCGAAGCGGTGGACGTTCTGCCAACCATCACAAAGGAAGCCGTTAAGTTCATCGGTGACCACGCGAAATCCGACAACCCGTTCTTCGTCTATTTCCCCTTGAACGCGCCTCACACGCCGATCGTTCCGACAGGTGAATGGGAAGGCAAAAGCGGAATCAACAAGTACGGCGACTTCACCATGCAGGTCGACTGGACCGTCGGGCAGGTTCTGAAGGCGCTCGACGACAACGGCATCGCTGACAACACGCTGATCATCTTCACGACGGATAACGGATGCTCGCCAGCCGCCAACATTGCGGAACTCGAAGCAGCCGGCCACGACCAGAACTACATTTACCGTGGCCACAAAGCTGACATCTTTGAAGGGGGACATCGAGTTCCCTTTGTCGCCCGTTGGCCGGGCAAGGTCAAAGCTGGTTCGCGGACGAGTCAACTGGTCGGGCAACTCGACCTGCTGGCGACGGCCGCCGATATCGTCGATGCCGAAGTAGCCGATAACGGCGGCGAGGACAGCGTGTCCTTCCTGCCCGTTCTGACAGGAACGGCGACCGAGCCCATCCGAACGTCGATCGTGTCGCAATCAATCGGTGGTCAGTTCGCGATTCGCGACGGCAATTGGAAACTTTGTCTTTGCCCCGGTTCCGGCGGTTGGAGTGCTCCGCGGCCCGGGCAACTGGACATGTCAAAGTTTCCGGAGATTCAATTGTTCAACCTGTCCGACGATCCCGGCGAAACGAACAACCTGCAAGCCGAACATCCGGACCGAGTCGCCCGGATGAAGACCATGCTGCGGAAGATTATCGACAACGGTCGATCAACGCCCGGTCCGAACCTGCAGAACGACGCCGAGATTGTGATGATTAAACCAATCCCGAAACCACGAACCAGGCCAAAGAAGAAGTAGTCTCAATCAAGTCTCGTTGATTTCGTATCTGCGAGCGGCAAACGTCAACAGATGCGTCGTGATTCGGCGCAGGAACGTGTCGTGAATAAGTTCTCGAAATGATCAGAAGAATCTCACCACAGAGGCTCAGAGACACAGAGAAAAACTCTCCGGTCAAACTCTGTGCCTCTGTGGTTAAAATCGGGAAGTTGTTCTCGACACGTTTCTTAGCTTTGATTGAATTGCTTCGTTGCCTGCTCGAAGAAGTGTCGCACGGCGCGGCCGCTGATGGTTACTTTGCGGACGAGTTCTTCAGCGATAAGTTTGACGGCTTCAGCGTGGGCATCTTCGGTGAGGACATGCTCGGTCTTGTCGAGGATGCGCCGGGTCAGACGTTCCAGTTGACGTTCATCGCGAGCGCGAGTTGAAAGCAGCCGCTCAACGTTCGCCAGATCCTGAGCGGCTCCGTCTGCACAGTAACGGCCGGTGACTCGGCTTTCGGCGACCATGCCTGCCAGAAGGATCATCACGTCTACTTCCAGGCGATCGTTGGATCCCTTGCTGCGGCCCTTTTGAATCTTGCAGATCCCCAGCCGACTTCCACCCGTCTGCAATCGTCCCGGCGAGATCGTAACTTTCTCAATCGACCGACCCAAAGAAACCGCCATCACCGCGTGCCCGGCTTCGTGCCAGGCGGTGGCTGTCAGTTGAAACATTGCTTGTTTTGATGCATTGGCATCCGGCTGGCCAGGTGGTGACTCATTGTTCGGCATGTCGACCAGTCGTCCGCTCACACGCGGCGGCTCATTGGTTATGAAAAGTTCCGAATGTTATGCCGGCGCTGCGCTTGTCATAACCTACGGTGTTCGGAATGTTGTGCTGTCTTGACTATTTGTTTGAATCGACGACGACCAGCGCGGCTTTGAGAGCCTGGATGGTCACGGGCGACGGCTTGAATGATCCGGGGCGTTTTCCCGAAGCGATCATTTCAGGAGTCCAGCCGTGTTTGTTCTTTTGATTCCAGATGCCTGGGTCGGCTCCGTGTTTTGCGAGTGAGGCTACTACCAAAGGGAAGTTTCGATACGCCGCGCCGTGCATGGCCGTTTCGCCGTTGTCGTCTTTCGCGTTGACGTTAGCGCCGAGTTTCATCAGGAAGTCGATGGCTTCCAGAACTTCCGGTTCTGTGCCGGCCTCTTCGCCGACAGCGCGAACTCCGATTCCAGCGGCCGCCATGATGGGCATGCAGCCTTCAGCGTTGGGAATCGCCGGATCAGCACCCAGCTCCAGCAACAGTTTCATGAACGGAACGTCGCACGTTTTTGCAGCCAGCAGGAACGGTGTTGCGCCGCGTTTACTGAGAACGGCGCGACCGCTCGCTCCTTTGTTGAGACGCGTGTTGACGTCGGCTCCCGCGTGAACGATTTCTCGCACGAACTCGAGACTGGTCAGTCTTCCTGACCCGCGTGGCGACGGATCACCTTTCTCATTCTCCCCTCGATCAGGCTTTCGCACCCAACTTAAAGCGTGGAGTGGAGTGAAGCCGCTGCGTTGATCGTTCGAGTCAGCGCCTTCCTGAACGAGGATCAGCGCCAGTTCAAAATGCCCGCTTTCAACAGCCAGCTGCAAAGCCGATGTTCCGTCACGCGGCGTTCTATTTCCCTTTGTTTTTGGCTGCATAGCCGAGTTGACATCGACTCCCGCTGCCAGAAGCCGCGTCGCCGCTTCGATGTGACCTTGTCGAGCGGCAAACATGATTGCCGAAAAACCAGTCGGCGTTGACTTGCCCACGTCCGCGCCAGCTTTGATCAACAGATCGACGACATCTGCATGTCCCTCGGCCGCGGCCCACATCAATGCCGTCTGTTCGCGCCGCTCGGTCGCGTTGATTTGAACTTTATTTTTGAGCAACTGTTTGACGACTTCGACGTTGCCGGTCCGGCAAGCCGTCATCAGCAGTGTCTCGCCGCCTGGCAAAGTTGCGTTGGGGTCAGCACCTGCCGCCAGCAACTGCCTGGCGCTGTCAGCTCGACCGAGTTGGCACGCGATTGAAAGTGGAGTTACCTGGTACCGCGTTTTCGCGTTCACATCGCAGTTGGCACCGATCAGCAAACCGACAGTCCTCTGGTCATCGTGATAAACTGCCCAATGGATTGCGGCCATACCGTCGGGTTGAGGCTGCGTGGCGTTGACGCCTTCTCTGACTAATTTGGCAACCATCGGCCAGGACTTCGACTCAGCAGCGTCGACTAAACGAGTATCAACTTTGTTCGATGCCTCAGCAGTTGCGTCGTTCGCCGTCACTGTCGAAAGCAAACTCAGCAACGAAAGCATCGACAGACACGAACACCAGAATGCTCTTTGCGAGCCTTCGCGTCTCTGCACCTTTGCGTCAGAGTCAGCCTGATTGAACTGCGTCAAACTTTTTCTACACCAAATCTTCATCGCTGATTTGCTCTCGTTAATTCTCATCTGCCACTTACAGGGACATCGGAGCAAACAGTTCGTCCGCCGTGCCGTTGCTGTCGGCGAACGAGTCCATTTCGACTCCTGCCTTGTTGAGCAGCGTCAGATGCAGATTGGCCATCGGTGTGTGCTTTTCGTAAGTGACGTGTCGGCCGCCCTGCATATTGCCGGCTGCCCCGCCCGCAACGATCAGGGGCAGGTCTGTGTGATCGTGCGCGTCCGGGTCGCCCATTCCGCTGCCGTAAAGGTAAAGCGAATGATCAAGCAACGAACCGTTGCCTTCCGGAGTTGCCGCCATCTTCTGCAGAAACTCGGCAAACAGCGACACGTGAAACTGGTTGATTTTTGCCAGCTTGGCGAGCTTGTCCGGGTTGTTTCCGTGATGCGAAATCGGATGGTGCGGTTCCGGCACGCCGATCTCGGGGTATGTCCTCGTGCTGGCTTCGCGAGCGAGCTGAAACGAGATCACTCGGGTAATGTCGCCCTGAAAAGCCAGGAGCTGCAAATCGAACATCAGCCGAGCGTGGTCGGCGTAGGCGGCCGGAACTCCGACGGGTCGGTCGAGATCCGGCAGCGGATTTTCATCGACGCTGGCTTCGGCTCTGTGAATGCGACGTTCGACTTCGCGGATACTTTGGAAGTAGTCGTCGACTTTGCCGCGATCATTCGCGCCGAGTTGCAGCTTGAACCGCTTCATTTCTTCCGTGACGGAATCCAGCAGGCTGGCTCGCCGACGCAACGTTTCGCGGCGATCTTCAGCGGTGCCGCCTTCACCAAAAAGGTTTTCGAAGACGAGTCGCGGATGCGCTTCAGCCGGCAACGGAGTCGTCGGCGTCGACCAGGAAAGATTGTTCTGATAGACGCAGGCGTAGCCGTTGTCGCATTGCCCGGCGTTGTTCAACAAGTCCATCGCCAGTTCCAGCGAAGGCAACTGCGTCTGCTGACCCAGACGTTTCGCCGCAATCTGATCGACCGTCGTGCCGAGATGATAATCCGAGCTTTCCGTCCGCTTCGCCGTCGCGGCGCTGAGGAATGCAGAGTTCGAAGTCGCGTGAGATCCGGGGTAAGCATTCCGCAGCTCCATGCCCGAAATGATTGTCACCTGATCTTTGACCTTGTTCAGCGGCTGCAGTGTCGAAGGCAGCTTGTCGAGAGTCTCCCCCTTGGGAACCCACTCTTTCGGGTTGAAACCCATCGGCATGTAGATGTAGCCGAGGCGGCGTAACTCAGTCGGTGCGGCGGCGGTCTCGGCCAGAGCCGTACTGGCAGGAATCATCGCATCCAGCAACGGCAGCGAGAACGCGGCTCCGGCTCCTCGCAGCAACGTTCGTCGTGAAATGGATTTTCGGGTGTTGATCATTGAGTCACTCGCATTTGAAACGGCGTGCTCGTCACGATGGCCTGGATCAGTGACGAGAATCGATAGTTATCATCGGCTGAATCGCGGACAACCTTGCGGATGGCCGGCGCGTCGAAAGATTCTACTCCGCGACCGAGCGCGAATGTCAGCAGTTTTCCGGTTAGCGTGCTGACAAACATTTCCGGTCGTTCCAGGATGCCGGCTTCCAGTTGTTCGAGACTGCTGACAGTCGTCCCGTCCGGCAACGCTCCCGAGGAGTCGACTGGCTGCCCCCGGTCGAACATTCGCCAGCGGCCGACTGCGTCGAAGTTTTCGAGGGAAAACCCGACCGGGTCCATCAGGTTATGGCAGCTTGCGCAGGCGGGATTCGCTCGATGTTCGGCCAGACGTTCGCGGATCGTGACGGCCAACGATGCCGTCTTGTCTTTCAGACTTGGAACGTTCGGCGGAGGCGGCGGAGCGGGCGTTCCCAGAATGTTTTCGAGAATCCAGTTGCCTCGAATCGTTGGCGACGTGCGTGTCGCGTACGACGTCACGGCGAGGATGCTGCCATGTCGAAGTAGCCCGCCGCGGTGACTGTTTTTACTCAGAAGGACGGGACGAAAATGACTGCCGAACACGTGAGGGATTCCGTAGTGCGTTGCCAGTCGCTCGTTCAGGAACGTTGTGTCTGTGCTCAGCAAATCGAGCACGCTGCGATCTTCACGCAGCACACTTTCGAACAGCAACTCGGTTTCGCGACGAAGGGCGTGACGCAGGTTGTTATCGAAGTTTGGAAACAACCGGCGATCCGGCTGGAACGAATCCAGATTTCGCAGGTACAGCCACTGGGCGGCAAAGTTGCTCACCAGTGATTGAGACCGCTCGTCCAGCAGCATTCGCTGAACCTGAAACTTCAGGACTGCGGGATCGGTCAATTGACCACTCTCGGCAGCGTTCAGCAATTCCTTGTCCGGGATGCTGCTCCAAAGAAAGAATGACAACCGCGACGCCAGTTCGATGTCCGACAATCGGTAAGCAGAACCAGCAGCGAGACCTGCCGGATCCTTCTCCGCTCGCAGCAGGAAGTGTGGATTGACCAGGATTGAAGACAGCGCCGTTTCGATACCAGCCTCAAAACCGTCCGCTTCGAAACGTTGCTCGAAAAATCGCTATGGGACGATGAGGTCTTTGTCAGTAACCGGTCGGCGATAAGCAAGCCGAACCAACGGCCGAAGAATCTGCGTCGCACGTTCGGTTGGCTCGACTTCACGAGGAGCTTCAACGTTTCCGGCAGCCGCGAAAACCTTTCGGCGGCTGGGAGTGTCGCCGGGGCCCTTCGGATCGAATGGTCCAACAATAGAAATCTCAAACAACGCAGGCGCGCGGCGCGGGTGACGATGTTTGTTGAAACTGGCTTCGAACGGCTGCCGATTGATTTCAAGCAGCGAGGAAAACTTGTTCGGAAACGTCACGCCAACTTTGTGCGGCCCGGCCGTTACTTTGAATCGCTTTTTAAGATGAGCATCAACCAGCGTGTCATCCTTCTGGTACCCGGCTTTCCCCCTGGGCGGCGTGACGGTAAATCGATGGACGAGCCCGCGATCGAGCAGGACATCAATATCGTGTGACTCGGTCAGCCCTTCGATGTTCTCATCACGGTCACGCATCAGTCGGAGCTGAATTTCGTACTGACCATCCGCCGGAAAATGATGCTCAAGCAGCGCTCCACCACGAGTCCCCAGCGGCAGGCCTTCGACATGAGCATCCTGAGTTCGATCGGCCGGAAAGCGGACCGTGATTCCGCCAGGACTTTTCTCCAGACCACCGACGGCCAGGCGGCTGATTTTTTCGGCGGCGGTGATGTACCGACCAAGCAGCAGCGGCGACAGTTCTCCAACCGTCACATTGTCAAAACCATGACTGAGCTGATCGGCCGGTAGCAGACTTTCGACGTCAACGTCGACGGCCAGCAAGTCGCGAACCGCGTTGCGATACTCAGTCCGGTTCAAACGCCGAACGGAATCGGTCCGTCCCGGCTGAGGAAACCGATCGGCCGATCGATCAAGAACCGACTCCATCGCCGTCAGCACGGTTTGGTATTCGGACTCGGACGGCCGCTCCGCATCAGCCGGCGGCATCTGCCGTGCCGCGAGCCGTTTGACAATCTTCTCCCACGTCGCCGTGTCCCATCGCTTGGCGCGAGAAGCAACGTCGGTATCAAAGTCGCTGAGAATTAAGTCAGCGGCAGGGGCACCACCGTCGTGACAATCGACACAGTACCGGTCCATGATTGCCGACACTGCGTCGAGCGATTTCGGGTTAGTTCTGAGCTGAGACACACCTTCTTCAGCCAAGCAAACGCTCGCACTGAAACCTGGCAAACCGATTTGCAGACACACAACGAGCGCGAACGTCCACGCTGTAAGCAAGACGGGAATCGCAGTCTTCACGTCAACAGCCGATCGCTTACCGATGGCTGTATCGAGTTCGCACATCGTCGTTCGCCGTATTCTGGGTGTTGAAGAATGATCCAGCCCAAATGTGTATTCAGCCATGCTAAACCGTCGTTCCTGTTCGATCCACAGTAGCGTTGCCGGGCCTTGTCGCCGTTGGAAGTCGTTCTGTTATTTCGAACGGTTTTCGCACAAAAAGACCTGCATCGAAATTAGAATTCGATGCAGGTCTCGCGGCTCAGTCCGGCGAAAGGTCGTCGTCAATCTGGTAGTGGAGCAGCCTTGTTCAACGTGGGATCGAAGACGGAATCGTCGAAGTTCGCTTCGAAGTCAAGGTAGAAATGCTCAACGACTCCCGAGTCGTGTTGAAGCCGCGTCGGGTAGAGGAACCCTTTCGGGCTTCGCGCGGTTTCCAGCACGAGTTGTTCGCCGAGCAGTTTCGGTTCGTCACTCATCAGCGACAACATTTGAGTCTTGCGGGTCATCCCGTTTTCCAGCGGATCGACCCAGTAGTAGCTGAGGTCGTTGCCGTTGGGCCGCGATTGGTCCATCGTTCGAGACTCGATCAAAACCGTTCCGTCGGGACCGTTTTCCGGATGCAGCGTCAGGACGCCCTTCCGGCGAGGACTCGGAAGACCAGTCGCCCCGTACATCATGAATTCCGGGTACGTGATGATTGTCGGCATCGGGTTTTCAGGATCAATCGGGTTTGGATTCTTTGTTGCCGGTTTGATCGTGAAGTCCCATCGCTTCGGCTTGTCGGCCGATTTTTTCGCGTCGTACTCAAATCGCCAGGTGTTCTTCCCGTCAGACATTGTCGTCGGCCGAAATCGTTCATGAGGCACCTGGTCACTCCACCATTTCAAGGGATCAGTTCCTTTGGGCGGAGCTTCTCGACGGTGAATCCGTTCCGAGTCTGCCCCGTCCCAGATCAGGTACTCCGTTCGCCACTTGTTGCCGCTTCGCCACAAGCGGTTAACGCGAACAGAGTTTGCCCAGTGCTTGCCCGGTTGTACCTGAATCGAAATGCCGTAGTACCGATCGAAATTCGTTCGCACTCGCTGACGCTGTGTCAGCAACCGAGCCAGTTCCGGCGGCGGCATGTGGTTGCGAGTGGAAACGTCCTTCGCAACACCGAGGTCATAAATCGATCCTGGGCCTTCGTCCGGAAAGCTGACGGCCGTCGTGCGAAGTTGACCATCGATGGTCGTCATCATGGAAACCGGCAGCTTTGTTTCCGAGTCAACCCGGTACGTCGCTGTCGAGTTGTGTCCGTGAAAACTGACGACCGCCTCAAATTCATCGAACCGTTTTCCATCAATGACGACTTCACGCTGTGACGTAATGGTGAGATTGGAATCCGAATCGACAAACTCTTTGAGGTCTTTCCCGTCTGCAAATGCTGAGAGAAATCCTCCCACCATTCTCATTGATGTTTCGTCGGAACTCAGCATCGGCGACTTCACGATCTCATTGTTCCGCGGTTGATACTCCAGGCGAGTCCCCCGTCGGATGTCGACAAACATGGCGAATCCAATCGGAGCATCGGTTTCTGCTTCGTCCGGAGACACAGCTCTCATGGCAGCAATCAATCGCTGTGGTGAGAACCACGACTCGATGACCGCTCCGCCTTCGGTTTGAGTTTTCGTCATCATCCACGGCATCGCTCGAACGGCGGCTTTCGTCTGAGCCCACGCCAGATTTTGCTGCTCATTTCCTGAAAACAGGCTCACAGCCACCAGCACCGCGGCAGTCACCAGCACAACCACTCCCCAGCCACGCCGCGTCGTTCGCGTGGAGCCTGATGTTTCGTCTGGTCGCACTGTCGGTGATTGGGCGGCTTCCTCGATCGTCGGCGCGGTCTGCGTTTGAGCCAGCAGTTTCTCGCGAAGCTGCAACACATGCTCGGGGCGAGGTTTCATCGGAGTGTCTCCCGCTTCTTGAATCCACTCGTTCAGCAATGCCTCGGCGGCATCGTCAGGTCGGTCTGCGCCATCGTTATTGGCAAATGTATTCATTGGGATTCCTTCGCAACGTTCAATGACTTTGGGAAGTACGACCGAAGCAGACTTCGCAGTCGGGTCCTGGCACGAGTCAGCATCGACTCGACCGCCTTCGGGCTCTTCCCGACACGCTCAGCGATCTCGGCGACAGACATCGAGTCGACGTACTTGTTGACCAGGACGTCCCGCGCGGTCTCATCGAGTTCGGCCAACGCGGCACGAACGGCGTCCGCTCGCTCGACATCCTCGATCACATCGTCGGGCAACAGGTCATTTCCTGACGACGAGACTTCGTCTGTCTCCTCGTAGAGCTGCATTTCCGAGCGACCTTTGGACCGTCGAAAATGCATCGCCACTCGCCGCTTCGCGATGCCAAACAGCCATGCGCGAAACTCGCCTCGTTCGGGAGCGAACTGGTCGATGGCCGACATCGCCGTCAGCCACGCTTCCTGATGCAACTCTTCGGCGAGTGCCCGATCACCGGCCACCAGGTGTGCGATAAATGCGTAGGTCGACGTGACATATTTGTCATAAGCGTCCCCCCACGCCTGCTGATCAAGACGACGCATCGCAGCCACGTCGTCCGACGGCTCTAAAGATTTCATGCAGGAACTCCAACAGGTCGGAAACATTAATTCCAGGGAGTCTTTGCACGAGCCGCCGAAATCCTTCGCAGAATTCCGGCGGAATCTTCCAGCAACGCAGAAGTGATTTCCGCGCCATATCGGTGAGCTGGTGGCACGCCTCAAACGCCGAGACCAGCTTTCCTTGTTTGCGCCAGCTTTCTATGTTAGCTATGAGTCATTAATCACAGTTGTCAACCTGTACCTGTAACGCTTTGCGAAAGTTGTTATGTCCAGTCTTGTTGAGTCGTCAGCTTATTTGCTTCGGCCGGAAGCTCAGCCGGTCAAGTGGCAGTTCATGACCGAGCACCAGCAGAAAGGTCTGAAGGAGCTTCTGGACACATTGCAACTGGCCGTGAAGCAGCTTCACGAACCATCGCCGATGGATGGAGGTTTGCCCTGGCTGGCCGAGGAAAGCTTAAGCCGGCTTGTGTTTATTGATGGCAAACGGGGAACGGGTAAGACGACTTTGATGTTGTCGCTCGTCAAGTTGCTGCACGATTCACGAGCTGACGGCGATTTTCTTGAGGCGCCAGGCATTGTCGATACGGCCAAAGAGCTGCGAAATCGGGTTGTCATTCTGGAGCCGCTTGACATGGAGCCCTTGCCGGCGGGGACTCCAATCCTCTCGGCGATTCTGGCACGCCTTAACCAGGCCGCCACCCAATGCCGCTCAGGAAACGGGAATGTTGCGTGCTAACATTAGTCTAG
>CALDJX010000535.1 GCA_937899075.1 uncultured Planctomyces sp. | reverse complement strand
CATCCAGCGTGGTTTCGCCAATTGAACCAGGCGACGCCATGATGTGGTTGTAAGTTTCCACCGCTCCGGACGGTCCTGGATATCCTGGAACGTAGACCAGAGCCCCGTTGGCGTTTGCAACGATTCCCGATCCGATTGGCCCGAATGCATCGCCATGCTCCAGCCCCAGCAGGTGTCCGAGTTCGTGAGCGGCAAGTTTGGCTGTCAACTCAACAAAATTCGCAGTCGTTGCTGCAGGTTGCCCGGCACCACCCAGAAGATTGTTAGCGTCAACGGTCGCTGACAGGCCGGAATTCAGATTCCGGAAATCGATCTCCTGAGCCAGCCCACCCGTCGGTGGATCGTTAATGAAGATCGTTGAAAATGATCCGAAAATTGGGCGAGTCTGTGTGAACTGAACCGTGAAGGCTCCATAAATCTCTTCAAGTCGATCCTGGATCAGGTTACGTTCAGACTGAGTGTAGAAGTGGTCAATCACAAAGTTCGTACGCGAGTCAAAATCCAGGAATACCATCTGCTGGACTCCGTCCCCGTCGTCCTCGATCACAGCCGATCCGACGGAATCCAGAGCGGTCGCATTCGATACGTTTGACACTTGCACAAAGAACGTCTCGTCGCCTTCTGGAAGAGTGTCTCCGAAAACCGGCACGTTGACGGTCTGCGTTACAACGCCCGGCGCGAATGTGACCGTCGAGTTCAGAATCTCAAAATCAAATCCACCTGTGGCCGTCCCGTTGATAGTCGTGACATCGGCAGTGACTGTCAGAGCACTCGCCCGCGACAGCGTCAAAGTGAAGGTCGCAGTGGTGCCGATTCCGGCGTTTCCTTCAACTCCGACGACCGCATCTGAAATCACCAGTGTCTGGTCACCGGCATCCAACTGGTCGGCTCCGTCGCCGCCATTGATCACGTCGTTGCCGCCGCCACCGATGAGAATGTCATCACCAGAGTTTCCAAAGATAATGTCATCGCCCGGTGCAGTTGCTCGTTCGCCGTCACCCAGCACCGTGTCATCGTCACCGCCACCGAACAGGGAATCGTTGCCGCCTTCGCCGATCACGGTGTCGTTGCCGACGCCGCCGTTGGCGGTGTCATCACCGGATCCGGCCGCGATGCTGTCTGCACCGTCGCCGCCGTTCAAGCTGTCTGCCCCGTCATGACCGTCGATCGTGTCGTCGCCGTCGCCGCCCGAGATAACGTCGTCCCCGATCCATCCCAGCACTGTGTCGTTACCGTCGCCACCGAAAATCGTGTCGTTGCCGTCGGCTCCATTTAACGTGTCGTCGCCATCGCCGCCGTCGATCGCCAGATTCCCCTGACGGTTGCTCGTACCGGGAGTTCCCAGAACAAAGTCAATCCAGCTGGCGTTCACATCGACTCGAGTTGCCGAGGCGACGTCACCAATTGCCGCGTTAGCCTGCGAGTTGAACGAACTGATTCCTGCAACGAACAGCTCCGTTCCGATCTGCACGAAGTTCGGACCGCCGGTATCTCCTGGAGCGATGTTGCTTTCGGTGTCGTTGTCAAAGCTCCATTGGATCAACGTTGAAGTGACGATATCAACCGGCGTCGTCCCTGAACGCTTCGTTCCGAACATCCCGTCTTCGCCGGTCGTGCCATCGCCGCCTGCGCCAAATCCAACGATCGTCAGCAGGTCGTTGACTGCCGGCGCGTTTCGGTACAACTGACTTGGCGCAACGCTGGTGACAGCTCGATCGAGCTCGATGATGGCCAGGTCGTTGGCCGCGTCGGTTCCAAGTTGCGTCGCGTCAAAGTTCGGGTGGATGGAAATCGCAACGCTTGAAAACGTTTCCGTTCCGAGCGTGAAGCGAGCATCCGTCGCTGCAAAACCAGTCACGTTCTGCGCTGAAGTCAGGACAAAGTTCGGAGCGATTAGCGTTCCCGTACTGGTTCCAGCGGTAGCGTTACCGACGACGCCAACTGAATCGAACAACACAGTATCAGTGCCGTTGATGATGCTGGCAGTTGTAGTCCCGGCTGCGGCCTGCAGGGGCGAAGAATTCAACGCGGCAGGTCCGACATTCAATGGGTTGGACGGGGGTGCCACCGCCGCAAAGTTAATAAGGTCGTCACCGTCGCCGCCGAACAGTGTGTCGTTCAGGTCGAACGAGCCCAGAATCGTGTCATTGCCATTGCCGCCGTCCACAAAAATGGATGTTGGCTGTCCGGTGTTTGGGTCAACGAACGAGAAATCAGCAGCGATCACGCCAGACAGGTCGATCAGGTTGCTGCCGGCTCCGCCGATGACCCGAATCGAGCCAATCTGGCTGGACTGAACAGTGGCCAACCCCGAGTGCCGCTGCCCGTTGATGAGCAGCTCAAGGTTGCCTTTTCCGTCCGAGGTCGTGCCGATCGAGATGTTTTCATCGGCGTCCGACAGAACCACCAGCTCGTTATTCACGAGCGAGGCCGCTGCCGAGAGATAGACTCGCTGCTCCAGGTTCTCCGACGACGCGGCCGATCGAGCTCGACGGCGTTTGCTTCGCCTGTTGAGCTTCGTGTCCAACAGTTTCTTCCAGGTGGTAATGTTCATAGTCCCTTCCCTGGACCGGAGCCATCTGCTGCTCGGATCGCATTCCATTGTTCAGAACGGGGTGACGACAAAGGCACTCGGAGTTTTCCGACTCCGACTCCTTCGATAGCTCCTGACGCTGTCCAGATCGCGGCCCGCAGAACGGACTCATGACCGACACAGCCGGCACCATGCGCGTAATCCCGACAACGGTATCGGTCGGAGCAATTGGTATATCTGACACAACAGGTATCAACCGTCAGAACAGGAAGAACAGGCACACTCGACGTAACCGGCAAACTTTACCACGACCGCGCAGTATCTTGTTGTCAGCCGAGCCTCGGCAGCGGTATCGCCCACGGGGCGGCTTGTGTCTGTAGTCGTCGGCGAAGACGATCCCTGCAAATTGCCGTACGAGACTGAGGGCCAGTCACGGCTGGACGGTGTCCGCGCGGCGTTCGCTGGTCCCCGGCCTAAGAGCCTGCGTTTCAGAAATCCTTCGGATTCAGAAAGATGTCAGCATGACCGATCAGGCCGCCGAGGATCTGATCTGGGCGATTAACAGTCCATCGTTGATTCGAACGTCATTCGATTGCTCACCCAGCTGGCCAGCGTGCTCACTCGCAGACTTTGCTCCGGATTCGTTGCAGAAATTCTGCGATCAGCACGCCCGCCATCGAGTCGGTCGGTACTTCGAGGATCTGGTCCACTTCTACCTGAAAGTCATTCGGAATTTCGAAATCGTCGAACACGGCTTGCAGATTCAGGAATCCGGTCGAACCGTCGGAGAACTGGATTTCCTCTACCGTAACGCTGACGGGGAGCTGAATCATTGCGAAACGGCCGTCAAGTTTTACCTCTACATTCCCGAGTCAAATGACTCAGGCAGCCAGTTCATCGGCCCCAACGCTGCCGACAATTTCGAACGCAAAACTTGCCGGTTGTTTGACCATCAATTGAAGCTGAGCGAAGAACGATTCCCGAGCATTGTTAAACGCGAGGCGTTTGTGAAAGGGCGAATTTTCTATCACCCTTTGCGGGAGTTGCCTGAAGAACTTCCTGATGCGCTCGCGCCCGACCATTTTCGAGGGATGTGGATCCGCGAATCGGAACTTGAACTACTCCGTTCGCTCGACGTGGATGTGAAATTCTGTGTAGCCCGCAAGCCTCACTGGCTGGCTCCGGATGTGGCCAGCTTGAATGACTCGAAGTTACGTACGGTCGACGAAATCTACGAACAGCTCCGGCAGCATTTTGCGGAGCGACGAACGCCACAGCTGATCAACGCCCTGATCGCGCACGACGATTTCTGGCGGGAGTCGCAACGCATCTTCGTCGTTTCGGACGATTGGCCGAACGACGCCCGTTGATAGAAGTTTCTGGCGGTCTGATCTCCGGTTTGGTCCCTCGCCAGACTCAACGGTCTCGGATAAAAATCGCATCGCCCTCTTTCGACTTTAAGTATGTGGGCGTGACTGACCAACTCTGTACTCTGCGAAAGTGACTCATGACGGATCGTCTGCTGACTGGAATTCCTCGACTGGACGAAATGCTTGGTGGCGGTCTGCTGCCCGGCAAGCTGACTGTGGTGGTCGGGGCAACCGGAATTGGCAAAACGCAACTCGGCATTCAATTTGCCAGAAAAGGGTTGGAGCAGGATGGCGAAAACGGCGTCATCTTTGACATGACCGCGCGTGGAGACATGCAGAATCATGCCGACTATGCAGATCGACTTTTCGAATGGAAACTGCGAGAGAAAGCCGCGGGTCAGAAAGTTCATCCGCATGAGATCTGGGATCGTGAGACCGGACGATTCGACTCGATGCACATCTTCCATCGTGCCGGGCGGCGAGTCACCATCAGCGATATGGAACTCGACGATTGGAAGTCGTGGAAGGTCGATCTGCAGAAGAAAATTGTCGAAGCGATCGGTTTCTTCTATGGCAACTTCGTTCACGGAGTTCGGCGTTGCGTGATGGACGGCATCGAGCCAACTGACCGTCCCAGCGACTCATTCCAGTTTCACATGTTTGAATACATCTATCATCAGATCCTGCGAAAAGAATCTGACTGGGTGGCTCGCGATTTGTTCCGCGCACAGTTTCGGCAGAATGCGGAAACGATCGAGAACCATGCCTACAACCACGAAGACATCGGTTGCCTGCTGCTTTACACCTGCCACGAAATGATGATTGACGAGCTGATCGAACGGCGAATCGAATCAGGCGACGTTCTCTCGAATGCAAACACAATCATTCTGATGGGCAAGTATCGCGAAGGCATGAAAATGGGCCGAGCGCTCTGTGTGGCGAAACATCGCGGCAGCGCCGTTGACGAATCTATCGTCCCGTTCACGATCGACGATCACGGCATTCAGCTTCCCCAGGAGTAGGCTGCGACCGTTCTTGCGAGACGTTACTGATGCTCTGGTTCTGCCCGAACGACGGCTTCACCGTCAGGGTCGAAAGTGACTCGGATCAGGTGAGGCCGGCAGCAGACCGGGCAATCTTCGACGTACTCCTGCGACGCTCCACCGGTGCCGTCAAGCGGGATGATGATTTCTTCTCCACAGGAATCGCAAACGTAACTGCCGTCGTCCATCATCGAGTTGATCCTTCGTCCGCTCAGTCTTCAGTGTGTCGATGATATTCGACGTCGATCACGTCGTCGGCCAGGGGCTTCGATTGTCTGGTGTTCTGTGCTCCGGGTGCTGCACCAGGAAAACCAGCTCCAAAACCCTGGACGCTGGCTGCCGCCTGAACCTTGAATGAATCCCGAAAACGATTTCGCAGAAACGCTCTCACAGGGGGTACCAGCAATGAGAAGCCGACCACGTCTGTCATCATGCCCGGAGTGATCAGCAGGACGCCGGCCACGAAAATCATCATTGCGTCGACTAATGACGCAGCTGGGATTTTTCCCTGCTGAGTCTCGCGTTGGATGGCCAGCCATGTCTGAAGTCCCTGGCGTCGTGCGAGACTCGCACCGACGAAGCCGGTAATCAGAACCAGCCAGATGGTTGTCGCCGCTCCGAGGTGCTCACTGACCAGCATGAGCAGCCAGAGTTCAATCAGCGGAGTCATCACGAATAAGAGCAGCAATCGCCCAAACACAAATCTTCTCCTGAGTCACGACACGTTCAAGCAATAGTCTGCTTTGTCAGACGGCCGAGTGCCACCGACGCAGACGAACATCAAGGAGTGTTGAACGTTTTCGTCAGCGACAGGATCTGAAGGATTCGGGACGACGCCTCGGTTTGTCCTGTGACTATCTTTCCGGCTGTTTGACCGGCGACGGTCCCGGCTGACTGGATTCGAAGTGGGCATTCGTGACCGCGTCCACAGCGGATGTTTCGACGCCGTCTGTCCTCAGAATTCGGCCGGTTGGCTGAGGCTCGGCACGCGAGAAGGTCGTGCCGTTGGTTGGAAACGATTCAATGGTCGTGACAATCGTCTTTCGCTGCTCGAAGGGCCGCTGTCCGGGGACTTCGACGGTCATTTCCATCTGTCGTTGAACGCGGCTCATCAGTGGCAAACCACTGGCGCGATCGATCATGCAGGAACCGGTGATCTCGCCTTTTTTCAATGTGATCGACTGTTTTGAAACCACCTGTTGAATTGGGCCGAGATGCGAAGCCTTGATAGGTTCAATCGTGCCGAGAATCATGATCCCTGCCCGGTCGCGTGTCAGACTGCTTAGCGTGTACCCAGTTCGCATTTCCATCGGGAGCGGCCGCATGATTGTTCGCGTCTTCTCCCACTGATGATTGATCCGTACTGCCGTTTCCCGTCCCGAGGCTTGAGGATCGTACGGGAGTAGTCCGATGCTCTCGTCAACAAAGTTGGCAAATCCTTCGTCTTCCTGCGTGGCGACGATTTGGGCCAGCAATTCCTGCTGCTTATGCGGAGCAGCGTGGCGGACACAGCGTCTCAGAAACTGGTCAAACTCAATGACCTCGATGATTCGATTGTCGGCACCGATCCAGAAGCTGAAACTGTTTCCGGCAAGACCGTGATAAACCTGCAGCGTATCTGGGACGTACGATGGGTTGGTTTGAGAATCGTACTCCGTTACCTCGCCGAGAATCTCCTGCCTGTATTTAACTCGTTGATAACGAACGCCCAGTTTGCGTCGCCCCGTGTCTTCCTCATCGACCGTAATGGCGAACATCAATGTCAGATTCGAACGACTGGTAACCGGCCCAACCGACGACTCCTGTACCAGCGTCTGTTCAATGGTCTTCAGCAACGGAAACCGGTCACCAACATTCAGCGAGAAACTGAGATCGCCTTCTGCAACCTCATGTGCTCCCGAAATTGCTTCCGCCTTAGACGACTTTAGCTGAGCTGCCCCTTGATTCAAAAATGGATCATCACCATCTGAGGCGACGGGAATCTCTGGAGCTTCATTGCCGCCCCCAAGCAACTCGTCCATCGAACCTTCACTGCAGCCGGCCAGTCCGATACAGGCTACCAGCAAGGCCACGTTCATGGTCATCGATCGCTCACGAGTCCGTTCTCGTAACATT
>CALDJX010000534.1 GCA_937899075.1 uncultured Planctomyces sp. | reverse complement strand
GCTCCATAGTAACCCTGTTTCTTTTCTGCCCTTTCTTGGTCACGATCGTCATCGCCGTGTTCTTGGAACATCTCGCGCCGCACTGCCTGCCGCTGGTGCAGAAATAGTGAGTCTCAAGTGGAATTCTCCAGAATATTGTGTCTGGAATCCGTCGCGGCCGTACTTGGTATCAGGAGATCGTTAGATGGATGAAATGCCCCTGATTCAGCAGTACCTGCAGCTTCGCAGCGAATTCATGGGCTATCTGTATGCGATGACTCGTGACGCTGAACTGGCTGAAGAGATTTATCAGAACGCTGCGGTTGTGGTGATCGAGAAGGCGGAACAGCCAGAAACCATCCGCGACTTCCGCGCGTGGGCAAAAGAGGTGGTTCGCCGACAGGCGCTTCACGCGATTCGTGCGAAGGCGACTACGGCACGACATGGTCGAGCGATGTCCCCCGAACTTCTGGAAGCTGTGTCCAACGTGTTTACTCAGGACGAATCCGCAGGCTCGATTGTTCCCGATGAAGCCGGAGCGCTGCGCCAATGCCTTGATGGATTACCGGCAGACAAACGCGAACTGGTCGCCATGCGCTACGAACGCGATTCCAGATTTGACCAAATCGCGGTGCACACGGGTTCAACTGCCGCCGCTGCTCAGCGGGCTCTCAGTCGGATCAGGAGAATGCTGCATGAATGCATTGAACGACGCATGCAGCTGGCGGAGGAAGCGTCATGAACGGCGAACCAGTGAATCCAAATCACATTGAGAACCTCATCGTCGGGCATTTCGACGGCAGCCTGACCGAAGAACAGGAATCGGTCCTTGCTGAAGCGTTGGCCACATCCGCAGAGGCGAAACAGATTTTTCTTTCGCACATGCGGATGGAGGGGCGGCTGCATTCTTTGGGGCGTGACGGCTTTCTTCGCGAGCCCGTCGAGGAAGCTGCTCTGGCGGCTGAACGGCTCGCACCGCAGCCAGTCGATGACGCCGTTCGGAGTGCTAAAAGCCAGCGTTTGCGTCTGGTCGCGGCGTCAACATCACTGGCTGTTTGCACCTTCGTGATCCTGCTTCTGACGACGGGCGTTCTTTGGTCTGCCACCGTGAGCGCCAACAGCGTGTTGAAAGAAGCAAAACAGGCAGCCGCACAACTGGTTGACCGCGCGTACCGTCTGACACTGACTGATTCAGATGAAAAAAGTACTCGGCGACCGCGTGAGTATGCCATCACCGCTCGTGGCGGGGGGCGATTTGTCATTCAGCCTAGAGACGGCGGCTATGTCATGGGGAGTGATGGAACGGACTATTGGATCGCCAGACCGCAGGGGCCGGTATGGGTGACAAGTGATTTTCGATCCCTTGTTCCAGAACTTCAACGAAAGATTCCAGACAGGCATCTGCTGAACCTGGTTGATTCTCCCGACGAACCCCTGCTGATGGACATGTCTGCTTTGCTGGCACACATCGAACGTCGATTTGACATCGAGCTTGTTGATTCGGACAACGACGCGGAACACCACGTTACAGCGACGCTGCAAAAGGGACGACGCAACCGACCGACGGCGATCGATTTCTGGGCAGACGCTGACAGCGGAGTTGTACTTCGTGCAGAAATCGAGTGGTCAAGAGATCGGCATATGCAATTCGAACTTGTCGAATCAGCGATGTTGTCCGACGGGTGGTATCACTATTCAGAACACGCACCCGGCAGAGAAGTCGAGCGATTGGATGCCCTGAGTTCTCGATGAATGTCGACCAGACAATAAGCGTCATAGATAGCGGCAAGACGAAGTAAATCGCTACCCCTTATGTGCCCTGGAAGAACGTGTGGCGAATCTGCCTGAGTTGGCTGTTCTCCCGTTGTTTGAAAAGCAGTGAAAAACAGTGTCTGATTTCTGCTGATTGCGTACCTGGTACGTAACCAAACATAATTCCTCCACGTCCATATCCTAAGGTCTGATCTTGTCAAAAACACATTCTGTCCGCTTTGTCGGTCTCGCGATCGCGGTTTTTCTTGTGATTTCAACCGTGAACGCAAACGATGCAATCAAAAAGAAGATTCTGGACCTCTATCCACAAGCAGACACGAACGGGGATGGCATCCTTTCCGACGCCGAAGAGGCAGCCGTGAGTCGCCAGGCTCTGAAGAGACATCCCGAAGCCGACAAGGATGGAGACGGTGTTCTTTCCGATGCGGAAAAGCAGGCTCTGATTCGTATGGCCGCCAACAGATCGAAGCAGAAGCAGACCAGCCCAGCAACGGACAAGTCGAAGAAGGAACCAAGTTTTGCCAATGTTAAATATGGCAAACACGAGCGGCAGGTTTTCGATATCTGGCTGGCCGACCCAAACAAACCGACTCCATTGGCAATCTACATTCATGGCGGAGGATTCAAGAACGGCAGCAAAGAGAATCTGAAGCCAATCGAGCTTTCTCAACTGCTAAGCGCCGGGATATCGGTTGCCGCCATCAATTACCGTTACGTCAGTATTGCCCCGTTGCCCGCGGCCCATCACGACGCAAGGCGGGCTTTGCAATTCATGCGTTCCAAAGCCGACGAATGGAACATCGACAAGAATAAAGTAGCAGCATTCGGTGGTTCAGCTGGCGCTCAAATCTGCATGTGGCTGGCCTTCACCGACGAGATGTCGCAGCCCGACAGTTCTGATCCCATCGAGCGGGAATCAACTCGGCTGACCTGCGTTGCAACGGCGGGTGGGCAGACATCGAACGGTGTCGAATTCTGGAGAAAGACGATCGGTCCTCTGCTCGGAGAGAATCGAAAGATCGAATCCCTCCTCAAGCCACTCGGAAAAGAAAAAGATCCCGAAAAGGTGCGAGTCGCCACGTGGGGTGCAAAGACGCTGGAGCAAGCAAACGAAATCGCAGCTCGCCATTCCGCCTTAGACATCGTATCTGCCGACGATCCCCCGATCTTCATGAGCTACGGAATGTCGCCAACTGCCGAACTCCCCAGCGACCGCAAGAAACTTCGAGGCTGGCTTATTCATCATGTGAACCTTGGCATCGCTCTCAAAGAAAAAACGGATGCTCTCAACCTTGAGGCTCACCTGATGTACCCAGGAGCCAATCCCAGCTACAAATCGTTGGTTGAATTCTTCGTGGATAAGTTGCTTGAGGAGTAATGAGGGCATGGCCCTCAACCCGATTCGAGCTAACGCTCGGAAACACTCCCGCTGGTCGTTCCCAAAAGAGGTCGCCAGCTTGCAGAACATTTGTTTGAAAGACTCTGGGATGGATCTGCGGTTCATGTGCACAAACAATAGCATCTGCGTTGTCGTCGTGCTCGCCAGCTTTTGTGTACATTGCGAAACAATCGCCGCAGAAACCGTTACGTTCGAACCTCACACGTTCACCATTCCTGATGGCTATGAACTGAAACGCGTCGCCGCGCCGCCTTTGGTACAGCGGCCCATTCATATGCGCTTCGACGATCAGGGCGTCCTGTACGTCACCGACAGTTCCGGCAATACGGATAAGGCGCCGGTTCAACTCAAGGACCCACAGCATCGAGTGTTACGGTTGGTCGATCGCGACGGTGACGGAGTCTTTGATGAGTCGACGGTGTTCGCCGACAAACTGCCGTTCCCTGAGGGCATTCTTGTTCATGAAGGTGCTGTCTATGTCGGAGCACCTCCGTACATTTGGAAACTGCGCGACACGAACGCCGACCATGTGGCGGACGAACGAACCGTTTGGTTCGATGGCGGTTCGATCGAAGGGTGCGGCAACGACATGCACGGTCCCTATCGTGGACCGGACGGTTTCTTTTACTGGTGTAAAGGTGCGTTCGCTCCACAGGAACATGAGCTGAGCAATGGTAGAACGCTGAAATCGAGTGCAGCCCATATCTATCGCGCTCGGCCTGACGGCAGCCAACTGGAAATGGTCATCACAGGCGGGATGAACAATCCCGTTGGTTTGGCATTCAGCGAAACTGGCGAGCGATTTCTCAGCGGCACTTTCTTCGATCTTTCCAAACCCGGAAGACGTGATGGAATTCTGCATGCGGTGTACGGCGGAACCTACGGCCGGAGAAATCCGCGAGTGCTCACTCCGCATCCCAACACTGGAGGTTTGCTGCCGGTACTGGCCCAACTCGGCCCCGCTGCCCCCTCGGGGATGGTGATGCCGCGACATGGCGCGTCAGGTTTGACAGGAAACCTGGTTCTCACGGAGTTCAACACTCGCCGTGTGTCGAGGCACCGACTGGCCAAATCCGGATCGTCCCATGCCGCAAAAACGAGCGTCTTGCTCGAAAGCGCTCAAACCGATTTTCATCCGACCGATGTGATCGAAGACGCCGATGGCAGCCTGCTGGTTGCTGACACGGGCAGTTGGTACATGATCTGTTGCCCAACTTCGAAGATTGCCAAGCCAGATGTTCTGGGCGCCATCTATCGGATTCGAAAGAAAGGGGCGGATCCCGTTGCGGACCCCCGCGGTCTCAAGCTGGATTGGGATCAGCCTCAAGCCAGTTGGCTCTCTGATGAGCGACCCGCCGTCGTCAAACGCGCTATCGACGCACTGGCCACGCCAAACAACATCGAAGCTCTGCTCACTGCCAGCGCTCGAATCCCGATGGTCTGGGCGTTGCATCGAATCCCGGGGCAGCGAGCGCGTACTGCGGTTCGAGAGTTATTGAGTGCTGAAGACTCCGACGTTCGCGCGGCGGCGATCCACAGCGTGGCATTGTGGCGAGATCGAGACGCGTTGAAGCCGCTCATAAAATTGCTTTCGAACGATGCCCCGCAACTACGTCGCCTGGCTGCGATGGCCCTCGGCAGAATTGGGGAGAGCGAAGCTGTCAAACCTCTGTTGCAGACTTCTTCTACCGACCCATTCCTTAATCATGCCATCGCTTATGCACTCTATGAAATTGGGGATGTGCGAAGACTGCCCGAAAGCCATCCGCTGGGCAAACAAGTACACCTCATGCGGAAGGCCGACGAACGAAATGTTCGGGCAGATGCCTATCCGGAGATTCTGCCCGCGAGATGGAAAAAGCCGCATCAAGAACAGCTCACCCAGCAGGAAAGGCGTCTCGATGCACTTGCCGCGTTCCTGCCGAACGGCGACGCGGCACGCGGAGAGAAATTGTTCAACAATCGAGACAAGTCGAAGTGCATCACCTGTCATCTTAAGGGGGAGAAAGGCGTTCGATTGGGCCCCGATCTGACGTGGATTGGCGCGATTCGAAGCGAGCGGGACCTGCTGGAAGCGATTGTTTTTCCCAGCGCGTCGATTGCTCGCTACCACGAGGTCGTAAGTGTCGCGACGAAGAGTGGAAAGGTGATATCCGGACTACTGGTGAAGGAAACAGTCGACAAGATGTTTCTCTCGTCGGCAGAAAGCGTCGTCAAGCCAGTCGCGTTTCAAGACATCGACAGCGCTCGGTATTCGAACGTTTCTTTGATGCCTGAAGGGATGGACAAATTATTGAAACCAGAAGAGATCGCCGATCTTGTGGCGTATCTGAAGAATTCGAAACCACCGGCAGGAGGCTTGTAGGTTGACGAGGCAACTTCATCCAAACGCACAGCCAGTAGGGCCGGTTCCCACCGGCCAACGTTTCTAAAACGGATCCGACCCAACAGGAAAGGCATTCAATGACTCGTCAACAAGACCAGAATGAACCCAACGATCGCAGCGAAGGTTTGCACCGCCGCGAAGTGATCAAAGGGGCGGCCGCTGCCGGACTGATTGCTGCCACAGGAACGCACGCTCTTGTGCACGCGACTGAGAGCAAAGCGGCCCGAAGCGATTTGATCAAGCGTGAGAACGCTAGGCCCGGCACGCGCGACTGGTTACTCACCAAGACGCGGCAAACCCCAGGCAAGATCAATCCCAACCTGGCAAACGGGCGTTGCCCTTGGATCGAGGGCTACTGTTCCGCTAACAGCGTGCGGGCTGGGGAGAAGCTGCAGGTGATGGTGAGCACGAATCCGGTTTCGGATTTCAAATTGGAGATCTTTCGCACGGGTTACTACAACGGCGATGGTGCCCGGCTAGTTAGAACTTTCGACTCGCTCAAAGGCACCACACAGCCAGACCCGCCCGTCGGCGAAAACTATGTGCGCGAATGCCAATGGGAACCTTCCGTCGAATTTGAAATCCCCAAGGACTGGCTGAGCGGTGTGTACCTTGGAAAACTGACCGCCAGGAAAAGTGGAGTCCAAAGCTACGTCATCTTCGTTGTCCGCGACGATCGCCCCTGTGATCTGCTGTTTCAAACCAGCGACCTGACCTGGTCCGCTTACAACCGCTGGCCCGCCGACTACTCGATCTACACAACGCATCCAGGGTTCTCCAGCACCGGCGTTCCCAGCGGGACGGTCAGTTTTGATCGGCCTTATGGCTTGTTCACGCATCCCGTCAACAAGATGAAGAAGTCCGGCGGCAGCGGCGAATACCTGCCCTGGGAATTTCCATTGTCGTTTTGGATGGAACAGCACGGTTACGATGTTTCCTACATCTCCAACATTGACACCCACACCGATCCGGCCGGCTTGCTGCGGACGAAGGGTTTCATCTCGGTCGGACACTATGAGTACTGGACGTTGGACATGTACGACAACGTGCTCAAGGCTCGCGACAAAGGCGTGAGCCTGGCCTTCTTCGGCGGCAATTCCGTTCTGTGTGTTGTTCCGCTGCTGCGTTCCGATAGCGGCACTCCCAATCGAGCCACCCGGCGAGAAGGCTGGTTCATTCCTGTTGCGGGGGAAATTCCGAAAGCCAAAAAACGAAAAATGACCAACCAGGACGGCTTTGAGCCGAACATGGGGCCGGATGGCGCCCAGCTGATGGGAGGACGACTGGACAACGAACAACCAAGCGGGCGAGGCATTGGCGCGGGCGATTGGACCTGTGCGATGCCGGAGCATTGGCTCTTTGAGGGAACTGGAATGAAGAAGGGAGACTCGGTCGAAGGTCTCCTGGGTTGGGAGTGGCACGGAGCGCCGGCAATGGACTTGCCGGGAATGAATATCGTCGCGGAGGGCGATGCCACGACCAATGGGAAAACGGTGGGACACTACTCCTCGACGCTCTACGACGGCCCAAAAGACAACGTC
>CALDJX010000533.1 GCA_937899075.1 uncultured Planctomyces sp. | reverse complement strand
TGGGGAATCGAGCATCCCGAATTTTACTTCGTCCACGCTGGCCTGGATCCAAACACGCCGTTCGACATGCAGATTCGAATTCTACGACAGAAGGATTACTCGCTGAACCGACCTCAGTGGCTGTGTTCGAAATCGTACGTCGATTCGCCAGTGCCTAAAGACTGCCCCGTCGCCGTCGTCAGCGGCCACGTCCAGGTTCCGGCGGTCCGCATGGAACAAAAGAAAATTCTCATCGACACGACCGGCGGCGAAGGCGGAGACCTCAGTTGCGTCCTGCTGCCCGAGCGGGAAGTCATCAGCTCCAGCGGCAACCCCGCTGTCGAAGTTGTCGGAGAAGCCCGGTCAAAGAAGAGCCGCTGGAAGCTTTGGTAATTGCTTGCTCGCCAGTTACTTGCTCGTCAGGCGGATGATGCCGTCCCAGTCGGCCGGGGCTCGGCGGTTGTGCTGGACGATGGGCATGGCCAGGAAATCCTGCGCACGGTCGCCGGCCGGCATGTTGTGAAGCGACTGCCAGGCACTTTCCCAATCGCCGTTGATGAAGCTGTCGACACCGGCTTCGTACTGCGCGATGTGTTCGTCTTTGAGCAGCGGGTACTCGTGTTCGGGCGGGAGTAACTCGCTGACGAGAACTGGAGTCTCCATACCGACGGGAATGACTTTTCCAAGACGGCGTGTTCGAGCTTCGTGATGATCCAGTTTCTCGCGAACGAGGTCCGCGGTCGCTTCGTCCAGCACGATAGGAACTCGAAGCTGCGTCGTCATTGTTTCCAGTCGGCTGGCCAGATTTACCACCGGCCCGAAGACGGTCACCTTGACCTGCTCGGACGTGCCGATCTTTCCAGCGACTGCGCGGCCATGCGCGATCCCGATGCCCATTTCGAAATCAGCCAGAGTATGTCCCGGCGTCGACGATGCAGTTTCAAAAGCTTTCCGAATGGCCAGCGCGGCGCGGCACGCGTTCAACGGCGCCGACTCCGAAGCGAACGGCCAGCCCCAGAATCCCAGCGCGGCGTCGCCCTGAAAGTCTCCGGTCACGCCTCCGAAATGCAGGATCTGTTCGGTCATTAGTCCCAAGGCTTCGCTGACTCGGCTTAGCAATCCGGTCAGGTCATGAGCCGCATTCTCCGCACGCTGGCTGAACCCTCGCAGATCGCAAAAGAGCACTGTCACATCACACTCGCGAGGTTCCAGAATGTCCGTATCGAGATCCTGCCCGAGCGCTTCCAGAATCGGCGGAGCGAAGAATTGTCGCAGCCCCGCCTGATGACGCTCCAGTCTGCTGAGCCGTCTCAACGACGAAACGATTTCAGAAACCAGCTCGGTGAATCGAACGTTCGCACTGAGCAACGCGCTGTGCTCGTCCGCGCCCGACGCAAACGATGCAGCATCGAGATGCCCGGCGACGTAGAGACCTCGTCGAGGCTCCCCAGTGACCAGAACCGGTGTGCAGAATGCCCAGTTAAAGTCACCGGTCACGGTGTACTGCGGATCGGCGTTGTCGACTTCCGGCTCCCAGACATGCAGCACGCTGCGATTGCTCGAAACGATGGCTTCCCGAACAAGCCGACTGCTGGGATGCACGCCGCCTTCGGTTTCGTTGCGACGATCCCAGTGCAGAATCTCAACATTGTCACCGACCGGTTCGACAATCGCGACAGCTTCCGCGCGAGGAATTCCTGCCAGCAGAAGCTGAGCGACTCTCAGGAAAAAATCTTCGTCCGTGCGAGCTCCCCAGATCACGCTCGGCAAATGCGTCAGCACTTCGATTCGTTTGTCGGCATCGCTGAACGGAATCTGTTGAAGCTGCCCGGCGTCGAAACGAATTTCTTCAAGCAACCGATCGAGCTGACTGGAATCGTCCGCCTGCGAAGCGGCGAGCCGAAACTCCGTCGCGCCAACGACGAACGCCTCGCCATCATGCAACGTAAAATCTTTCGAAGCGATCCCTGAAACAAACACAGGATTCGCAGCGTCGGCAAGCTTCCGACCAGCAACCTGCTCGTCAGTAATCGTCAGTTCGAGGTGCTGTCGGGAAAGCATCGGCTCCCAGGCAACGGGAATGTCAGCGTCGTCCGATCGCCCGACGGTGAGCGTCTTCTCACTCGTCAGCGGTAACCGAATCCGCTGCCGATGATCAGGCCCCAGCACAATCAGATCGAACATCGAGCAACTTTCTTGATGACTTGGTTTTCGCCGATCTCGCCAGCATTCGATGCCACCTCGCCCCCTTGGGGGAGAGGTCGCGGTCTCAGCCGCGGGTGAGGGGGGAACTTGGACTCGACGCCCGAATCCTCATCGGCTCTCAAACAGAAACCCTCACCCGGCCCTGAGAGGCCGACCTCTCCCGCAAGCGGGAGAGGTGACATTGAGCAAGAGCGACGCCGGAGCCTACAGAACTTTGCCGAGCGCTTCGCGGATTCGCGTTTCGCAGCCCGGACCAACCCACAACCACGTGTCCTCAAACTTGTCGTCGAAGCACGCGTCCGTGGGAATGTAACCGGGCCAGCACTCACCGTAACCGATCGACTGAACGAACACGTCCGGCTTCATTTCCTGAGCGAGCAACTGGTAACCGACGAACGCTTCGCCCGGAAACAGAACAATCCTCGCTGCTCCCAGATCGACGACTGGCAAATCAATCGGCTTGCCACTGATCACTCGCTGCCGGCTGCTTAGCGTCATCGCCGCGTGAATGCGTTGCCGGATCTCGACCGAGTCATCCTCGATCCGGTTCAGCAGGTAACCGGCTGAGAATCGTTCTTCCGTACGGAATGGCAGATCGAACGATGTCGACCGAAAGTTGATCTCGTTGATCGGAGACTTCTCCATCGATTCCCAGGCGGCGGTCATCCCTTCGTAAATTCGATGAGCCAGTAATTCGCGACTTGCTTGAGAGCCATCGTTGTAACGCCCGGCCGTGACGTCTCCACTGCATCCCGAAAGGTAGATTTGATGAACCTTCTGATCGTCACGTCGTCGGCGTTCGCGAGCCATCCCGACGAAATCGTAAGTCACGCCGCCTCGACCGTAATAACTCATCGGGTGAGTCGCGTAGCTGTGCAGCGCGACCAATGCCCGATCACCATTCCAGAAACTGATGGTTCGCAGCCATGGATCGATCAAACCGTCGGGTGCTTCCGCCATCGCCGCGTTGCCTCCAGAGCTGCTGCCGCGTCCGTATGAAACACGGCCGTCCGCGTTCACGACTCGGCGGTTCGACGCGACATTCTCCACTTTCGCCTTGCCCAGCCCGATATGCGTCACTGGTTGAGCATCTTCCAACGACGCTTTCGTCGCCGCCGCGACTCGCTGAACGCAATCTTCGTGAAAGGCAAAGTCGAACAGTTCACCGACCAGGCCTGCGCGGTTCAGCAGGTTCTCGGCCCCGCCGTCGACGACCGGCGCATCATGCTGGTGAAGACTGCTGAGCAGAACTCGCACCGGTTCCGTGCCGACGGCTTCGGCGATCACTTCGCGCCAGCGTTCGTAGGACTCGTTGCGAATCTCGCACCAGTCGACCGCGACGATGACGATCGGATCGTCGTCGCTCAGCAGGACGATGCCATGAGTCTGCAGCGGATCGACGATCTCTTTCGACTTTGTCGGCAGAAGCCCCATGCACCGATGCCCGAGCGGAATCGTGACATCGACCGAAAAACGTGAGACGCGAATCTGTTTCGCCATGATGATTTTCCTGACCCCGAGTTTCGTGCTTCGGTTGCGGCTGAGTCCCTAAGTCTCTGAGATGTCGGCTAAGAAATCCAATCGGCCGGGAGTGCCGAATTCGAATCAGCCAGAAATACAAATACCTCACCCAGGAGAAGCAACCGATGAAAATTACCAGTGCCCTCTTCGCGGCAGTCGCGATGTCGACAACGTTTGCCTTTGGAGCCGGTGGCGAGGCCTTTACCGATCCCGCCAAAGCAGGCCCCGATTTCGTCGTGCAGGGCGAATACGAAGGCGCGGTTGGCGACCGGAAAATCGGTATTCAGGTCATCGCACTCGGCGATGGGAAGTTCGACGCGGTTTTACACAACGGGGGATTGCCAGGCGCCGGCTGGGACAAAAGCGAGAAAACTCACCTGAAGGGAGAAACCGTTGACGGCGTGACAAAGCTGATCGGGACGGACTGGGCCGGTGAGATTTCAAACGGAGCACTCACAGGCGGCGCCGGCAAAGCCAGCGTGTCAGGAAAAAAAGTCGAGCGTAAATCGCCAACGCTCGGTGTAAAGCCGCCGGCCGGAGCAACCGTTCTGTTTGACGGTTCAAACATCGACGCGTGGGAAAGTGGCAAGCTCGTCGAAGAGGGCAAGCACAAGTACCTCGGCGTCGAAGCTCGGACGAAAGAAAAGTTCGAAAACTTCACGCTGCACCTGGAATTCCGCACGCCGTACATGCCGAAATCACGAGGCCAGGGGCGTGGCAACAGTGGGATGTACCTGATCGATCAGTACGAGTGCCAGGTGCTCGACTCGTTCGGGCTCGAAGGCAAAGACAACGAATGCGGCGGCATCTACAGCATCTCGAAGCCGGACCTCAACATGTGCCTGCCGCCTCTTTCGTGGCAGACGTACGACGTTGAATTCACCGCTCCTAAGTTCGGCAAAGATGGCAAACGAACTGCGGCAGGCATTGCCACGATCCGCCTCAACGGAGTCATCATTCACGACAAACGAGAACTGCCAAAGCCGACTCCAGGCGGCCGCCAGAGAGACGAAAAACCGGGCGCCTTGTTCCTGCAGAACCACGGCAACCCAGTCGTCTACCGAAATCTCTGGATCGTGAAGAAGTAAAGCACATCCTGAATTCGACCGAGGTCAGCGCAAGAAAGAACCCGCCACTCACTTTGAGTGGCGGGCTGGATTTGCGGGAATCCAAATCTTGAGTTCCACAAGGCTGTACGGCAAAGTGGTGTGTCGTTGCCGACGCTGCCAGCGTCGGTCCGAAGCTGGCAGCTTCGGCAACGGAGAATTGCGATCCTTTTTTCGTGTGATGTGTGCTTAGCGGACGCGGCATTGGAAGGTCACAACTCCGCTGGTCTTTTCTTTGAGTGGTGCGTCGAGTGTGAAGGTCAGGACAAGGCTGCCTTCGCCATTTTCCTGGACATTGATTTCTCCATCGCGGTCGGACGTTGCCGAGTCTTCGATGTATTCGAGTCGTGGTGTCAGGTTATCGACGATGCGGACGTCGGTGACTTCACGTTCGCCTTTGTTTTCGTAACGAATCGCGAAGGTCACGATGTCGCCCGGCTTGGCCGTCGACGTGTTGGCGACTTTGACGATCTCCAACCGGCCGGGGTCCTTGCGTGGGTCTTCGACTCCGACGATCTCAGCCAGTCGGAACTTCGCGGTGACTTCGTGCAGCGAATCAAGTGTGGCGATCACGACCGGATTCTCGTCACGAGTCCACGTCGTGGCCGCTTTGATTCCTGCGGCAAGGCGAGCTTCGTTGGCCTGCAGCATCTCGCCACGCAGGAAGTAAGACAGCTCTTCGAAAGTATTAAGCAGTTGCTCGTGAGCGGTCAGCGAAGCGACGTTCTTCGTGCCAAGCTGTCCCTCGCGAGCGTTCACGCCACTGGCCCGACTGCGAACTCGGACTCCATAGAGTCGTTGCGACTCGGTGTAACGCTGCGGGCCGATGCGGTTGCTGACTCCCGAATCGCGAGTCGCTTCGTGCATGCCAGCCAGACGTCCGATGGCCGTTTCGCCCGAAGGCGTCGTGACCGCTCGAACGGACGCAAAACGTGGAGCATAGATGGCGACCTGGTTCGTCGCTTTGACGTGAGGCTTGCCGGTGTGGTCGATGTATTCGGTGACCGTGTCTTCGGTTTCCAGTCCATCGCGATACTGCCCCTGGTAATGCACAGGATGATCGCGGTCGCCGCCGTCGAGCAGGTACTCGTCCGGAAACTGTTCGTGAGGCTTGCCCAGTATCGGCGAGTCGTCCGGTTCGTAGACGGCCTGTCCGGTATCAGAAATCGGCAGACGCGGTTCGGCATAAGAGAAACTGACAGCGCTGGCTTGTTGAACCCGGCCAGCCGGCTGTGGAAATACTGGAGGACCGTACGCAACTGGCGGCAGTGGATACAGGACGGGTGAGCTGGTCGGAAACGGCGCGACGCGAGCAACGCCGCTGGCATCACCGGTCGAAAACTGTCCCGGCTCAGAAGCCTGATTCTGCGATCGAATCTGCGTCGCCTGCCGAGCGTTCGCACCGCAGGAAAACATCCCTTGTTTCTGATTGGCCGCTCGATCCGCTGTGAACAAGGAGAAGACCGATCTGCTTTCCTGTTCAGACGCTGGTTGAATTCCTGCCGGATACTGGTTCGACGGGTAGTAGTTGGCCGGGTAATGATTCGCTGGAGCGTACATTCCCGCAGCCGGATACTGACCGCGGCCTGGCAGCGGCTGCCCGACGGCACCCAGCTTTGAGGCGGTGCAGTCGCCGTTCGCACAACACGCCATCCCGTGAGAACCCTCAGAGAAGTGATCCAGCGACGGAAGTTTCGGAGCGAGTTTGCTGACTGGCAGGTTGCAGCCTGTCGTCGACATGGCCAGGCAAGCGGCCGTTCCAAGTAGCGACAGGCAAGTACGATTCGTGAATGTCATTCGGTCGTGCTCCCGTTCTGCGGGACGGAAGGATTAAATTCGGCGGGTTGAGCTGCTGGCTGCACGCTCGGTTGCGATGCAGTGATCGTTCCGCCGGTTCCATAAAATGCCGGACGTTCGCCATGCACTGACGGCAGTCGGCCGCCGACTCGAACAATCACAGCGGGGCGGCCGTAACGATCGGCCTGAGCCATCACGTTCTGAGCGGGCAGCAATGTGCGAACTCGAGTCGATGAGTCGAGTGCAAAGGGAGCGGCCAGTTGCGGCTGCTCGATGTAGACAACTCGCGTTACCAGATTACCCGTGATCGCTGATTCGATATCGTCGCGGTCGATGTAAACGGGAATTGGAAAGTCGTGCTTTTTACCAGCCGGCGGGTGCAGGCGGTCGATGATTTCGATCGTTGGGTAAATCTCGACGCCCGGCAGGTCAGGCATGTTGCTGACTTTCAGCCGGTAAAGATG
>CALDJX010000532.1 GCA_937899075.1 uncultured Planctomyces sp. | reverse complement strand
TGCGTTGAGATTCGGGGCGTTTGAACATCCCATCCCAAAAACTAACCCTCAATCCCGACGGTAGAAACAACTGAGGCTGAATCATGCCAAGGTTGAGAGCTTCACTGTCGTGCTGTGGCGTAAGAAAGCCGTCACGGGTGCGACCATTCGCAAGTGTCATTTTAGCACTTACCAACAACATCCCCTCTTCTGGGTGAGCAGGTCGCAAGCCGTCATAGGGACGAAAGGTCTCTTCGTCGGTGTCCTCATACCACGGCTCATCGTAATCGGTGCAGTGGCATGCGATCCAAATTGAGGCCTCTGAAAAATCGCCGATGTTCAGATCGCCGAACTGTTTAAGCTGGGGTTTCGGATACATCTATTGGTGGCCCATTTGGAAGGAAGACGTCCTGAAGGACAATAAGGATGCCGCTATCTCGTTACTTCCGAATGGCCCAAAGCGAGTCGAACGTTCGCAGGTAGATCGTTCCGTTCGAGATCGCTGGTGAGGCGGCGATGGCTTCTCCGAGTTCGTTTTGTGAGACCAGCTCGAACTTCTTGCCGGTCTTGACGACCGAAACAAGGCCGTCACGAGCGGTCAGGTAGAGGTGACCGTCGGCGTAAACGGGCGATGCTCGATGACGCTGGCGGTGCGTTCGTTCGAAGTAGTATTCCTCGCCGGTTTTCTGATCCAGGCAGAACAGGTTTCCGTCCTGCATGCAGAGATAAACCAGTCCGTCGTGGATGAGCGGCGACGGAACATCAGGAGTCTTTTCATGGCTCCACAGATGGACGTCTTTGTTAAAAGTAATGTCGCCTTTTCCGTCCGGACGAATGACTCGAACAGGCCCGCGTTTCGCCGTCGGAACGACGATCATGCCATCAGCACACAGCGGCGACGAGACGAACCGCAGCGTCTTGTCGTATTTCGATTTCACGTTGAGATTGCCGCATCGCCACAGTTCTTTGCCGTTCTTCAGGTCGTGGCCAATGACGAAGTCGGCACCGTGCGTGACGAGGTACTTCAGTCCGCCATGGTCATACATCATCGGGGAAGCGTACGAGTGCTTGTTCTCGTTAGTGCCGTCGGTTGATCGTTCGGCCTGCCAGATTTCTTTTCCGGTCGCAGCGTCCACGCAGACGACCAGCCCTTTGCTCGGCACTCCGTTATTCACACCGTGAATCAGCTGAAGATAAAGTCGGCCGTTGTCTAGTACGGGAGTCGATGTCAGCCCGAAAGCGATCTCGAATTTTCCGTACCGGTCCGGCAAGTCCAACGCCCAGACTTTCTTCCCGTCGACGGTGAAGCATGCCACGGCCCCGTTGGCAAACATCGTCCACACGTGCTTGCCGTCGGTCGATGGAGAATTCGCTGCTGAGTTTCCTTCGTCGCCCCGGACGTCTTTGTTGCCTCGGCTGACGACTTCACTCCAGCGAGTTTTCCCATCGGTTCCAACGCAGATCAAAGTCAGTTCGTCGCGGACGACAGCCGTCAGGAAAATTCGGTCGTCCCACACCACTGGAGTCGCCCCGCCGGAACCAGGCAACTTGAGCTGCCAGGCAACGTTCTTTTCGGCATCCCACTCAGTCGGCAGTCCAGTTTCGCTGCTCATCCCGTCGTTCTTCGGGCCTCGCCAGTTCGGCCAGTTTTCCGCTTGTGCCAGTGAGCTGCCAACGAGAACGGCACAGAGAGAAAGAACGCATGCTTGGCGAAAGTTCATTTCAAATTCCTTGGTGACTGAAGCTCGTTCAGGAATGGCGATCGAACAGGCAGAAGATTTGAGCCACAGAGAGCACAGAGGTAAAAGAGAAAAAGTTACGTAGGCTGGGTCGAGACCCAGCTCTGATGGGATCGAGGCACGCATTCGCTGGGTCGTGACCCAGCCTACGGCTCTTCGCACCAACTCTTTTATCTCTGTGCTCTCTGTGGCTGAAATATTTAATGACTACTTCTTCGGGCGGTAGCTGTGGGTTGCCTGGCCGAAGACGCTTTCGGCGGCTTCCATGATTGTTTCTGACAAGGTTGGGTGAGCGTGGATTGAGTCGGCGAGGTCTCGCGCGACGACTCCCATTTCGACGGCGATGACACCCTCGGCGATCATCTCGCCCGCTCCCGGACCGACGATGCCCATGCCGAGAACTCGTTCGGTGGCCGCGTCAACGATGAGTTTGGTCAGGCCTTCGGTGCGGGCCAGCGATTGGGCTCGGCCGGAAGCCGCCCACGGGAAGCGGACGACTTTGACATCCAGCTTGGCGGCCTTCGCTTCGTTTTCCGTGATGCCGCACCAGGCGAGTTCGGGATCGGTAAACACGACGGCGGGGATCGCGACGTTGTCGAATTCGGCGGGTTCGCCGATCAATGCTTCGACGGCGACCTTCGCTTCGCGAGTCGCCTTATGAGCGAGCATCGGTTCGCCGGCCACGTCGCCGATGGCCAGGATGCTGGGGTCGGACGTTCGTTGTTTCTTGTCGACGGTGATGAAGCCTTTTTCGTCGACAGTGACCTTTGTGTTCTCCAGGCCGAAGCCTCGGCTGTTTGGTCGACGGCCGATTGAAATTAGGACTCGGTCAAACGTCTGCGGAGACTTGACGTCTTCGCCTTCCAGTTCCGCGACGATGCCAGCGCGCTTTGCTTTCAGGCTGGCGACTTTGGTGTTGAGGTGGATGGCTTTGAATTGTCCGGCCAGCCGCTTTTGCAGAGGCCGCACAAGATCACGGTCAGCTCCCGGCAGCAGTCCGGACAGCATCTCGACTACGGTCACTTCGGAACCCAGAGCGGCATAGACCGATCCCATTTCAAGGCCGATGTAACCGCCGCCGACGACCAGCAGTTTCTTCGGGATGTCCGCCAGAGCAAGCGCTCCGGTTGAGTCCATCACTCGGTCATCGCCGAGATCAAAGAATGGCGGCATCGTCGGTGACGAACCGGTGGCGACGATCGCGTGCTTGAAACGGAGCGTTTCTTTCGAGCCGTCAGGCTTGGCGAGTTCCAGCGTGTTTGAGTCAACGAAGGTTGCGTACGCCTCGACCAGATTCACGCCGCGAGCTTTGCACAACTGACCGATGCCCCCGGTCAAGCTGCCGATGACCGAATCTTTGAAGCCTCGCAGTTTGTCGAGGTCGATCTTCGGCTTGCCGAATGTCAGGCCGCACTCTTCGGCATCCTTTGCTTCGTTGATCAGCTTCGCGACGTGCAGCAGTGCCTTCGACGGGATGCAGCCTCGCTGAAGACACACGCCGCCGGGCGCCGGCTCAGCATTGACCAGCGTCACGTTGAGGCCATGATCAGCCGCTGCAAAGGCCGCCGGGTATCCCCCAGGACCGGCTCCAATGACGACAATATCTACGACAGCTTCCGACATATCTGTTCTCGTTTGTACTTGAAACGTGCGTTTCTGGATAAATTGAGCGCGCGAGGAGATTATGCCTCGACTCGCGATAATTTACGAACACGACACGCTAGCGGCGCCCGGGTTGAGAGACAACTCCACCGAATGCCGTGACCGAGTTTCGAACCACTCAGGCAACACAGGCATTTCTTGTCAAACCGCTTCAAGTGGCTTGCTTCCCGGCAGTTTTGCCGGGGTTCGAATTGCCGCGGTTCGATCAGTGCAATTTGTGGCGGTGGCGTGTCGCAGGCGCAGCCTCGCTCCAGTGTTGCCGCTGATGTGGCAGCGGTGCGAAAGTCTGATGGCTCGCGGGACACTTTTTGACTTTACAGTTCGACGGGCTGGAGTGTGTAGGCACCGTCCTGCTGGCGAGCGATCAGGTGGAAATTGATCGGGACCTGATCACTTCCGGTTTCCATCGCGAGCACCAGCGAATCCGCCGTCGTTGCCTGAAACTCGGCTTCGACTGGCCCACTCGAATCGACGCAGATCAGCGTGATTCGTTTGCCTGTAAACTCGGGCGGTTTTCTGAGGTGCCCCCGCATGAGAGGATAGGGTCGAAGTGCCAACTCAGTTGCCGCACAGAAGCGATCGTAACGCTCCTTGGACGAGAACCCGAAGACCGCAAATGAATCGGTATCCGGCTTTAACTGAATCACGTCAGGACCAACTGGTCCATCGCTGCCAAGCAACAGGTAACGTGGCGTTGCCACACTCAATGCATTTATCGTCATGGGGTATTTCCAGTTGATTATTTCGGAAGGCTGACGCCTTCCTTCAAGTCGTTCGTCACCCGCCATCATGCGGCCGGTGAACAGGATGCTCTTCGAACGTCAGGACATGTAGCCCTGTCCGCTCCGTCACTCGCTCTTCGAGAGACACTCAACACAGTGACCATGATGTTGTCCCTGAGTTCGAATGCTTTCTTCCAGCGTTCGCCTCAGTACAAGCATGGCACTCTCCTTTGCCTGAAGCGGTAAACATTCGGCGGGATCGTTAGCAAGTCACAGCCGGACCGAAGCGTTTCTGACGAATCCGAGCTATACGAGAACGAGCAAGGTGACTCTTCGACAGAGCCAGAAAAGAGCCCTTCCTGGAACCGTTTTCGCCAGACGACCAAGGGCCAGGCTCGTCGGGACCGTATTTGTCCAGGAAGGGACTCACGCCCTCGCTGCTCGCATCAATTCATCGTTCAGCTGAGTCTCGTCACCGTGTTCGTCATTTCTTTTTCGCCTGCGATTTCGTGGTTGCTGCCCCTGAACGCTTCGTCGCTTTCTTTCGGACAGCTTTGCTGGAGCGTTTACCAGCGGTCGAGTCTTCTGACGGTCTCGCTTCAAGTTCCTTACACCGATCCTTAACCGCGAGATACGGCATACCATCCTCGAGTTCGTATCGCTCTCCGCGAAGAAACCAGAATGCCAGCCCACCGGTATTGTGTACTGGTGACGACGCGTCTGACTTTGCAGACCGAACTCCCAGGGAACCCTTTTTGCCGGTCTTCTTCCAGCCTCGGCTCTGCATGATTATTCGCACAACGACGCCGATACACTGACGCAGTCGTTTGCTGGGACCTGCGTGAACTTCCGTCAGAAACGCATTAATTTCCGGATGAGCTTCCAGTTCCCGCACCACGCCCGCCAGCGGGGGTCGATCGTGATGAATCTCCGAGTCTTCCATCCTGCGTTGCCGACCGGAATCACTGAAGAACGTGAACACTGCGTCCAGAGGCTGATTGGGATCATTCAGAACATCGGCAAACGTTCTCCCCAGGGCATCCTCACTGAACACTTTCCGTGTAATCCTCACGCTCTTCATTTCAATAGTCCGTTCGTTTGACATCCCGGATGTTGCACATACGATATCTGCACCTGCGAATCTTGCAAGTCCCTATAACTACCTTGCATATAAGATTCACTGGGTGGCCAGCCCGCACGCCCCGAAACCCATGTAATGGCAACGTGCCCAGCGAACTGGCCGGAAAAGGAAGCTTCATTTTCATCGAACAGGAGTAGATTGCTATGGGCGACAAGGGAAGCAAAGACAAAGGCAAGAAGGAACAACTGAAGAAGGCCAAACTGACACCGAAAGAAAAACGGAAGGAGAAACAGGACAAGAAGAAGTCCGGCCCCAATTCCTGAACGATCAAAGCGGCCGTCAGGCTGTTATCCCATTTCGTTCATGCCCTGCATCAGCCATTTGAACCCGGACAGAATCAAATACTGACATGGCCCCGATGGACAGTGCTTGTTTATCTATGGCCAGCGACTGTTTACTCCCGGTCCAGTTCCGATCGATCGGCATCTTCTTCCCCTTGGTGCGAGCCAGCCTCCGTACATTCGAACTGAGGCATTCTCCGGGATGACTCGCGAGGTTCTAAACGGCCTGCAATACATTTTCCCGACCGACGGCTCCGTCGCATTGCTCACAGGATCCGGCACCGCCGCGATGTAGGCGGCCGCCTTGAATTTTCTTGACGCGTCAGACTGTTCTATAATTATGAACGGCGGAACGTTTGACCAAAAGTGGTGCGACCTTTGCTACATTCATCCGATCGCGAACGACGAAATCACCGTTCCAACCGACACTGATCTGAACCTGCCTGATCTCCGTGAGCGGTTGAGCGGTAATCGCTACACCGCGTTTCTGCAAAGCCGTCAGCTTCACCGAAATCAACTTCGCCTGATCTTAGACCACCACTGAAAAGCTAGGCTGCGAAGATGGAAATCGAGCTCGTGCAGCGATGGGTGGAGCAGGCTGTGCTGGGGCTGGGACTGTGTCCGTTCGCTGGCGAACCCTGGCATGCTGGCCGAGTACGACTGACCGTGTCTGAAGCTACATCCGAGCAACAACTACTGGACGACCTGCGCGTCGAAGTGGCCACTCTTGACGAAACGGATCCGCAGATCCTTGAAACAACTTTGCTCATCATTCCGACACTGCTGCGTTGCTTTGAGGACTACAATCAGTTCCTCGACCTCGCCGATGAACTCTGTGAGACTCATGGCTGGACAGGCCGTTTTCAGATTGCGAGTTTTCATCCTGATTATCAATTCGCGGGCACAAAACCTGGTGACCCTGAAAACCTGACGAATCGATCTCCGTACCCGTTGCTGCATGTGCTACGCGAAAGCACGGTAAGTCGAGCCCTGGAAGAACACCCGAATCCCGATCAGATCCCATCGACCAACATCGCCACCTTGAGGGCTTTAAGTGATGAACGTCGGAGGGAGATTTTCGGACATTACCCGACGACCTGACTCCCGCCGTTCATCCCAAAGTGAAAACCGACGACTGGTGCGTGACGACTTGCATGACTGAATTGCAGCCTTTCTGGTTGGATCGTCGTTCGTTCAACCGCGGACAGCTTTCTCAAAAGAATTCAGCCATTTCAGTACTTTATCGGCGAGCCGGCGCTTCTTTCCTCTCGATCGACTACAGTGCATCCGAAGGCGATCGGATTTGCGTGAATGTTTCACGCACTGAAGTTTGCACACATTTTGAAAACTGGACAGAAGCAATGGCTGAAGGCACGATCAAACGGATTACGGAAAAAGGCTTTGGATTCATCGACGACGGAAGTGGCAAGGATGTCTTCTTCCACAGTTCGGGCGTTGAAGGCGGAGGTTTTGACCAACTGATGGAAGGTCAAAAAGTTTCGTACACCCTCGGTTCAGGACCGAAG
>CALDJX010000531.1 GCA_937899075.1 uncultured Planctomyces sp. | reverse complement strand
GCCAGCGAGTGAATCAATCACATGCGGAATTCACTCGCTGGCGCTTCGTGCTGGTATCGCGATTCGCTTAAGGCCAATCGGAATTTGCTCTAAACGATGTCCTGCTCTATGGCACTTGCTTCAGCTTGAGGCCTTCTGACGAGCCGCTCAAAAAGAACGGTGCCCAGAAACGAGGATGGGTAAAGCTTCCTCCGCCTTCTGGTTTGATCTCGCCGCGGCGTAGTTTCAGCTGAGCACGTCGAAGCGACTTGGCGAGCCCCAGACGTGATGAATCGCGGCTCAGCTCTTCGTAGAACGCCGTCATCAATTTCGCCGTTGCTTCGTCGTTGACTTCCCATAGCGAACTGACAATCGAACGCACTCCTGCTCGACCAAGCGCCCCCAGCAGCCCGACCACACCCTGTCCCGCTCGGACATGACCGAGTCCCGTCTGGCAAGCCGACAGGACCAGCAACCGCACATGCTTCAGGTTCTGGTTTCCCAGCTCTTCCGCCGTCAGTAACTGATCAGCGTCACCGGGCGGAGTATTCGCACCAGCGAGAACGATCGCAGAATCCATCTCCGCAGTGATGTCAATAATCTCGAAAGCGTCGCCCGGCCGCTTACTGCTTCCACCGAAGAACCCGTGCGTTGCAAGATGCACGAGCTGACATTCCTGAAGCCGTTCGGTGATCCGAGATTCGGTGGCGTCCGCGCCGCCGCTCGATGTCACCTGTTCTTTCCCAAGGCTCAAGGACAGTTGCGAGGTGATAGCGGCGGCCTCTTTCGTCGTGCCTGGCAAGTGCGACCAGTTGCGTCTTGGGATATCCGGTTGAGGCTCGCCGTACTCGACACCGCCGACCACAAGCGCTCGAAGCGTCGGCTGACTGCCCGGCACTGGTTGGGTCGCCGCAGAAGCGTGCAGCAATTCCCGAGCGTTACCCAGTGAAGCGAACGCCAGTTCGTCGAGCCAGACGGAATCCTCAGCTTTACCAGGCAATGCACCGAGCGGCAGCATGTGAAACAGACCGTCGCCGGAAACAATCAGCGTGTCCACATCTCGAAGAGCGTCGTCAAGAGGCCCTCGGATCAGCTTGCTCAGTGTTGTCCCCGACTCGGCGTAATTCGGATTGCCGGAGGAGACATTCTCATAGAACGACAGCGCCGCTTTATCAAATTCGTCGACCGCGCCGAAATCGATGCGTCGAACAGGCTGCTGTCCCGTTAGAAGAAACCCGACATACTGACGACTATCCTGAACTTCCTCGCCATTTTCCCGACGTGCATATCGGCGAATCTGGATCACGTCCAGAAGTGCAGCTCCTGCGGGTAAAGCATTTTTAAGATCCAGAATCGCCACGTCCGATGCGTCAGTCGCGATGTTTGACGCTTGCCGGATTTCACGTTCCAGAGAGTTCGCTTCTGCTTCGAGCTTTGTCACCAGATCCCGACGCTCACGGCGACTCAGGTTGTTCGAACTTCCGAAGTAAGCGGTCCGAAGTTGAGACAGAACATCGGCGCGACGCTCGAGCAACGCAGCATCAACGCCCGCCGTCTCAGCCGTTCCGATGTGAAACCGATCGAGCGTTCCTTTCCAACGAAGCACTCGTTGGTACTGTTGCTCGGGCGGCGTTTTCAGAGTGCCCGCCAGTTCCAGCCACGTGTCAAACACACCCGGCCACGCCGCCGATTCCGGGTGAACGCGGAGTTCCTGAACAATCGCCAGCCGGTCCCGTTCGGACAACGCCGACCGCATCGTTCTGTCGAGATGTCTCTCCCGCAGGTCCAGCGCTTCCGACAACAGCTCTGCCGCGTGTTGAGTATCGTCGAGCATCGCTTCCGCGCGAGCGAGGTACGACATGATCTCGGCGACTCGCGGGTGATCATCGCCACTTCCTTTCCGAACGCCGTCGAGCGATGTCTTCCAGTGTTCGCTTGCCAGAGTCGCGTTGCCCTTCTCCATCGCCAGCCACCCGAGGTTGGCATAAACCTCGGCGACTCTTAGATGCTCGGCTCCGAGTTGCTTCTTCAACGACGCCAGAACGGACTCGAACAACTGTAACGACGCATCGAATTGTCCCGCCATGTAATAGTTCGCGGCCTGGTTATTCCTGACCATCGAAATCCGCACCACGTCGTCAGGCGTCTGTTGCTGCAGAAGTTTGATGGCTTCCTCATAGAGTTCTTCGGCGCGACGGTATCGTCCGCGACCTTCGTAAGTTCGCGCGAGATCACTCAAAGCAACCGGCCGCTGCGGATCGTTCTGCAATCGCGGATGCTTTTCGTAGAGATCGACAGTGTCTCTGAGCACTTCTTCGGCAGCCGCGTAATCACCCTGACGAATCAGCAGCTCGCCGAGGCTGATGTTTAGAACCGCCACCTGCTCGCCAAGATCCCCCTCAGTAGCCGTCTTCAATGCGGCTTCCAGATGATTCCTGGCTTGAGCAAACAGCGACAGCTCAGTCGCCAGACGGGCACGCAGTGACAGAAATTGAACTCGCCAGAACGCCGGCATTGCCGCCAATCGGCTCGGAGTATCAATCTCTTTCAGGTCGACACGTGCGGTCTCAAGGTCAAGCGAATCGAGTGCCAGTCGAGGCAGCAGCAACGTGCCGGCGGTCGCCGAAACCGGCTCGACTCCGTCCTCAATCAGTCGCATAGCCGCTTGGTCGAGACTCGCCTTCAGCCGTTTGTAAGCATCACCTTGAGACTCCGACGTTCTGCCGTACTGCTGATAAATCGGAAACCAGACTCGACTCCAGACGAAGAGAATCGAATTGGCGTAGAGCGGTGAATCCAGCCCTTGCGATTCAGCAACTCTCAACAACGTTGCTACAGGCGACAGGTCCGCAGCGTCTCGCGAAAGGCGAATCGCCGCTGTGCCCATCAACGCTTCAATCTGAAAGTCGGCGTGTTTACCGATCCCGGCCGCTTCCTCGACTTCGCCAAAGGTCGCCAGCGCCGCGTCCCATTTGTCCTGCTGAAGAAATCGGACCTTCGCCAGATTCATCAGACTCGCGACTCGGTTCCTGTCCGAAGCTTCAAAGCAATCCGACGCCAGCTGATACTCTTTCACGGCCCATTCTTCGGCAGCGACGAAATTGCTCGCGGCAATCGCCTCGTTGCACTGCTGCCTGGCAGCGGTGCCACCAAACGTAAACCATCGGCCAAGCACCTGCCCCCGCTGCTCGGCCGGAAGATCAAGACTCTTGATCTTGGTGACGGCGGCAACCGCCTGGTCGAACTTTGCCAAAGATCCGTCAGCGGCATCAGCACGCTGCAGAGATGCAACGACCACAAGCACGAAGGAGATAAGCCGAATCCTGAAAGAATCAATCGCGAAAACGTTTCGTATCATCCGCCTTATCTCCATATCCGAAACAGCAAGAGGCACGAGCGGGTCTGCACATTGGCCCAGCCCTGTCAGTGTGCTTTCGTACGTCCGCCGGAAGCGGTTCAAAAGTAGCGTCGTTCAACGGAAAAAGCCCGAAAACCTAGCGAAAAAGCAGGTTCTCGGGCTGATTAAGACGAAGCGGAGCGGGTGAAAATCTCTGCTACCGGATTTTCGTAAACGGTACAGTGGCGTGGTTTAGATCGCAACATCCGCTGCGGCAGTGCTGCGCCGCGTTCGCTCGTTTAAGGACATCTATGACACTGTTGACGCAATGAAAGGAACCATGCCACGCATTGTCAGAATTCGGTCCGATGTCAGAGATGCTAAGCCGCGGCGCCTCGATTGCGACCGACTGGAGCTGGAGCGGCCCGTTTATCGGAAGGCAAAGATCTTTACTACCGAGCCTGCTGGTCACTGCGTCAACTTGCCGGAGTGGCATTACCCGGTCGTCTTCGACGTACCGACCAGGAACAGCCATTACGGCAACTTTAACGGCCGCTAGTAGTCAGCCAGCTTTTAATTGGTAGGTTTTGACGCTGGATCGATGGGTTCGGTGGTTGGGTAGAGTCGTTTGAGCTTGACGCGTGCGTCAGTGGTGGTGAATTGCCAGTTCACGCGAGCCAGTTCGGTGTTGCGGCGATGCTGCCATGCCGCGACTTCCCGAGTCAATGTCTCGCGATTCGGGATGCGGCGGTCCAGGCACTGTCGGCTCAGAATACCCAGTTCGATTTCCGCCATGTTCAGCCAACAGCCATGCTTCGGTGTGTAGTGAACTTCCAATTTGTCG
>CALDJX010000530.1 GCA_937899075.1 uncultured Planctomyces sp. | reverse complement strand
GCCCGCCCGAGCAAACGCAACTCCATCAGGCCGAAGATGCTCGGCCGTGCCACCCCAGCCGTGGCTCATCACAATGGTCGGCAGCTTCTGCTCAGCACCTTTCGGCGCGAACAATTCCGCCGACATCCGTGTTCCCTCACTGATGATCGAGGCGGCGCGATATGCGACATCGTCCGGCGTGTTGTATGCGGCAGTTTCTTCAGCAACGAGATTGGAGCCGGCGCCACTGACAGCGACGACGAACGCGAACACGCACCAGGTTCGTATCAGACTATTCATTTCCAGCTCCCATGCGGTCAACTTCGTCCTCGCTGGGGAGTCCGAAGGAAATTAATGCGCCCGTCCGCTGTTGCTTCAGAAACATGACGCTGCCGGTTCCCACGTAGATGCGCCCTCTCGAAATCGACGGCCCGGACCATACGGCTCCGATCGGCAATTGCTTCAGCACATCTCCCGTCCCAGCATTGAGTACCACGAGTTGCTCTGACACCGCTGGCGCGAAGCATGCGATGCCTCCACCAATCGCAATCCCTGCCGCGACGGGATCACCGCCGTTATACAGTGGGGACGTGATCTTGGGTCGTTCGTGACGCCAGTTTTCATTGTGCAGATCGTTTTGAACGCACACGACGCGGCCAGCCTCTGGAGACCCCGGCGTTCTGGTGTTTAATGAAAGCCAGTCGATGCCGTTGGTAAATACGTTCTTACCGTCGGTTGCACAGCCGGTCTGGATGCCACCGATCGCGCTGGGCAGGGCGATCATGCGAGGATCACGCTCAGGCGACAGCGGGTAGTTTGGTTTCCCATTGTAAACAGGTGTATTGGCGACGAGTTTTCCACTGTCGGCCCTCAGCACGTAGAAGCCACCGTTCTTGCAGCCAACACCAACGACAGATGTCAGCACGCCTTCGATATCGATCTGGTAAAGCTTCGGCGTGTCTCCGATCGAGCAGTCCTTGTACCGGTCGGTTTTGGAGTCGTAACCTGACATCGTGTGATTGAAGATGTCTCCGGCGTTCAGCTGGGTCACCCATTTCTCACGGCCCGTTTTGACATCGACCGCAATCACTGCCGCGGAGTACTTTGAATACAAACGCGAATCGTCGTCTGTTGGTTGCCGCGGCGAGTTATGAACGTCCGTACCAAAGAAAATCGTCCCCGTGGCTTCGTCGAAGGACGGCGTCGACCAGACCGAACTGGTTGACGGGCCGTGAGTGAAAACGTGCTTGCCGTTATCGTCTTCCATGGCGATCGGCTCAGGAAACTTTTGCGGTTCCTCGCCAACTTCGTACTTCCATAAGACTTCTCCGGATTCCGGGGCAAACGCGACCACGAAACCTCGCCCCGTGCAGCATTCGTATTCAGGGTCAAGCGGATACGGATGCTCGTAGCCTCCGCCGCCAACAATTACTTTTCCATCAGCGAGAATGGCGGACGCATTGAAGGTGTTGATCGCATGATGATTTGGAAATCCTTTCGCTCGCGTATCGACTCTCCAGAGTTCTTCACCGGTGATGCGATCGAGCCCGAAGAACATGCCGGATGAATTTCCGAAGTAGACGCCCTTTCGGGTCACCAATGCCGATGCGACAACACCGTCGTTGACCTGGATCGTGTTGACTCCGCCCTGCGGCAGCGTGTGCGGCGTGTCGTTCTCCAGAATTCTATAAACCCAGGCAGGCGTGCCGTTGGGCCTGAGCTTATAGAAGGCCGGAAAAGTCGCTGTGCCGAAATAGACGTGGCCGTTGACGACGGTCGGCGTCGCGTGAATCGCGCCAACGGTCACTGACGATGACGAATTCGGAAACCGCCATTTCTCCTTAAGCGTCGAAGCGTTGTTCGGCGAAAGCACGTCCTCGGCAGAATTGAATCGCCAGCCGCGCACGTCGTGGTTGTAGCTGGACCAGTCAGCCGCCGTGATTGGTGGCAGGTTGCTGCGGACCGCTGCGATTTCGGCGGCGGTTCTGTTTGGAGTCATCGCCGATTTGCCGTTGGACTCTTTCGCGATGTGCTCCTTGAGCATCTTCAGGATCACCGGGCGTGTTGTTCTCTTCTCCTCGGCATCGAATTCCACACCGATAAGCGAGTAAACCAACTGGTAAATTCCTGCGACGGCCTCCCACGGAGCCGCCATGACGTCGACAAGCGGCGTTCCGTTTTTATCGGTCGCATGAGCATTGGCGTCGTGTTCCAGCAGAAGCTGAACCGCCTTCGTGTGACAAAGAAACGCGGCGTTGAAGAGCGGTGTGGTTTGCTCATTGCCCTTCGCCTCAATCGCCGCGCCAGCTTCAATCAATGCCTTTGCAACTTCCGTCTGTCCCATGGAACAGGCGATGTTCAGAGGCGTGTTGCCCGTGCCCGGTTTCTTCTGGTCGATGTCGGTACCCGCAGCGATATGTTGTTTGATCGCATCAACGTTGCCGTTTCCTGCCGCGTCAAAGATTGAGACGTCCGGGGCGGATGTAGCCGTCGTGGCAGGCTCTGCTTCAGAGGCGGAGCCAACGGGCATCTGCTGTTCCTTCTTACTGTTGCAGCCAGTAACAAGAGCGAACATCAGACAAAAACACGTGGCCGAACAATTCGTCAACCGTTTCGGCGCGCTGGCTTTGCCGAAGGTTCGACCGACTTCGGGTCTATTGATCAGGGGAGTAATCACTATTTGTCTTTTCCTTCGTGTTCGTTGAGCATCTCGGCGATCCGAATTCGAGTCGCTTTGATGTGGTTGAGGTCAAGCTCCAGATGAAGCCACTCGTAGACATATTTGTACACTGCGATCAGTCCCGCATCCCATTTCGGAGTCACCGTGTCCAGTGGAGTGCGATCATCACTGTTGGTATTTGAGTCTGCTCCTGCTTGAAGCAACAACTCGACGATCTCAGGGTGACAGAAGAAGCAGGCTTGATGAAGCGCTGTGCCGCCGGACTTGTTTCGCACGTCAAGGTCGGCGCCGGCATGGATAAGGGTCTTTGCGATAACAGGATGTCCGTAGACGGCAGCCAACATGAGCGGAGTGTTGCCTCCAATCTCTTCTTTTCCATTCAATTCGGTGCCCGCAGCAACATGTTGCTCGACGGCCGCCAGGTTCCCCCAAATCACCGCTTGCGAGATGCTGATCGTTGGAACGGATCCTTCGGAATCGCCGCCCACTGATGTCAGCAGTGCCAGAATTCTCGGTCGTTCCGCCCGGATCCGTTCGAGATCGATCGACTTGTTCAAGTCTTTTTCGAGCTTGCGGTAGAACGCTTCCAGCCCGGAGTCCCACGCGACGCTGACAAGGTCCGTCGAGCTGAAGCCCAGCTCATTTCGCTTGTCTGGGTCAGCTCCCGCCGACGACAAGACGCGTACAATGTCTGTGTTTCCAAGAAAAGCCGACATGTGCAGAGCGGTGTTCCCTCCTCGATCGGTAAGCGACACATCCGCGCCGCTCGATAGCAGCAGTCGGACGACCTCCGACTGATCGAACAAGGCCGCGACGTGTAGAGGAGTCAGTCCACATTCTGCCATCGCATTGACGGACACGCGGTTTCCAAGCTCACTGCGAACCGCATTCAGGTCGCCGTCAGCGGCTGCCGCCCAAATGTTGTGTTCGGTTCCCGAGACTTCTACGGTCAATTGTCCGAGCGACGGATAGGCCATCGCTGTTTGCGGCTGCGGAAAGTTGAGAGTCATCAGCGCCAGCAGAATTGTCGCGGCCAATGTGGAGATACCAGAAACCCACTTCCACACGTGCGATGCACTTGGCGATGCGTCGGGCTTTGGCTTGTCGTCTTCCATCAAGCCAGTTTCAACTTGCTGACGAAGATGGGCGTCGAGTTCCGCTTGGAGCAGGTATTCATCTTGAAGTGTTTCGTCGCTTTGAAGACGACTTTCAAGCTCCCGCACTTCTTCTGCGGAAGCACCTCCAATGAGATAACGATGGATGAGTTCACTAGATTTCATGCTTATGCGCTCTCCGCTGCGATTCGGAGCTGAATGCATTCAGTGAGTTGTTCGCGCAGTCGAGCCAGTATCTTGTACAGCGAGTTTGGCGATTTCCCGAGACTTGCGGCCAAATTGACAACGGATGTCGTGGACCGATGCGGCGCGAGCAACAACTGGCGATGCTCTAGGGAGAACTGGTTCAGGCAAGTCTGCAGTGCCCGCTCGTGATCCGACACCTC
>CALDJX010000529.1 GCA_937899075.1 uncultured Planctomyces sp. | reverse complement strand
CCAGAGTCACACAGGGGACTTGCACCCCATAAGTTCACGCCCATGACGGGCGTACATCGGGTAAGGGCGGCCATTTCTGACCGCCCTCCCCACACCACCTGGCATGCGGGTCCGCACCAGGCGGTTCAACGAAGTGGAGCGAGTGACGCCCAGAGACTCTTCAGGCTCACCAGTCCTTGCTCCTGCAGCCACTTGTTCGTCATTCCAACACCACTGGCAATGGTCTTTGCCATATGCCAGTAGCCCTTGCGGCTCTTCCCGTGACGGATGGCCTGACGACGCGAGACGCCTAAACGCATTAACTCTCGGCTCCGCGTGCGCGTGTAGCGCCAGCGTTTCCAATAACACATGCGAATACGACGCCGAATCCACTGATCGAGCTTGTCGAACAGCTTCAATTGCGCAGCCAGACCGAAGTAACCTGCCCAGCCACGGAGGTAACTCCGCAGCTCACTCAGACGCCGTTCCATCGAGACTCCCCAGCTACGGCCGGTCAGCTCTTTGATGCGACGCTTGAACTTCGACACGTTCTTCGACGACACGTTGATTGTCGCCCTGCGGCCTTTGAACACGAAGCCGAGGAACTCGACTCCGTCCGCATCGACCACACGGCTCTTCTCAGAATTCACCACAAGGCGAAGATGATCGGTCAGATAACGACTCACCGATTGAAACACACGCTGAGCACTCCGCAGCGACTTCGTGAAGATCACAAGTCGAGTAGCCCGGGGGAATTTCACCCCCAGGCCCTCACAGAACCGGACGTGAATCTCTCGACTCATCCGGCTCCTATTGTCCAGTCGCAGGTCGAATTCCAATTCGCCACATCTCGAACAGGTCGGGCTCCTGGCGGGAGACTTTCCCCAGCCAGTGGACCGCCTGCCGTTGATGACGGCGGAGTCGTTTGAACTTGCGACGTGCCCAGTACACCAGAGAGCGTTCCAGGCAACGCAGCACCGGGGTGAGTGCCGATTTGTAGAACCGGCCATAATAGTTCACCCAGCCGCGTACGTATGGATTGACGAACTTCGCGATCTCTCCAAGGCTCTGGTTGTTGCGGGTCGCACCCAGACGCCACGAACGAATCGTCGCGCGAATGCGATGGGCCGCCTTTTGACTCACCGCCGGAAGAAAACTGACAAACGGCTTCCCCCAGCGGTTCTTCGCCCGGCGGGGACGGAACGTGTAGCCCAGAAAATCGAACTGGATGTGGTCGTGACTGCCGCGACGATCGGAATCCTGACAGTAGACGACTTTCGTCTTCTCAGGATGAAGTTCCAGACCGCACTCCAGCATCCGCGACCGCACGGCCTCCAGAACCTGCTCGGCCTCAGCGAGGCTGCAGGCGTGGATGACCGCATCATCCGCATAGCGAGCGAATTGAATGTGCGGGAAGTTGCGCGGCAGCCATTCATCGAACGCATAGTGCATAAAGAGGTTTGATAACAAAGGACTGATCACAGCCCCTTGAGGTGACCCCTTCGTTCGTTCTTCCAGAGTCCCGTCCGCATGCTGGACCGGAGCCTGCAACCACCTCTCGATATAGAGAAGTATCCACGGGACATCGGTGTGATGTCGAACCGCCTTCAAGACCAGTTCCCAATCGGGATTGTCAAAGCCCCGGGGCGGTTGATTCGAGCTACCGCTCGGTTGGAAAAGTCAGCGTGTTCAACACCACGAGGTAACAACGGGAATGGAAAAACCTTTGATATACAGATCGATCACCCAGTCCTGACGTCAGCAGCGCTGACGTGTGATACCCACCGCATCCAGCGCGGACTTGCCGGGACGATACCCATAAGAGTCCGGATGGAAATGTGGTTCCACAAGCGGTTCCAGCATCAGCTTCACGACCATCTGAGCGATCCGATCCGAGACCGTCGGCCCTTTTAATATTAGAAGCGGGCCAGCGGACGTGTCGCTCCCGTGTAGCCTTTCGGGATCTCGACGAGGCGGACCGGTGGTGGAAAATAGCTGCCCGACGACATCCGATTCCAGATCTTGAAGAGATTGTTCTTCAAGTCCTTCTCGAAGTCCGCCAGTGACCGGCCATCAACACCTGCCGCTCCACGATTCGCCTTCACCTTCGTGTACGCGACCCAAACGACGTGTTTGGAAATCTCGTACGGCTTTGCTTCTTTCATGAACTCCTCCCATTGCTGGTTGATTCAATCCATCGGCTGAACAATCCGGCCCGGGCACACACCGAAGGTGGGTCGGCTCCACGTCCATTACAGACGCTTCATCACTACTACGAGCCGGTCCGCCCCTGTGCCTCGCATCGGTACTCTGGTTCTCATGGGTCTTCCACTTGAACGTCTCCCTTAACATCGAGGCGACAGGTTCCCAGGTTCCACACACGAGCCTGAAACGGACTCACGCCACCTTTACGTCGGACGCCGCTCGGACAGTCAGCGGATCGCCTTCCGAACTTATCCCGGGGTAACGACTACCCCCCGGTTCTGACGTCATTCCTACGCTTTCGACGGGTCATCGGTGGTTCACTTACGTTCGTCTTTCCGTTTCGTACCTGACAGGGTCAAGCCCTGCCTTTTCCGTGACGCTCACGACCAAAGGCTTTTAACCCCAGCCGCTCACGGTGGTTTGCAGCCAGCTTCCGCAAGCCGGCTGCGAGGGACCAACAAACCCTCATCTAGCGTGCACATTGCCTGACGCACAGTCGTCCGCATAGCGCACGAACGGCAGCCCGCGATGCTCCAGCTCTTTGTCCAGGTCATCTAATAAGATGTTGGCCAGGAGCGGAGACAGCGGACCACCAACGATATTGCAAACATTGGGGGAATACTGGATAGGTTGATTCCTCGTGAGCGGCTTCGGGCTCGGTATGGCGATGGATGGAAACCGTCGTAAACGTCCGGGGCCGTGTGGGTTACGCAAACCGTTCGAGGAGAAGTCATGGAAGATTCAACAGAGGCTCGCGGCACGATTTCCGAACAGAACGGCAGTTTTGTCGTTCGGCAGTTCTCGGGGGCTCGGATTGAGCGATTGCTCTTGACTCGATTGTTCGATCTGACGACCGGCCATCGAACTCCGGAAGCACCTGCCGGGACACCGGGTGTTCCGTTTCCTGATTCGCGGCTGGTGTCCGTCACTGATTCGCAGCAGCAGGAGGCGGCCTGATGAGCAAGTCCACTTCAAGCCGTGTTGATGATGGTCGTCGTGAAGGCGGGCCGCAGGACAGTGCGTGTGTGCGAGCGGGAATCTACGCGCGTGTGTCTTCGGATCAGCAGGCACAACAGCAGACGATTCAAAGCCAGGTCAGCGCGTTGCGTGAACGGGTCACTGCCGACGGGCATTCGCTTTCGGAGTCGCTGTGTTTTCTCGACGACGGTGTCAGCGGTGCTACGCTGATGCGACCGGCTCTGGAGAAGCTGCGCGATACGGCGTACTCCGGCGGCGTGGCGAAGTTGTATGTTCATTCGCCCGATCGGCTGGCCAGGAAGTACGCCTGGCAGGTGTTGCTGATCGATGAACTGCGTGCCCACGGTGTCGAGGTCGTGTTTCTCAATCACACGCTGGGAACCAGTCCTGAAGGCGACCTGCTGTTGCAGATGCAGGGCATGTTCGCCGAGTACGAACGCGCGAAGATTCTCGAACGGTCGCGGCGTGGCAAACGTCATGCGGCTCAGCGTGGTAGTGTGAACGTGCTCGGCGGTGCGCCGTTCGGTTATCGCTATATCACGAAGCAGGAGGGCAACGGTGCGGCCTCATACGAAGTGGTCGACGACCAGGCGGCCGTGGTGAAACAGGTTTTCGAATGGGTCGGCTGCGACCGGTTGTCAATCGGAGAAGTCAGTCGTCGGCTGGAAGCGAAAGGCGTTCGCACGGCCACCGGTAAGACGTGGTGGGATCGCGCGACCGTGTGGGGAATGCTGAAAAACACAGCATATATGGGCTCCGCGGGCTTCGGTAAGACGCGAACCGGTGAACGTCGCCAGCGTCCGATGCCGCAGCGTGGTCATTCGAAAACACCGCGCCGAACGGGTTCCACCTACGACACTGAGCAGGAAGCCTGGACGCTGATCCCTGTTCCAGCGATCGTCGACGAAGCTCTTTTCGAAACCGTGCAGGAGCAGCTTAGCGCCAATCGACAACAGGCAACCGAACGCAAACGAGGTGCCCGTTATCTTCTGCAGGGTCTGGTGAAATGTTCCTGCTGCCGGTACGCGTTCTACGGCAAGAAGGTCAGTCGATCGTCGGCGAAGGGAAAAGTTCCGTACGCGTACTATCGCTGTGTGGGAACGGATGCGTATCGCTTCGGCGGCCAGCGCGTCTGCGACAACAAACAGGTGCGCACCGACAAGCTGGATGAAGCTGTCTGGAACGATGTCTGCGAACTTCTCCGTAATCCGAACCTGCTGAAAGAAGAATACGAACGGCGGCTGGCTTCGTCCGATGAACCATCAGCTCATGAGCGGAGCCTGGTGAAGCAGGTCGAACAGTCTCAGCGAATCGTCAACCGCTTGATCGACGCGTACAGCGATGGTGTGATCAACCGCGAAGAATTCGATCCACGAATCCAACAGGCGCGGACACAGCTGTCTCAACGCATGGATGCACTCTCGCAGTCGCAGGCCCGTGACGCTGAACGCGAAGCCCTGCAGGAGAGTCTGGCGTGCCTGGAATCGTTTGCGTCACAGATCGAAGGAAATCTCGATACCGCCAACTGGAACACCCGCCGGGAAATCATCCGCACCGCGATCGATCACATTGAAGTTGAACCCGCTCAAATCCGAATTACCTACCGAATCAACTTCCCCCTTTTTCTCAACCGCAGGAAAACTAGAAAAAGTTTGCTCTTTCGTTGGCGGCGTGAGCGGACCACCTTGCGGAGTTCCCTCGGTCGTCGCATGCAGGACGCCTTCCACCA
>CALDJX010000528.1 GCA_937899075.1 uncultured Planctomyces sp. | reverse complement strand
GGTCGCGTTGTCGATCCGCTTGGGAACGCACTAGACGGTAAAGGTCCAGTTGTCACCAGCGAGACTCGACCTGTTGAAGCAATTGCTCCGGGCATCGCCGGTCGTCAGCCTGTTAAGCAGCCGCTTCAGACTGGTATCAAGGCTGTCGACTCCATGACACCGATCGGTCGTGGTCAGCGCGAGTTGATCATCGGCGACCGAAAAACCGGCAAAACAGCTGTCGCTCTGGACACGATTCTGGCCCAGAAAGGTGGCGACGTCATCTGTGTCTACGTTGCCAGTGGCCAGCGAGCTTCTAACGTTGCAGCTGTTGTCGAAGCGTTGGAAAAACACGGCGCGATGGATTACACGATCGTAGTCTCGTCGTGTGCTTCTGATCCGGCACCGCTCCAATACATCGCCCCCTACGCTGGTGCGGCTATTGCCGAGCACTTTATGTATCAGGGCAAGCATACATTGATTGTTTACGATGACCTGACCAAACAGGCTCAGGCTTACCGTGAACTTTCGCTGCTGATGCGTCGTCCGCCAGGTCGCGAAGCTTATCCTGGTGACGTGTTCTACTGTCATAGTCGTTTGCTCGAGCGATCGGTCAAGCTGAGTGATGAACTTGGTGGCGGATCGATGACGGCTTTGCCGATCATCGAAACACAGGAAGGCGAAGTTTCGGCTTACATTCCGACCAACGTGATCTCGATTACGGACGGTCAGATTTACCTTGAGCCGGACTTGTTCTTCGCTGGCGTTCGGCCAGCCATCAACGTCGGTATTTCGGTTTCGCGTGTGGGTGGTAACGCTCAGACGAAGGCCATGAAGAAAGTCGCCGGTTCGCTGCGACTGGACCTTGCAGCCTTCCGTGAACTGGAAGCGTTCGCTCAACTTGGAACTGACCTCGACAAGGCAACGCAGCAGCAACTCGACCGCGGTTACCGCATGGTTGAACTTCTGAAGCAGCCTCAGTTCCAGCCTCTCCACTTCGCCGATCAGGTCATCAGTATCTTTGCTGGTACGCATGGCTTCTTCGACGTGGTGCCGGTGGACAAGGTGCTCGAAGTTGAGCAGGAGATGATTCAGTTCCTGCGAGAGCAGAAGTCTGAAGTTCGAGATGGGATCGTCGAAACCGGAGCCCTTGATGAAGAGGCTCTGCGAGCTGCATTGACGGAGTTCGTCAAGACGCTCGAAGGACGATACGAAGAGGAATAGAAGCGGAGTAAATATGAATCGGATGTCCCATTCGTATTTCACGCGGCTGGATGATTAAGAAGTAGCGTTAACAACGGACGGGAAGCGATGGCCAAAGCCAGAGCGATTGTCAAACGCCTTAAGGCGGTTAAAAATATCCGGAAGATCACCCGGACCATGGAATTGATCGCAACCGCGCGATTCAAGAAAGCCATGGACCGGGCGACCGAAGCTGCTTCGTACACTAAGAAGATCTCAGAGATCGTTGCGGACTTGTCGAAAGCGGACCTCAGCTTCAGTCACCCGCTTTTGCAGCAGCCAGAAGAGCAGACAAAGAATGTCCTGCTTGTTCTGACTTCTAACCGCGGTCTGTGTGGTGGTTACAACGGGGCTGTCCTCCGTCATGTCACCACTCGTCTGAAGCAGGCAAAGAAAAGCGGCGAAGAACTGGCGATCGAAGTGGCCGGTAAGCGTGGGCTTTCTTACCTCAAGTTTCAGGAGCTCGAATACGCCAAGGCGTATACGAATTTCGAAGACAAGCCTCGCTACGACGAAGTTGAAGAGATCGCGGATCGTTACATCGAAGGTTTCATCGCGGGCGATATTCACCGCGTTGATATTGCCTACACAAAGTTTGAAACGGCGGCGCGACAGACGGCAGTCATCGAAACGTTGCTGCCGGTTGGTTCGCTCGGCGATGACGATGCAAATGATGACGGAGAAGATCAGGGAGTCGACTACGAGTTCCTGCCGTCTCCTGAAGATATCCTGGAAGAAATTGTGCCAGCAGCTTTTAAGGCACGACTCTTTAAGTGCTTCCTTGATGCGGCCGTCAGCGAGCAGATTGCTCGGATGGTTGCGATGAAGGGCGCCACAGAGAATGCGGGCGACATGATCAGCGAACTGTCGATGCAGTATAACCGAGCAAGGCAGTCGCAGATTACGTCGGAACTCAGCGAAATTATTGGCGGTGCAGCAGCACTCGAATAGAAGCAGAACTGAAGCCGTGATGTGGTTCCCTCTGGCAGGCCGCAACTAAGCAGCATGCTGGTCGACGACAGGCATTCACGGCCATCGATCATACGACGAAAGCCATCGATCATGTCGACAGCAACTGACAACAAAACTGGTCGCGTAACCCAGATTATCGGCTCCACGTTTGACGCCGAGTTTGGCGAAGGCCATCTGCCGGCGATCTATAACGCCGTCCTGGTTGACACCGAGATCAAGGGTGTTCACGTCAAGGTGACTGGTGAAGTCCAGCAGCATCTTGGCGGCAGCCGTGTTCGCTGTGTCGCGATGGGTTCAACCGACGGTATGGCCCGCGGCATGGACGCGGTCGACACTGGTGAACCAATCACCGTTCCGGTTGGAAAAGAGACACTGGGCCGCGTGTTTAACGTGACCGGTGAGCCCATCGACGGACGTGGCCCAGTCACCACTGAAGAAAAGTGGCCAATCCACCGCAGCGCTCCGAAACTTGAAGACCTGAGTTCGAAGACGGAGATTTTCGAAACGGGCATCAAGGTTATTGACCTGCTGACTCCGTTCGTTCGTGGTGGTAAAGCTGGTCTGTTCGGCGGTGCCGGTCTTGGCAAAACAGTCATCCTGACAGAACTGATTGCTCGAATCGCGAGTGCTCACGGTGGTTACTCGGTGTTCGCGGGAGTTGGTGAGCGAACACGCGAAGGAAACGACCTCTGGCTCGAAATGCAGGAAACAAAGATCGGTGACACTGGCCGGTCAGTCATTGAGCAGACGACGATGGTCTTCGGGCAGATGAATGAGCCACCGGGTGCTCGTCTGCGTGTCGCTTTGACAGGCCTCACGATGGCCGAATGGTTCCGCGACGCAACGGGAGCGGACACGCTGCTCTTCGTCGATAACATTTTCCGCTTCTCGCAGGCTGGATCAGAAGTGTCCGCACTTCTCGGTCGTATGCCAAGTGCTGTGGGTTATCAGCCGACGCTGGGCACCGAACTTGGTGGTTTGCAGGAACGAATTACGTCGACCAAGAAGGGTGCCATCACGTCAGTGCAGGCGGTCTACGTCCCGGCTGACGACCCGACTGACCCGGCACCGGCGACTGCCTTCAGCCATCTTGACGCGTTCCTCTACCTCGAACGCAAGATCGCCGAAAAGGGTATCTATCCCGCCGTGGACCCGCTGGCATCTTCCAGTCGAGTGCTCGATCCACAGTACGTCGGGGACCGACATTACGCAGTCGCCCGTCAGGTACAGCAGATTCTGCAACGGTATCGCGAACTTCAGGACATCATCGCGATCCTTGGTGTTGATGAACTAGCTGAAGAAGACAAACTCGTCGTCCATCGTGCACGCCGAATCGAACGATTCCTGTCTCAGCCGTTCCTCGTGGCGGAAGTATTCACTGGCAAGGCCGGTAAGATCACTCCGCTGGAAGAGACGATTACGAGCTTCGAAGAAATCTGCGCAGGCAAATGGGATCATCTGCCTGAATCAGCCTTCATGTACGTCGGTGGTGTTCAGGAAGCAGCAGAGCAAGCTGAGAAAATGGCTGCAGAAGCCAAATAGTCAAGTGGCCGCATCCTGACGGATGCGGAAAGAGGTTCAGTTCCTCTCGAAACGGTTTACGTTTCAACGAGTGTGAACGACGAGGCAAAGCAGACTCATGGCAAACGAACTTCAACTTGTCGTTGTGACTCCCGAAACCACAATTGTGGACGAACCGGTGAGTGCGCTTCGTTTTCCATTGTTTGATGGGCAGGCCGGAGTTCTGCCTGGTCGAGCACCGCTGGTTGGCCGTCTTGGCTGTGGCGAGTTGAAGATGACCACGGCCGGTGGCGAGCGTTCGTATTTCGTTGACGGTGGCTTCGTCCAGATTAACGGTCCGACGGTCACTCTGTTGACGGCTCGATGTTTGTCGAACGACGACATTGATGCAGACGCCGTTCGTGCAGAACTCGAAGAAGCAACGTCACGTCCTGCGTCGAACGATGCTGACATCGACGCACGCTTCCGAGATCAGGATCGTGCTCGAGCGATGCTCGCTCAGAAGAAGTAGGTCGCTGATTCTCGCGATGATCGTGAGTCTGGAGAGCGATACTGCCAACGCATTTGGAAAAACGCAGGGATCGTTACGCGCGGATGCTTTCTCAATCGCGCGTTGCCTGACAGACTGTGTCCGTGTTGGGTGCGGCGTTTCGGCCTTGAGTGTCGAAGCTCGTCCCGACAATTCAACCAGTACCTGGCATCTCAGACAGTGCTCAATCCGGAGCACGGAATCGGTTCTGAAAAGTTTACCGAGAGAGAGGAATCCTTAGCGGGATGTCGCGATCACAACTCATGTCGTGGGTGGCTTCCGCTGTCGTGCATACAGGTATGCTCGCACTTTTGGGGACTGCGCTAACAGCTTTCCGTGTGGTGGCGCCCGAAGTTCCAGGTAACCGAATCGTTGTGATGTCGAGCATGGCCGATGTGGCAGCCCCAGCAGCGGCACTTCGAGAGCCTGCCCACGCACCGCCAATCCGGGTGCTCGATACGGCGGAGCTGACTGAGCCGGCTCAGCAAGAGTCACAGAATGTTCCAGAACCGGTCGAGCCCGGTTCGGAGCAACCCCTCCCTCCGTCTCCTCAACCACTGGAGATGGCGATGTCTTCGGTGAAATTGCCCGAACTGTTGCCGCCACGGCGACCCAAGCGGAGTCAGCCCCGCGAAGCGAAAACAGATCGGGACACGCGGCCACAACGTTCGGCCAGACCTCGTGAAATTAGCGATTCGGATATTCCGCCTTTAGAGCGTCGCCAGCCGGACATGCCTCAAGTAGTGCAGGCCGAGCCGATCGAAGTGCCACCCATGCGACCTCCAGCTCCTGCCAAATTGCAGCCGGCAAGCGCCAATGCGGCCAGGCAGCCGTCTGTCAATTCTGTTGCTCAGACTGTTGGTACGACGCCAACAAAACCTGCCCGACCAATCAACAATCCGAATCCCACCTACCCGCCGGAAGCAGTTCAGCAGGGGCTTGAAGGACGAGTGATCCTCTCCGTGACGATCGCGGCCAGCGGCGAGGTCACCAGGGTGACGGTTGCCGAATCGTGCGGGTACGACGTGTTGGATCAGGCTGCTCTGGATGCGGTTCGCCGTTGGCGATTTTCGCCAGCGACTCGCGGTGGGAAACCGGTTGAATGGACGGCACGCTTGCCGATCCGCTTCCGCCTGTAGGGCTGCCATTCGTCTGTAGGGCTGCCATTCGTCTGTGGGGCAGGGCGTCTGGCTCTGGCGGGCGGCGAGGAAGCGTCACGCGGCGTTACTCTGAGGCAAACTTTAACGGTTGTAATGCCGACCGTTGGATTTCGGAGTGCGGCCGGAGCCGAATCTTCGGAACAGCCGGAGCAATGCGGCGGTCCGGCCCGATGCTTAGAAGCACTACGACCACTTTCGAGGTAGAGGGAAGAGGAGTGTAGTTCGGTTCGGGGCAGGACGTCTTAGCAGACGGCAGCCCACGATCGGACGATTCTCCCGCCGTCGCGCGACTGTGAGGGGGACGAACGCCGCACTATGCCACTGGGCAACGCTGTTGAAACAGCCGCCTGGGAAGGCGCGGTCAGTAGGACGAACCTGAGCCAGGATAACTCGCCAGAAAGTTTTCACTGTTTCTGACTTCTCGCGAAAGGAAGTTACCAGATGAAGACGCTACCGCTGCGCCATGTTTTTCCACCCCGATTGGTCCTGGCACTTGTTGCTGGATTTTGGCTGGCGACCACGCAAGTCGCTGTCGCTCAACCTCCCGCTGACTCGACTGCCAACGACGAAGCTCCGGGCCGTGTCGTGATCGAACGACTGGATGAGCCGAACTCGACTCCGCTTTCACCAGCCGAAACCGAAGCCACACTTCCGGAAGTGACGGTCACGGCTCCGTTTCCGCGTCAGCCCCTGGGCGACGACACGGTCGTTTCGGCATCTCCGACCGAGACCGCTCGACGCCAGGTTGGAAGTTCCATCACCGTGATCACCGAGCAGGACATTCAGAACCGTGGCAGTCGCACGTTGAATGAAATCCTGCGAACCGTGCCCGGTTTCGACGTCACTCCACGCGGTGGACCGGGGCAACAGACGACAATCTTTACGCGAGGCACGAACGGCTCGCAGACGAAAGTTTTGTTAGATGGAATTCCGCTGAATGATCCGAGCAGTCCGAATCGAGCCTTCGATCCTGCCAACTTTCTGCTGGACAACGTGCAGCGGATCGAAGTCATCCGCGGCCCACAGAGTACGATCTACGGATCAGACGCCATCGGCGGTGTCGTCAACATTGTGACGCGGCGAGGCGAAGGACCGACACAGGTTCGCACGACGCACGAAGGTGGCAGCTTCGGGACTTACTCCCAGTCTACGACGATCAGTGGCGGTACAGAAAATTTCTGGTACTCGGTGTCCGGTGCCTGGTTCACGTCGGACGGATTTTCTGCGGCCAGCGCCGGAACGGAAAACGACGGATACGAGAACGGGACACTCTCCGGGCGAGTCGGTGCATTGTTGACCGATGATTGGGACTTCGATGTCTCGTGGCGTTATGTTGATTCGGATGTCGATCTCGACGGATTCATGGCCGACGCCGCCCGCAACCTGGACAACGAGCAGTTTTTCCTGCGTGCCCAGACGACGCTGACTCAGCTCGACGGAATGCTGGAGCATCGAGCGGGCTACAGCTTTGCCAGTTACAAACGTGACGACCGCGGCGGCTTTCAGAGCTTCTTTGACGGAAAGTCACACCAGTTCGACTATCAGGCAAAATTGACGACGTTTGACGATGGTTGCTTTAAACACTCGGTGACCGGCGGCGTCGAGCACATTCACGAGGACATCCTGCAGGATACCTCGAGCATGTTCATCTCCTTCCCGGCGGCGGCTTCGCAGTTTGGCACTGGCGGGTTTGTCGAGAATCAGTTTGCGGTGAACGATCGCTGGTTCACAACAGCTGGCTACCGGCATGATGACTACAGCCGAGCCGGAACGGCGGATACCTACCGCGTGACTAGTCGCTTTCTGATTCCGGAAGCAGACCTGGATGTTCACGGAGCGATCGGTACAGGATTTCGCTCACCCGCATTGGCCGAAGTCGCTGCCGGATTCGGGTTCGATCCAAACCTGCGACCGGAAGAAAGCTTCGGCTGGGAAGTGGGAGCCGAGAAGCGAATATTCGACGACAAGGTTGTCGTTGACGCGACGTACTTTCGGAACGATCTCGACAATCTGATTGTCTTCCCGTTCCCAACGTTCACGGCGACCAACATCGGCAGCGCGTTGACCGCCGGTGTTGAAGTCAGCGGCCAATTCGAACTCGGCCCGGATACCTTTCTGACGGCGTCGTACACAAACACGAAAACTCGCGACAATGGCACGGGCAACCAACTGCTGCGTCGGCCTCGGCACAAGTTCAACGCCACGCTCAGTCAGTTTCTTTGCGACAAGCAGGCTCAGGTTTCGCTCAACATGCGGTTCGTCGGCGATCGTCAGGACTTTGGAGCGACGCTCGACGAGTACTTTCTCGTGAATGCGTCGGCCTGGTGGCAGGTCTCGAAGAGCGTTCGACTGTTTGCGCGAGTCGACAACATCACCGACGAACAGTACGAGGATGTCCTGGGTTTCAACACGGCGGACATCTCAGCGTATGGCGGAGTCACGATTGCTCTGGGAGGCTACGACGGCGAGTGAATCGGCTGCGACGCGGTCGATCTTCAACGGCGTCTGGCCGCTGTTCAAGCCAGACGTCAATTTACGCTGGCGGAGTCGCGGCCGACGTGTTGCACGATTCGGCGTGCAGTTCTGGATGCAGAAACTGCCGGACAAGTTTTGCTAATCGATGAGGGTGCGTGACGAACGGGACGTGACCGGTGTTCGATATTTCCTCGGCGCGAGCGTTCGGAAGTTTCGATGCCAGAACCGCAGCCGACTCACGATGTCGTGCGCCTTCGCCTTCGCTGCTGATGACGAGCGTCGGAATGTCGATTGCAGAAACCTGATCCGTCAGGTCCAGTCCTTTGAGCATTTTCACTCGGCGAGCAACGTCTCTGGTGGCGACGTTGCCGGTTTCGGCCATCAGGAATTGCCAGCGAGTAATGTCAAACGGCGGAAACCACCGGCTGTGATTATTCTGCAGAACGGCCCGTCTGAGCGGCAATCGGCCGATCTGGCCAGGTAGCCACCCCAGTGCTGCGAGGGCCAGTCGTTCGGCCATGCTGAATTTCATCGAAGTGAGTGGCCCCTGCAGAACTGCGTGCTGGATTCGCTGAGGGATGTTCTGCATCGCGTGTAGTGCCACCGCCGTTCCGAACGATGTTGCGTAAAGATCGAACTGGTCGTCCCCAAACTGGGTTGCTGTCAATTCGAGCGTCTGTGCAAGCTGATCGAGATTTCTTGCCTTGGATGGGTAGTCCAGAATGACGCAGCGAAACTCGTCGCGCAACAGCCACACGGTCAGGCAGAACAACGCTGGCGATGCGCTGATCCCGTTCAGGAAGTACAGCGGCGGCCCTTCGCCCAGCACGCGACCGCTGATCGTCAAGCCGGATTCTGTGAACGAAAATTCTTCGCTCTGATTGAGAAACTCAGTCCGCACCTGCTTCCAGGCCAGAGGAGTCGGACATCCCCCTCCAGTCGCTGGCATGGATTCCGGCGCGGCCTCGCTGGAAGGCACGCTGGCTGCGGATTCCGGAGTGGGCGAAGTCGTTGTGTTTGTGTCTTCCGACATGGGCTCGCGGTCGCAATGATGATTGGCCTGAGGAATGAAGAGTGTGCTGGTGCGTCGTCGTGATCAGGGTCGGCATTCTGGCATGATGCGTGCCGAGGGGCAAACTGCCGTGCAAATACCGTCGCGTTTTATATGTGCCGAACGCCCGACTCGACCTGGCAAAGATAACGATTCGGACTTTGCGTTCTATTGCGGCGGAGCCGCAACCAAAGTAGCAGGCACACTCCGTGTGCCGTAGCCGGCAATCAACACTGGGCAGACGGCACACGGAGTGTGCCTGCTACTTTCAAAAGATGCGTGCATCATTCACCTTAAGACACTAATCAACGGTAGCCTGTTCTTCGAATGGGCTTCGAATAAGGACTTCAGCAACCATGCGGACTACATCGAGACTGAGCGGGCAGAATAACCGTCGAGCATTTCTTCGGAACGGGACGCTGCTGCTTTCGGCCGGGGCTGCGAGTTCATCGCTGCTCTGGGGAAATGATAGTGAGCCGTCCGTCAGTTTTGGTTTGATCACCGACCTTCACTATGCGGACAAGCCGCCGGCAGGTTCTCGGCACTACCGCGAGACGCCCGACAAACTTGCGGAAGCGGCTGAGCGATTCTCGAATGAGAAGCTTGATTTCGTCGTCGAACTGGGCGACTTCATTGATGCGGCGAATTCCGTAGACACCGAACTTCGCTACCTGAAACGAATCAATCGAGACTTCGTGGCGATCTCGAAGAAACGCCACTACGTGCTGGGAAACCACTGCGTCGACACGCTGACGAAAGCTGAGTTTCTTGGCGGTGTCGAACAGGAAAAATCCTACTACTCGTTCGATTCCGGCGGCGTCCATTTTGTCGTGCTGGATTCCTGCTTCCGCAGCGACGGCGAATCGTACGGTCGCAAGAATTTTCAATGGACGGATGCGAATGTTCCGGCTGCTGAACTCGACTGGCTTGCCGAAGATCTCAAGGCGACCGAGAAGCCAACGGTCGTGTTCGCGCATCAGCGACTGGACGTGGCCACTCACCACGGTGTGAAGAATGCTGCAGCCGTTCGTCGAGTGTTCGAAGAATCGGGAAACGTGCTGGCCGTATTTCAGGGGCACAGCCACAAGAACGATCACAACGACATTGGCGGAATCCACTATTGCACGATGGTGGCGATGGTCGAGGGAACGGGCGCCGAGAGCAACGGCTTCTCGATGCTCAAGATCGGTCGCGATAGGACGATTGAGGTTTCAGGATTCCGGAAACAGTCGAGTTATGACTGGCAGTCAAAGTGAATACTTCCGTGCGTTTTTAAATCTCACGCAAAGGCGCTGAGACGCAACGGCCAGAATCGAGCACTTCGCGCCTTCGCGTGAGTCCTTGTTTGGTTACGGCGATAACGCTTCGAGGATTCGCCCGACGTATTCGCAGGGAGGTTACATCTGCTCTTCGACGTCGATCCGGCAGCGGCAGTACCTGAACTGCGCATCGAACCAGATGATGATCTCGTCGCCCAGGCCTTCTCCGGCTTTGATCTTCGTGCGGAACTCCATTTTCGTGCCGAAGCCGCCGCGCTGGACCAGTCCGTCGTCCAGGTAAATTTGCTCGGCGAGCATGCTGCTGCAATCAAGTTTGATCGTGTGCCCTTTGTAAGTGGTTTCCCAGACAAGGTGCTTCTTGATCTTTACCGCCCAGAGAAACAGAGCGAACGCCACGGCGAGCATTGCGATGCCAACCGGAATGCTCTCTCTGAAAACAGGAAGCGAAATGGGGACCTGCAAGAAGGACATAATCAGTACGATGTGATGTCGGGTCCGGTATTTCGTTTCGGTGTCGTCCATCAGTTTGTGGATGCGGATGCCGCCTTGGCCTGCCGGAGCTGGCGGCGTCGCCACCGGGACGATTGGCCCGGATGAAAGTTGTTCGACGGCTGATTTGACTTCGCTCGCGTGCTGATAACGTCTGCCGGGTTCGGCTTCGAGAGTTCGCAGTACGACTTCATCGAGACGCAAATCAATGGCGACTTTCTTCGACGGCGGAGCAAACCAGCCAACTGGAAGATCTCCAGTGAGCAGCTCGTAGAAGATGACGCCGAGTGAGTAGATGTCCGCGCGGTGGTCAACGTTTCGCGAAGTCGCCATTTGCTCGGGAGCCATGTACTTGAGTGTGCCCATCACCTGATGAGTTCCGGTCAGGTTGTCTTCTTCGTCGCCTTCGCGTTTCATCAGTTTGGCGAGTCCGAAATCTGCGATCTTCACTCGACCGCGTTTGTCGAGCAGTATGTTTTCGGGCTTGATGTCGCGATGGACGACGCCTTCTTCATGAGCGAATTGCAAAGCGTCGCACAGACCTGGAATGATTCGCAGCGCTTCTTCTGGAGCCACGCTGCCTGCGGCGATGGTGTCTCGAAGAGTGACGCCGTCGACGAATTCCATCACAAAGTAAAAGAGCTCGTCGATCTGGCCGAAGTCGTAAACGGCGACAATGTTCGGGTGATTCAATTTTGCGAGCGTGCGGGCTTCTCTGAGGAATCGATCTCCGAAACCAGGATCGCCCTGGATCTCCTGGGGAAGAATCTTGACGGCCACAAAGCGGTCCAGGTCAGGTTGTCGAGCTTTGTAAACTGCCCCCATTCCGCCTCGGCCGATCAGTTCCAGAATCTCCAGGTTCGGGAACAACGCGTTCAGCTGCTCTGCGGCGGGAGCTTCGAAACGCTGCTTTCTCAGTTTCGGAGTGATGTTCGTCTGTTCGAAATCGGGATCAACCACTGAGTCGTTGGTAGCCATCTTGAGCAGACATCCGGGGCAGAGTTCGGCCTTTGAGGTCGCGGTGATCGTCGTGCCGCATTCCGGGCATGTTCGGAGCTGATTCATGGAGTCGTATTCCGGCTGAAGTGGTGTCGGCCAGTTTTGCTATCGAATGTCGTGCGAATGGCGACTTACCAATCAGTACAGGATTATTTCTGGTCTGTGACGCGGTAATTTCCGTTTTTCGGAAATAGCGTCAACGTGAGTCGTAGGCTGGAACAAGCACTGCGCAGTTCCGGCATTTCAGCATTGTCGTACTGCCGGAACTGCGCAGAGCTTGTTCCAGCCTACTGTTCAAAATCGGAGAGTTATTCTCGACACGTCCCTAAGAGCAAACTTCACATTGCCCGTCGTTGCCTTCGCCCTTTTGAAAAGCTGTCGATGACCATGTTTCCAAGGTCTTCGGCGTTGCAGTAGGCCGCGACGCCTCCGGAGACTTTTGCCATCTGCTCGACGAAATTGACCAGGTCGAGATAGAAGTAGTCCTCGATCAGCGCGAAGCTCGACATGTGAATGCCCTCGTTCGAGCATCTTTTCACCTCGGCCAGAGTTGCCCTGGCCGTGCGTTCGGCGGGCGGGTAGATCAGCAGCAAGTCCCGGCCTTCGATGTGAGCAGTTGGCTCGCCGTCGGTGATCGTGATGATCTGCCGATTCTGAGCGGGCTGCCGTTTCAGAATTCGTCGAGCAAACTGCAGTCCCGCCTGGATATTCGTGAAATGTTGCGGCACGAAGTCGGGTGGCTGGTCGAGGTTGATGCGCAGGTGGACTCGCGGATCGAAGATGCTGACTTCTTTGGGAGCGGAGTAGAGCAGTTCGCGTTCGGTCATCGAACTGGCATAACTGTAAAAGCCGACGAACTGCAGGAAGTCGCCCTGATAGCGGCCGCGGACAAGCCCCTGCAAAGCCATCGCGACTTTTTTAGCCTGTCCGTACTTGCCGTAGCGTCTCATGCTGCCGGACATGTCGATCAGCACGACCGTCGCACACGCCGTTTGGTATTCGGTGTCGTAAACGACGAAGTCGTCCTGAGCGATGTCGATCGGGGATCCGCCTCCCTGCCGCGCCAGAGCGTTCTTGAGTGTGGCGTGCATGTCGAGGTTTGAAATCGGGTCGCCGTATTCGTAAGCCTTCGTTTCGTCGTGGACGGTTTGGCCGGCGCCGCGGCGTTCGGTTTCGTGTTTCCCGACTTTGTCTTTGCGGCTGACGTTGAAGAGTGCTTCCAGTGCCTGTCCTTCGACACGCCGCACACCTTTCGGAGTCACGTGAAAACGGCCTGTTTCGTCCTTATCGACGTACCCCTGCTCGATCAGCTTCTGCACAAGGTCGGGGTGTTCCTGCTCCCAGTTGTGGAGGTTGTCCAGAATTTCTTCGCCGTAGTCGAGCATGTAACGGCTCAACTCGTCGAACACCTTGTCGAGTGACTGGGGCGTGAATTCCTGGGAACCGTCCCAGCTTGAGTATTCAAAGTCGGGCACAAACGGCCTCTGTCTGGTAAGCGTTTCTGACGGAAGTAAAAGAGGCGAGTGCCTGGTTCCGCCTCGTTGATTCGAGTTGCCAAGGATACCGCCGCCGCCCACGGGATCCGAATCGTGCGGAGGCATTTTCTGGTACAGGCCGCAAAATCCGAACTGCTCGCAGGAAATGCCTTGCCGATCAACTCAACCGATCCGCACAGCTGTCACAGGTCGGCAGAGTCACACTCAGATTCGCCAATCGTCACGTGATTCATCCGCCGGTGTGTCGGGAATGGTCTAAGTTAAGGGCAAGCTGCAACAGCTTGGCTTTCGGGGGAGAGGTATCGGACAGTGAGTCCGGTCGGCCGGAAGCGGGCTGCCATCACACCATGGATCAGGAACGGCACGATGCTGGTACTCAGCCGGAAGAAGGACGAAAAGATCGTCATTGGCGACAACATTTCAATCATGGTTGTCGAAATTCGAGGCGACAAAGTTCGCCTTGGAATCGATGCTCCTCGCGATGTCAGCGTGCATCGCCGGGAAGTCTACGACGCCATCAAGCGTAAGGAATCCGAGCAGGTCGCAGTCGATGACGACTCTGCGGATCTGCCGGTCGACCAGGTACAGGCATGACCAGTCAATCAACGGTCATCTCAGCAACCCTTGTTGAACGAGTCAGTGAGCGGGCCGCTCGCGAACAGTCGTCTGCCGAGGTTCCGTTGATCGTGCTGGACGAGATGCTGGCCGCGGGGCTGCATCTCGAAAGGGATACGCGGCTGGAGTCTGCAAAGACACTGCTCGTAGCGGCTTACCGATCTTCGTTCAGCGCGAACGACTCTTCGCGCGAAGACGCCTGCGTTGCGTAGCCATTTCGAATGGCCATGTAACCTGATGAAGTAAACCTGTTGAAGTAAGTAGAGCCGTCCACTTTGCTGGTCGGTTACGAATTCAGCCCTGAACCGGCAGCACACATTTTGTGGTGCCAGTTCAGGGCTGTTTTGTTTGAGGTCATTCGAAGGTGAAGATTATTGCTTCCGCGATCGCTCGAAGACCTTACGAAGTTCTTCCAGCGTCACTTCGCCGTCTTTGTTGGCGTCAACTCGGTCGAAATTCTGTTTCAGCCGATCGGGTGCTTCGTCTTTGCTGATGGAACCGTTTTTGTTCTTGTCCATTTGTTCGAAGTTTTGCTCGACGCTGGTGGCTGACGATCGACGCTCTCGGTTCGGCTGATCCGAAGTCGAACTCGGCTTCTGGCGAGGCTGCTCTTTCTTTGGCTCTTCGCTTTCAGGACGCCGTGGACGATCATTTGGTTTCGCATCGTCGGCCTGTCGAGGTCGGTCCATCGAGCCTTGACCGTTGCCAGCCTGAGGATCAAAAAGTTCCCGCCCATCCAACGCGCCGTCGCCATTCTGGTCAAGATGATCAATCAGCGTGACGGCCTTCGCCAGTTCTTCTCGACTCAGGCGACCATCTTTGTTGACGTCGAGGATTCGAAGAAACGCTGGACCGCCATTTTGCGGTCGGCTTCCGTCGGGTTGCCCTCGCATTTCGCCGTCACGCGCTGGCCGTTCGCCCGCAGGCTTGTCGGTCGGACGTCCGGCTTGCTGGCTGCGGTTGAATTGTTCAATCGCCTTCTGGAATTCCTGTTCGTTCAGCGAGCCATCGCGGCCTTTGCCTGATCGTTCAAAAATTGCAGCGACCATGCGGCGCCCCTGCTCAGGCACTTCGTCGAGGGTGATCTTCCCATCGTTGTTTGCATCGAAACGCTTGAACATCTCGGCCGGGTTTCCCAACTGACCTGGCCGGCCACCGGGTTGCGCTGAACTTCCTTGCTCCATTTTCTGGCGGAGCTGCTGAAATTCTTCCAGCGTGATGGCGTCTTTCCCGAGTGCCTTGAAGGCCGGCGCGAGTCGGCTGGCAAACTGCTCGGGCAGTTCGCTCAACGTGATTTTCCCGTCGCCATCCTTGTCCATGCGTTTGAAGAATTCTGACGCATCACCCTGGCGAGCTTGAGGGTTTCCTGCACGACGTCCAGCGGCGGCTGGGTTCTGAGAAGCTGGTGGAGTGTTCGTGTTCTCAGAAGTCGCTCTGGTGAATTCTGACCTGGTCAATTCACCGTTCTCATCGGCGTCGCCGAGTCGAACGAGCCGCTCGAAGAAGCGAGTCTTGTCGTCCGGAATCTCGTCCGCGACGATTTTTCCGTCGTTGTTTTTGTCGAGCTGTTTGAACAGGTCGTCTGTTTTTCTGTCGTCCTGCGCGGTCGCCATCGCGGAGCAGGCAAGCGTGATTCCAGCAAGCATTCCGAAACGTTTCATCTTTTGATTCCCGATTTGCCGGTTTATTTTCGGCTGGTTCAATAAAGGGTCAACGAAGCCTTCCGCCTTAAACCGCTGGGGAATGGGAAAGTTTCGCGACAAAAAACGAAAAGCACGAAGCCTGACCCGTGCCCGCGGATCGTTCAGGCTGACTTTTGAACGCAGAGGTGACAAACGCAGAGGATGTGGAAAATCGATTGAATCTCCAAGTCACCAGCGTTTGTCACCGCAGCATTGCGCACCGGCAACTTCTTCTTCGTCTGCCACGGTACAGGATAAAGAACCACTGATTGCACGGACAAAGACGGATGCTTTCCTGCGGCATCCATAATCATCAGTGAAAATCCGTGTCCATCCGTGGCTATTAACTGTAATTGTCAGGCGACGTTTCCGAGCCGGAAATACTTCTCGCCGGACGAAGCCATTTGCTTCAGCGAGTCGGTTGCTTCGAACCGCTTGCCGAAGTCAGCAAACTGTTCAAGCCGGTCGACGATCGCTCCCGCGCCTTCGGTGTCGCACCAGTGCAGAATTCCGCCCTTGAATGGCGGAAAACCAATTCCCAGCAGCAGGCCCAGGTCGACATGAGTCGGTTCGGAGACGATGCCGTCTTCCAGAACTCGGGTCGCTTCGAGCAGCATCGGCAAAAAGAGTCGGTTGCTGATTTCTTCCTGCGAGAACTCCCTCGAGTTCGTCCGATGTTTCTCCAGGAATTCCGTGAAGTCGCGATCCGGAGCGGGTTTGCCTTTCGGGCCGATGTACTGCCGGAAACCCTTGCCGGCTTTCTTCCCAAGACGCCCGGCCTGCACGATGTCTTCCAGCAACGAGCACATGTCGGCTCGGTCCGAAAATGCCTCGGACACAACCTTTCCGGCGAACATCGCGACGTCCGTTCCGACGAGGTCGTGCAGAGCGATTGGCCCCATCGGCATACCGAACCGAGTCGCAGCTTTATCGATGTCGTCCATCGATGCTCCTTCGCAAAGCAGCAGCAGCGACTCGTTCATGTACGGAAGCAAGACCCGGTTGACCAGAAAGCCCGGACAATCTTTCATGACGATTGGTGTCTTGCCGATCCGCCGCGCGAGAGCCACGACGGTTTCAACCGTCTCGTCGTCGGTCTTCTCGCCACGAATCACTTCGACAAGCTGCATCCGATCGACCGGGTAGAAAAAGTGCATGCCGACGAAGCGGGCTGGGTTGGGTGTCGACTCGGCCATCCGCGTGATTGAAATCGTCGACGTATTGCTGGCGAGGATTGCGTCTTCACGCAGAACGGGTGCCAGCTCTTTGTACGCGGCTGTTTTCAATTCTTCGTTTTCGGTGATTGCCTCGACGACGACGTCGCAGTCCGAGAACGCGGTCTTGGATGTCGCCGTGCTGAGCAGTTCGAGCATGCTCGACATATCGTCGTGAGTGGCTCGACCGATCTTGAGACGCGAGTCGATGACCTTCTTTGCCGCCGCCATGCCCCAGCCGAGTCGTTCTTCGTTGATGTCGACCATCGTGGCCGGCACGCCTCGACGGCAATGGGCAGTGGCAATTCCCGCACCCATCTGCCCGGTGCCGAGCACTCCTACTCGGCTGACAGTTTTCGGTTTCGAAGTCGTCCCGCCGAAGCCGGGGTCTTTGCCAACCTGAGTGTTCATGAAGAAAACGCCGATCAGGTTGGCGGAGATCGTCGAGCCGACGACGTCCAGTGAAACTTCCTGCTCGACCTTCAGGCCATCTTCCAGCGGGAGATTGATTCCTTCTTTGATTGCTTTCAAAGCGGCCAGAGGAGCGGGGTACTGGCCTTTCGTTTTGCCTCGCACACCTCCTTCGGAAACGGCAAACGCAAATGCCATCTGATCATCAGTGAGTCCGAGCGGCTGTGACCGCTTCTTCCGATTTTCTTTCCACAGATCGCCATCGCGAAGAATGCCGATCACGCGTCGGCCTTCGTCGAGAAGCTGTTCGGCGGGGACGGCGTCAAAGGCCAGTCCGCAACCGACGCACGTTTTGGGATCCTGCGGTGCCCCGGAAGTGATCATCGAAATGGCGTGGTGAAGTCCGGTGAGGCGAGGCAGTCGTTGAGTTCCGCCCCAACCTGGAATCAGCCCGACGTTGACTTCCGGCAAAGCGATCTTCGTCTTACCGGTGGAAACGATCCGCTCGTCGAACGACAGGATCAATTCCGTACCGCCGCCCATGCACGCACCATCGACCAGAGCAACGGTCGGGAACGGCAGCCTGCTGATCCTCGAGAAGAGCGAGTGTCCGGCTTCGACTGCCTCCAGCACTTCCTCGCGAGTCGCCGTCGCCAGTGCTCCGAGTTCGTTGAGATCGGCTCCGGCGATGAACTGTCCGGGCTTGCCGCTTTGCAGCAGGAGACCCTGCAGGTCGTCGCGTTTCTCAAGGTCGTCGACGATGCAGGACAATTCTTCCATGACGACGCGACCAAGCGTGTTCACTTTCTTGCCCGGCGCATCAATCGTCAGCAGACCAATCTGCCCATCCAGCTCTTCGAAACGAAACACGTTACTCATGACGACTCCATTCTTCTCATCAGAAACAGCCGGGCGACAATCCTTCACACGTATGCTTTCCGCAGGCCACCAACCTGTCAAGAAGCGATTCCAGCGGTGAGTCTGCAGTACGGAATTACGCCATGAAAACACGAAAGCCCGTCCTGTTTGGGACGGGCTTTCGAGATCAAAATTGAGAACCTGCAAATCGATCAGCCCATCAGTTCCGGGACGGGCTCGCCGATGCAGAGGCGGATGGGGCGGCCGTCGGGAGCGGTGTGGTGCGTGTCAAGCGGGATGCCCAGTTTGCGGTAGACCGTCGCGGCGATGTCTTCGGGGTAGTATTCCTGGCCGACCGGCCGTGCTCCGGTTTCGTCGGTCTTGCCGAGAATCTGTCCGCCTTGCACACCGGCTCCGGCGAAGGTGGCGATGCTGGCCGTTGACCAGTGATCGCGGCCGGCGGCCGAGTTAATAATCGGCGTACGGCCAAAGTCGGTCAGCCAGACGACGAACGTGTTTTCCAGCAGGCCGCGATCTTCCAGGTCGGTCACCAAAGCTGGCCATGCCTGATCGAGTGGCGGCAGCAGTTTCTTCAGTCCGTTGAAGTTGTCCCGGTGCGTGTCCCAGCCTCCGCTGGTGACAGTCACGAATCGGCAACCGGACTCGATCAACCGTCTTGCCAGCAGGCAGCTTTGGCCGAGGTTGTGCCGACCGTAGGCGTCGCGAGTTTTGTCGTCTTCCTGACCGAGATCGAAGGCGGTCTTCGTCGACGCCGACGTGATCATGCTGAACGCGTTTTCGTAGTAGGAGTCGATGGCCTGCAGCGCGTCGGGACGAGTTTCGAGGTCTCGTTGCAGCGTGTCGATTTTGAGAAGTGCTTCGCGACGACGACTGACTCGTTCTGAAGTCAGACCGTTCGGCAGCGACACGTCGCGGACAGAAAACTTGCTGCTGCTCGGATCGTCGGGGACGACGAATGCGTTGTGCTGAAGACCCAGGTAGCCGGCCAGTCCGCCGTTGAAGCGGTGGTCGACGTTCGTGCCAAGCTGAATGAACGAGGGCAGAGCGTTTTTCGCACCCAACTCTTTCGAGACGACCGAGCCGAAACACGGGTACGTGATCGCCGGGTTGAACTTGTGGCCGGACATCATGATGGCGTCGGCGGTCGAGTGGCTGCCATTTTTCGGATTAAGATTCCGCATCACGGTGTAACGGTTCAACTCTTTCGCAAAGTGCGGCATCTGATCGGTGAATTGAACTCCCGGCAGCGCCGTGTCAATGACTCCGAAATCGCCTCGAACATCGGCGCCGGCTTCCGGTTTTGGGTCCAGCGTGTCGTGATGACTGGTGCCTCCGCGAGTCCAGATCAGGATGCAGTTAGTGTCGCCTCGTTTGGCATTGCCCGTCGACGAGCCTGCGGCTTCAGCCTCTGCCTGCAGAAGCTGAGGCAGCGTCAGGCCGAGAGCACTGAGCGACCCAACATCGACCATGAATTCCCGACGACGTTTGCGTTCGCAATCAGATCGTTGAGCGGAGAATAGCTTGAGCATGGCAAGTCCTCAGAGACTCAGGCGGGACGGCGTCGAGGGAAGGCGTGAAGAGTTGAGGCGAGGGTGTGTCGCGAGACACTGATTCTGCGGCTTTCGGAACATTCGATGCTACCTCGTTATCGGAAAGGAGCAAAGGCTGTCTTCATGATTGAAAGTGCCACACGCCCCAATAGGTCATTCCCGCGCAGGCGAGAACCCCAGCCTGCGCGGGTATGACGAAATGTGAATATCGATACGGAGTGCTGAAACAAACCTTCCTTGTTTCCGATTGACCGGCTGTCGAATATGCTGACTGGCCTTCCTTAACGTCCTTCCTCGACAACGAGGTGCATCATGCATCGAACCTCGTCCCTGCCGATTCAACTTGCCGTCGCGATGGTGATTGTCGTTTTCGTTTCTGCGAAGAACGACGCAGCCGACGAACCGGCAGCGGTTCCGTTTACGGTTGAGCCTTCGTCGATTGAGCTGACCGGCCCACTCGATCGGTTGCAGTTGCAGATCACAGATCGTTCGTCGGAGCAAATCGACGATCTTACTCAACGGGTTACGTTCACCGTTGAACCTGCTTCGGTGCTGGCGATTGATTCTGCGGGACGATTGCGACCGCTGGCGGATGGCGAGGCAACGATTGTCGTTACGCACGGCGGCGACACAGTGCGAGTCTCGGCGAAGGTTTCGAGTTTCGACAAGTCCGCCACCAACTTTGCCCGCGACATTATTCCGATTCTCAGCAAGACTGGTTGTAACCAGGGAGCGTGTCACGCTTCGCAGTATGGCAAGGGCGAATTCAAACTCTCGTTGTTTGGCTACGCTCCCGAACAAGATCATCCGCAGTTCGTGCGCGACTGGCAGCAGCGTCGAGTTTCGTTTGTCGACCCGGCGAGCAGTCTCATTCTGAAGAAGGCGACTCTGCAGATTTCACACGGTGGCGGCCAACGTTTTCGAGTTGGCTCGTTCGAGTACGACCAGATGCTCGACTGGGTGTCGACCGGAGCCGTCGGAACGACGAAGAACGATCCGCAGGTTGTCGGAATGTCGATTTCTCCGGAGCAGCGAGTGTACTCAGCAGGCGATTCGCAGCAGCTTCGAGTCGTCGCGACTTATGACGACGGTTCAACTCGCGATGTCACTCACCTGGCAATTTACGACAGCATGGGTGAGGGCGTGGCGACCGTCGATCAGCATGGACTGATCACGGCAGTCGGCCCCGGCCAGGCGGCCGTCATGGTGCGGTTTCAAGGGCAGGCGAAAGTGTCGATGGCGATGCAGCCTCACCGAACCGATGCCGACCTTGCTGACTTTGTCGTGCAGAACTTTGTTGACGAGGCCGTGAAGAAGCACTGGCAGAAGCTCGGCGTGATCCCGGCGGGCCTTTGCTCGGACGAGGTTTTCATTCGACGAGCTTTTCTGGATTCAATCGGCACATTACCGACTCGAGAAAAAGTCGAAGCGTTTCTGGCGTCCGACAAAACGGACAAGCGAGAGCAGCTTGTCGACGAACTGCTCGGCCTGACCGGAGATTCCAAACGCGACGTTTATGTGAACGACTGGTCGGCGTACTGGGCGCTGAAGTGGGGCGACCTGCTTCGCAATAATCGAAACACGGTCGGCGACGGCGGCATGTGGGCTCTTTACAACTGGATGCGGGCGTCGTTCCGCGAGAACAAACCGTTCGACCAGTTCGTACGAGAGATCGTGACGGCTCAAGGATCGATCTACGCGAACGGTCCCGCTAACTATTTCAAAATTGCAACAACGCCGACTGACCTTGCCGAGACGACGGCTCAGGTTTTTCTCGGAGTCCGTCTGCAATGCGCGAAGTGTCATCATCATCCGTTCGAAGTTTACAGCCAGGCAGACTACTACGGCCTGGCCGCGTTTTTTACGCGAGTCGGGACGAAGGGCAGTTCCGACTTCGGATCACTCGGCCGCGACACCGTAGTGATGCTCAAAAGTTCCGGGTCGATCAGCCATCCTCGAACTCGCAAGACGATGGAGCCAACGCCGCTGCAGGGCCAACCGGTCGACCTTGCCGGCGTGCGCGATCTCAGGCGCCCGCTCGCCGACTGGCTGACTTCGAAAGACAACCGACTCTTCTCGCGGAACTTTGTGAACCGCGTCTGGGGTTACTTCATGGGGACGGGACTCGTCGAGCCAATTGACGACCTGCGAGAGACCAATCCCGCATCAGTGCCGGCGTTGTTCGACGCGCTGGCGGACGACTTCGCAGCGAATGGTTTCGACCAGCGGCGGCTGATGCGGAACATCATGACCAGCCGCGTCTACCAGCTTGATTCAAGTCCGCTGCCGAAAAACGCGACCGACACGCGGCTTTACCTTCACTACAACGTCAAGCGTTTGCCGGCGGAGGTTCTGCTGGACGGAATCGACGACGCGGCGGGAACTCAGGAACGCTTTGCCGGAGTGCCGCTCGGGACGCGAGCGATCTCGTTACCTGACTCAAACTTCGCGTCGTATTTTCTGGACACGACCGGCCGGCCTCAACGAGTGATCGCCTGCGAATGCGAACGGACTAGCACGCCAAACCTCGCGGCGGTTCTGCACCTTCTGAATGGGGACGTCGTCCAGCGGAAGCTCACGGACAAGAACAACCGCATCGCCGGTTTCATCACGAACAAGACATCAGTCGAAGACGCCATTCGCGAGTTGTACCTCGTCACGTTCAGCCGCTACCCGACCGACGACGAAGTGGAGACTGCCGCAGCCTTCGCTGCCACGGCCGAGTCGCCTCGGCAGGGCCTGGAAGATATCCTCTGGGCGCTGATCAACAGCCGTGAGTTTTTGTTTAACCATTGACTACTTAACGCGGGATCTTTAGCCGACAGCATCGTCACCTCTCCCACTTGTGGGAGAGGTCGCGGTCTCAGCCGCGGGAGAGGGAGTCTTTCGACTTCCCTTAAACGAAGTGTTTGTAGCCCCAGGCAACCCTCTCCCGGCCCTGAGAGGCCGACCTCTCCCAGAGGGAGAGGTGACAATTTTGTCATCCTTGTGTCTTGCCGGAATCCGAACCTGCCATGCGAATTGGAGTTTTCGCCGACGTTCATGATCACCTCGATAATCTTCGGGTGGCCGTCGAACGGTTTAACGACGAGCAGGTTGAAGCCGTGCTGTTTGCCGGCGATCTGGTTTCGACGTTCGCGGTGCCTCCGTTGCGGAAGCTGAACTGTCCGTTCGTCGGTTGCTTTGGCGATAACGAGGGAAACAAGATCGGGCTGTACGGAGGCATGGCTATTGTTGGAACGATCGGCGAGCCTCCCTTCTGTTACCGAGCGGCCGACGGGACCAGAATTCTGCTCACGCACGCGCTGGCCTGGACGAAGGGCTGCGAGGGTGAGTTCGACGTTCTGATTTACGCGCACACTCACAAGCCGAACATTTGTAAGGATGAGCAGGGGCGGCTGTTCCTCAACCCCGGCGAGACCAGCGGCTGGAGTTACGGCAAACCAACGATCGCGATCCTCGACACAGTAAGCATGACCGCCGAGATCCTGCCGCTTCTCGAACACGCTCCGAACCTTTCGTGAGTCTGGAAGCAAAGTAGGCTGGAACAAGCTCCGCGCAGTTCCGGCAAATCGAAGCTCTGGCCATGATTGCCGGAACTGCGC
>CALDJX010000527.1 GCA_937899075.1 uncultured Planctomyces sp. | reverse complement strand
CCAGAGCAGCCCCTTTCAGCTCCGAACATTCCGCGACCAGACCGCTCTTGTTGACGATTTTGTAAAGGCGGGTGTTTTTTGCGAGCGTCTTCACATCGAGAATCAGAACGGATTTCTTGCCAGGTTTCTCTGCGTATTTTTCAAGAGCTGCCCGGTTCGCCGTCACGAAATCGGAAGCGTCGTCGATCACGACCACTCGCCGGTCGCCCCACATCGAAATCGTCAGAAGCTCGTCACGAACCGTTTTCATGTCGACATCTTTGCCGGTGTATCGCGTCGGCGAGTCGTCTTCGTTCGGCAGGGCGACTTTCAGCAGCGCATTGGTCACGTCGGTTTTGAGCGAACGTTCGTCTCCCACCAGCACAATGACCGATGCAGGCTCGGCGGGGATGGATTTCAGAAATTCGGTGGCATGCATGGTTCGACAAAGTTTCGTGTGCTGTCGGGTTTGCGGCGAATCGAGATTGACCGGCCAATCTGAATTGCGGGAAGATTCCCGGCTCGGCTGCGAACGCTGTTCTTCGACTCCGCATGGGAATAGTCTCAGCCGCCAACGTGCGAATCAACCGGTCACACGACCAGAAAGCTCGCGGCATGGACGCCGATGACGAAATCTATTCGAGCAACTCGATCGACGCACCCGATCCGCCTGTCAACGTGGAAGCGGAAGACCCCTCGCCAGCGAACGGCGAGTCTGAAACCGGCGACCGCTCGGAAGAACCGGCCGGAGTCCTGACCGGCCCGATCATCTCCTTGCCGACGGTGACTGAGTACCGATGTCCGGGCGAAGAGCATTCGATTTCGCGAGCGATCCATCTTTCACGCCTGGCGGCGTTTTATCCGTCGTGTCGGCAATGCCAGCATCGGCACGACACCGGGCAGCTCAATCCGGAGACCGTCGAGAGGATCAACCAGTCGGAAGTTCGAGGTCGACAACGTCCGCTGTTTCATCGGGACGGCGTCCGCGGCGTCTTCCTCAACGAATTCACGCCGGCCATCGCTGGTCGGATTGCGGCCGCTTTTGCCAGCGTGCTCTGGCAGGATGTTCCGCTGACCGGTCGGCAAGACTCAACGCGGCCAGAATCCCGCACAGGAATTCGCCAGCCGTCGCGTCGAGGCCCGTCGATTGTCGTCGGCTATGACGAGCGGCCGTCGTCGCCAGCGATTCTGTCGTCGGTCATCGACGCTCTGAGAATGATGGGTTGCCCGGTGACCGACATTGGGCTGGTGTCTCGTCCGTGCTTTGCCTTCGCCGTCGATCACCTGCAGGTTGCCGGCGGTTTATTCGTCAGCGGAGCGGGACACGATGCGTCGTGGGCGGGGCTCGATCTTTATCGCGAAGGTGCCGTGCCGCTGTCGCTCGGCGAGGGTCTCGAAGAAGTGCAGCAGAAGTTCGACTCCGGCGTGACGCGTCCGACTCGAAGCGCCGCCTTCCAGCGAGCGTTCCAGGCAACGATCCCGTACGAAGCCGGGCTGTGGAAACATTTTCATGCGTTGCGGCCTTTACGAGTTGTTTGCGCGGCTCGACCTCGACCGGCTCGAAAGACGATTCGCAAGCTCTTTGCGCAGCTGCCGTGTGAACTGTCTGAAGTGGAAACAACGGCCGCCGTGAACGCTCCGTTGAAACACGATGTTCTGATGGAGCGAATCGTCAGCCGCGTCAAGAAACGCCAAGCACACCTGGGAATCCTGATCGACGGCGACGGTTCGCGATGCTGGTTTGTTGACGAAAAAGGAAAACAGGTCGACTCCGCCAGACTGACCGCCATGCTCGCTCGGCAAAGTCGAATCGATCATCCCAACGCTCCGGTGGTCGCTGAATCGGCAGCCGCCAAAAGCGTGCAGAGTTTGATTGCTCCCAACGAGGTGCTGGACGGCGGCGACTCCGCAGGCTCGATCAGTCGAACGATGCGGGAGTCCAATGCTTCATTCGGCGGCAGTCAGTCGGACAGTTACTGGTTCCGCGAATCCTTCCCGGCCTGCGATGCCATCCTGACGCTGGCCCACGTTCTGCAGGGACTCAGCCGGAGCGACGAATCGTTTTCCAAAGCGATCTCGTTCGGTTGTTGATTCCGGAGCGAGTTCGGCGTTCAGCATTTCAGCGGCTGGCGAGTTGCGACTTGTCAGCCGCCGATCGACGGATCACACTGACGTGAATAATCCGAGCTCGAACTTGACGATGCGGACAACCTATGGAAGAGCAACCAGAGTCCGGCGCAGTTGATCCAACGGGTGAGAGTTCCAGGTCTGAAAGATTGACACGCATTCCTGCGTCCATCGACCGAGCCTTGAACCCTTTCCGAGAACTGTACGACGACTCTCCCGTGCGATGGATCGAGGTCGTCTGTCTGCTGCTGACCGTCGCGCTTTGCGATGTGACGATTTACCGAGGGGCAGGCTTTGCCGGGTACGCCGCTCTGATTGCCGGCATGTCCGTGCTGCTGGCCGCTGGCGTTCCTTCGAAGCGGCCTCAAACGGCAACATGGTTTTTCGCAATTCTGGTTGCCGGTGCATCGGTTCGACTTGTGTGGTGCGGCTCTGGCCTCAGCATAGTTGCCGGATTAGTCGTGATGTTTGGCTTTGCGATGAGCCTCGTCGGGCGAACGCCGTACCTGATTCACACGGCGGTGTTTGCGAGTCAGACGTTTGCCGCGGGGCATCACGGACTGAACCATTACTGGAGTTCGTTGGCTCGGCTTAGGCCTCCGTCGCGAGTCCAGAATATCCTTGCGCTGATCCTGCCCGTGCTCGCGCTGGTCGTGTTCGGGACGCTGTTTATCTTTGCAAATCCTGATCTGGCATCGGCGGTCAGCGCTCAGTTCTCTGACCTGTTCGCGGCGATCGGCCGGTGGGTGGAAGACCTGACGCCCGCGCCGCTGGAAATTCTGTTCTGCATCGCCGCGGGTTGGATTGCCATCGGTCTGCTTCGGCCAATTCTGCCGTCGGCTGACGAAGAGGCTGATTCCGAGTCGAGCGAATCCGCAGAAACAGTCACCACCGATCCTCGCCCGACGCCGTTGTTCGAAGCTTTTCGAAATACGCTGTTCGTCGTCGTCGGGCTGTTTGCGGTTTATCTGGTCTTCGAGTTTCAAACGTTGTGGTTTCGCGAATTCCCGAAAGGGTTTCATTATTCAGGATACGCTCACAAAGGAGCCGCCTGGCTGACGGTCGCGCTGGCTCTGGCAACGGTGATGCTGTCGCTGATGTTCCGCGGCCGCGTGCTGCACGATCCGAGACTAAGCACGCTGCGAAAACTCAGTTGGCTGTGGTCGATCGAGAACGTGATCCTGGCTCTGGCCGTTTACAACCGACTTTCGATTTACGTGAACTTCAACGGGATGACTCGAATGCGGACCGTCGGCCTGCTGGGGATGTCGGCCGTGCTGGTCGGTTTCCTGCTGGTTGTTCGCAAGATTTCCAGAGGCCACAACTTCCGCTGGCTCGTCCGTCGGCAGCTTTGGACAGTCGCCTTCGCCATGTACCTCTACACCGTGTTGCCCGTTGACGCCTGGGTGATGCGTCACAACGTGCAGCGAGTGATGGCCGGAGACCTGTCACCCGCCGTGCAGATCAGCGTTCACCAGACCAGCGCCGAAGGAGTCCTGCAGCTTCTTCCATTGACCCGCTGCGACGACGACATCATCCGCGAGGGCGTGAAAGCAGTCCTCGCTCAGTACCAGAATTATTCAGAAAACCTCGCCACAAAACGCAAGAGCCTCGGCTGGACATCCCGCCAGATCGCCGACGACGAACTGCTGCGAACACTGCAGGAATCACAGAACGACTGGTCCGACTACAAAGACGAACCCCGCCGCAGCACCGCCATCACCCGCTTCCACGAGTACGCCTACCAGTGGTTCTAGCATCATCCGTAGGGCCGGTTCCCACCGGCCGCCAGAAGTGGAGAGTAGAAAACGGCCGGTAGGAACCGGCCCTACTTCACTGGTGCGTTAAGACAGTCGCTACGTCACTGCCGAAACCGAGACTCACAGCCAAAATCTCTTGTGGCTGTGGCGCGCGAGTAGGCTGGGTCTTGACCCAGCTATGTTCGGCCCGCATTTGCTGGGTCACGACCCAGCCTACGTCACTGCGAACAGATTCTGGCATCCGGAACAGCCGTTTAACGAGCTGCCGCTCCTGCCTCCCCCGGTCGACCTTGAGACGAAGCCGATTCTCAAGCAGTGCATTGCGGCCCGCGCGGCAGCGAGTAGGCTGGGTCTTGACCCAGCTTTGTTCAACCCGCAATTGCTGGGTCACGACCCAGCCTACGTCACTACAGGACACTGACAAAGACATCCAAAGCACTGGTCGAAGTGTCTGCCTCACTGTTCTCATCGCGACAACTATCTGTCAGATCATCGAACGGGATTCCTGCCAAGTACATTGACGTAAGGAACGAGGAAAGAATGTCGCCTGGAGTCGCATCAGGTGCGACGTCGCAGTTGAAGTCCAGTTTTTCTGAGTCAATCTGGGAAGTGATACTAAAGCACAATCGCCCCGACATTTCGTCAAACCACAAGTAAAAGAGCATTCGCGGAAGATGCCGCCTACTCAGTTCCAACCGCTTGATCTGGATTATCTCCTCGACGAATGAGGCTAAGTCTTCTTGCGTCGTAGACGCTGCCTGTTCCGGTGACATTGTGAAAGACCATTGGTTCTCACGAGCTTCGGCTCGTGGGTCGCCGTTCGCGATAATGGCGTCTGCCACTACTTCGCGTAGCCATTCACTAATAAATGGGGTCAATGTCAAATTCCTTTCGCGGGTGGCCCCGGTTACTTGCAACCGGGGCGGCGTAGCCGCAAGAGGTAGTCGATGTCGAATTCGGTTTTCTCTGGTCGCTGCGCGACACTGGTTGCGAGCAACCAGTGCCACCCATCTTAGGTTTGGGATGGGAGTGTCGTCGGGTGCCGGAACTGCCGGAACTGCGCGGAGCTTGTTCCAGCCTACGTGCGGAAGTCGTTCGAGGATCGTTACACCACCGGTTCCCAGCCGGGTTCGTATTCTCGTTGCCAGAGTTTCATGGCTTTGTCGTCGCCGATGATGTGGCCGTCTTCGGTGCTGCAGGTCAGGGTTCGGCCGGTGCGGTGGGCGATGTTGCCCAGGTGGCAGAGCAGCGTGCTCTTGTGGCCGGAGAGGATTTCCTGGTTCAGGTCGAGCGGCTTGTCGTTGCGGATGGCGGCGACGAAGTTGTCGATGTGCTCGACGTCTCCTTTGTTGCCGTTGACTTCTTTCTTCACCTTGTCGGTCGCGCCGTCGTAGAAGGTGCAGTTGCCGCCGCCGTCGATCGACATGGCTCCGTCTTCGCCGTAGAAGGTGACGAAGTCGTTGCGGTGCCGGTTGCAGCTCATGCCGTCCCAGGCCATCGATTTCTTGCCTTCGAACTCGAACGCGACGTTGTGAGTGTCCGGCGTCTGCTGGTCATCGTCGAAGCGGTAACGGCCGCCGGCTGAGACGACTCGGGTGGGATAGTCAACCTGCAGACCCCAGCGGCAGAGGTCCAGCGCGTGAATTCCGTTGTTGCCGAGTTCGCCGTTGCCCCAGTGCCAGAACCAGTGCCAGTTGTAGTGAATGCGGTTGTCGTAGTAGGCGACTCGCGGAGCCGGGCCCTGCCACTGGTCATACTGCAAGAAGTCCGGAACCGGTGCAGCCAAACCTTTGCCGATAGGGCCTCGAGCGTTGCCGTACCAGGAATTCGCGTGGTAGACGCGGCCGATTTCTCCGTCCCACAGAAGCTGCATGGCTTCGGTGATGGACGCCGAACTGCGACGCTGCGTGCCCATCTGAACGGCTCGATTGTGCTTCCGAGCGGCCTGAATCATCAACTCGCCTTCGCGCGGATTGTGACTGCAGGGCTTTTCGACATAGACGTGCTTGCCGGCCGCGCACCCGAGGATCGTCGCCGGAGCGTGCCAGTGGTTCGGAGCGGCGACGACCAGTGCGTCGATGTCTTTGTTGTCGAGAATCCGGCGAAAATCCTGCACGACTTCGGGAGCCTTGCCGCCGGCTTTTACGATGGCCTCTCCGCCGGACTTTGCCCGGTTGATGTCGACGTCTGCGGCGCAGGCAACTTCGACACCTGTCTGGCCACCAAACGTTAACGCGAGAGCCTTGCCCCGGCTGAGTCCCATGACTCCAACTCGGACGCGAGCACTGGGAGCGTCCTGCGCGAGCGCGACTCCCGTCTTCACAACGTAACCGGCCGCTGCGGCCGCCGTCGTGGCACCTTTAACAAACTGTCGACGATTGAGGTTGTCTGGCATGGTTTGCTCCTCTCAGGAGGTAGGCTGGGTCTCGACCCAGCAGATGACTGGTGACAAAGCTGGGTCACGACCCAGCCTACGCGTTACTGAAGATCGATATTTGCGTAGGGTGCGTCTCGACGCACCATCAAGGTTTTGCAGGTAACATGGTGCGTCAAGACGCACCCTACGAGAAGTGATCAGGTGGAAGCCGGAACCATCGCGGCTGCTTCGTCGAAGGCCTGGGCGGCTTCTCGGAATGAACTGCGGGCTTCGACGAGGTGACCGTCGGCAGCGGCGGACCAGGATCGGTTGAGCAATCTTTCCCCCGTCGCGGCTGTTACCAGAAGATCAGCACCGGCTCTCAGCCCGAGCTGATCAACCAACGTCTGACGTCCATCGACGAGCGGTGTGACAAACCTCGTTGTAATTTCGTCGATCCCTGCTGTTATTTCCGCTGCATTCATCAATTCGATGCGGCCGCCGGTTTCTTTGAGAGCTGGGATCAACCGACTAAGAATTACGAATGGGTTGTCAGGCGACTCTTTGTCAGCGTTACCTGTAAGTAATCTCATAATTGATCGGTGTCCCCACCAGATTTCGACTCCCGCGATGGCCGCCAGAATTCCGGCAATGAAAACAGGAACCGTGTCAGGAAATGTTGCTCCTGGTGCTGGTGGTTTTGCAGCACCGGAAATGGCGATGATGATGCCCAATGTAAAAAGGACCGAGCCTGCAGCAGGTCGCATGTCAGATTCCTCTGAAAACAGGAGGCTGTCTTACGTCAATTTGTCGATGCCAACGCGAATGAATGTGTCAATCATTCCTGTCAGTGCTTCGCCAACAATCAACCCGGCGGACAGCGGTACCAGCTTGTGTTCGCAGAATTCGGCACCCTTAACTTTCTGGATGCCCATCTGGCAAAGACAGCCGATTCCGTATCCAAATGTGATAGGAAAAGGTAGATACATTGCGAGGCCGATGAGGACTCCAAGACCCGGCATCGGGGCCGCCCCCAGTGCAGCTCCTACCAGCCCACCGGCCATGTATTTGTCGACAGGAACGTTTCCACTTTTGACGGCATCGACGATCCCGGCCAGTACGCCGGCTTGTGGAGCGGGCAACGGAGTGTCAGGACCGAATCCTGTTCCGTCCTGCCAGAGAACGTAAACGGCTGCGAGTGCTACTAACGCTCCGAGCCAGGTCGAAGCGAACTGGACGATCTGTTGCTGGCGGGGTCTTGCGCCGAGCATGTGGCCGGTCTTAAGGTCCTGCATCATGTCAGCGCCCTGGCCAATGGCGACGCAGACGGCAACACCGACAACCATCGCGGCCGCAATATTTCCGCGAAGCAGGACCATCATCAGAGTCACGGAAATCAGCGTCATCCCAGACATCGGCGAGATGTCGGTCATCCCGGTTGCCTGGGCGACGATCAGTGCGGCAAGAGCCAGCCAGACACTACCCACAACCGCCGAAAGCACAGCGTCCCAGACGGTGACTCCCTCTGTGAGATAAGACGCGGCGAAGAACAGAATTAGTGCGGCAAATGTTCCTTGTTTCAGCGTCTTTAACGATAGCTCATCGCCGGGTTTGCCGCCCCCGGCTTTCGACGTTTTTGTCGCCATGCTCAGCGATCTTAAAGCACTGGTGATCGCCGGAAACGACATCACCACTCCCATCAAGGCACCGCCAACCAGCGTGCCGATTCCGAGCGGCCGAATCATTGTCGAGAACGTATAACCAACGGCCGCGTCCCCGGACATCCCCTCTGGAACCCATCCGGCGCCACCAGCGAACGGTGAGATGACCCACCAGGAAAGTATTCCTCCCAGAAAGAACGGCAGTCCGCCGCGTCCTGCGAGCATCCCAGCCGCCAGATTCATCAATGACAGATAGACGACAGGGTAAAATGATTTCGGGATGATTCCAAAGTCGAACGCAAACTCTTCGTGGCTGATCCCGTACCCTCGCGCCGAGATGACCTTACTTCTTGCCGAGCCAACAGCGGCTTTGATTGCTCCCTTTCGACGCTTCGGAGCGTTTCGGTCGAGTTCAGCTCGCTCGTCTGGCCTTAGCTCGAGCGAAGACAGATCTACCGGTAGAAAGCCATCCGCAGGCTGAGAGATCAGCTCGGCGGCTTCTTCATAGAGCCTTGCCCTCTCATCGGACGTCAGCGGGCGGGCATCGGCAACGCCATCGAGATTCAACTTGCTGTCTGGCGGCGGTGATTTATCGTCCGATGCCGTTTGCGAATCGTTCTTATCCTCGTCGCTCAACTTGTCATAAGCACTGTTTGCCCGTGTTCGTTGTGTGTCCTGCGCACGTTCCTTGTTATCGAAGAAGCTCGCCGCGAGCAGCATGAGTTCCGCGCGGTGTTCGTCGGTCAGTCGTGGTGGCTTTCGCAGCGATTTCTTAGCCTCGGTATCATCGCCCGCAGCGGTTTTGCCATCTTTAACAGCCAGGCTTGTGGCGTCCGTGGCTTTACGGTTGATTGCCATCGAGACGGCGCTGATTTCTGCCTGAGCCGAATCTTCGGTTGTCAGGTAAACCTGCACGTCAGGCTCCAGCACCTCTGAAATCATTAGAATTTTCCAGAGGGCGCTGATGATGACTCCCAGCATCAGAAGTTTGGCCTTATCAATACCAGACGACCCTGCCCGGATGATCGTTGTGACGGCGACTCCGGTAGGAAACCGGAGCCGGTCCATTTCGATCATCTGCTTCCGCAGCGGCACGATCACGACAACACCGAGGATCGCGCCCGCGACGCCAGCAATCGCCAAGGGGATAGCGTCAAAACTGAGCTGGTCGGGACCTCCGGCGTCGGCCCACTTTTTCTGAATCAGAAACAGAGCCGGGACGGTAAAGATGACTCCTGTGCCGGCCGTATTGATGCCCGAGGCGATTGTCTGGTTGATGTTGTTTTCAACCATCGTACCTTTGCGCAGCACTCCGCGCAGCAGGGCGTAGCCCATGATGGCGGCGACGGTGGAGCCTCCGAGCGAAAAGCCCAGCTTCAACGCGGCGTAGCAGAAGGCCAGGTTCAGCACGATGCCCTGGATGATGCCGAGCGTGACGGCTTCCCAAGTCAGCTCGCGATACGGCTTTGATTCGATGTCCGCGTTCGAGCCTGCGGAAAGGTTGTCGCCAGCGTTGTTCGTATCGGCCATGAAGTCGCTCCGTGACTTCTAAGGAAGTGTTTTCACCGTCTGCTGAATCTTGACTGCTGAATGGATGCCGTCAGTCGTCGGTTATCCATCCTGCCCGTCAGACTCAGGTTCGCACGATAGGAAGTTGATGCTCGCTTCGGAAGTTTACGGCAACACCGAGGTCGCTTCTGGAAAAACGGTGGCTGGTGGTTGAGCTCGCAAGCTGACAATATGATTTGAGCCACAGAGAACACAGAGGTCACGGAGTTGTTTTCACAAGAGTTCCTCTGAGGTCTCTGTGCCCTCTGTGGCTGAAACTTTTTGCGATTCAGGAGCGAACGATGAGCGACTCTCAGGCTAACTCTGGCAGCGGCAGAATTCCGCGGCTCGATCGTCGGGAACTTCTGGCAATGTCGACAACGTTTGGGGCGTCGTTCCTGGCGACTCAGGGGCTGATGTCTCAGGCCGAAGCTGTCGAGCAGGAACGCGAAATCCGCAAAGCCGCCGAGCCCACCGGCAAACGCTACGACATGAAAAAGTCGATCAATCTCTGGGCACTGCCGTATCCGGACAAGATGTCTTTGAAAGAGTGCTTCGAGCTGGCAGCCGATGCGGGCTTCGACGGCGTCGAGGTCAACTACAACCTCGAAGGCGACATCTCGCCGGAAGCCAGCGAGGCGGATCTCAAGGCGATCGGGAACCTCGCACGGAAGTGCGGTGTCGAGATCAGCGGCGTTTGTTCATTCCTCTTCTGGCCGTACCCGCTGACGAGTAACGATCCGGAGAGAAGAGCAACGGGAACGGAACTCGCCGGAAAAATGGTCGGTGCGGCCAAGGCACTGGGGACGGACAATCTACTGGTCGTTCCCGGAGCCGTTTACATTCCCTGGGCTCCCGAGCCGGAACCTGTTCCCAACGATGTTTGTCTGAAGCGGGCAACCGAAGCGATCAAGGCGGTGTTGCCAGCGGCTGAGAAAGCGGGCGTCTCACTGAACATGGAGAACATTTTTGCGAACGGTTTCCTTTTCAGCCCTCAGGAAATGAACTCGTTTGTCGACAGTTTCAACAGCGACAACGTCAACATTCACTTCGACACCGGAAACATCATGCAGTTTCAGTTTCCGGAACACTGGATCGACAACTGCGGCAAGCGAATTCGCAATGTCCACTTGAAAGAGTACAGCAAGCAGGCCGGGACAGCGTTCACATTGGAATCGTTTCGGCCGTTGCTCGATGGCACGACAAACTGGCCGGCGGTTCTGGAAGCCTTCGACCGAATCGGCTATCGAGGATATCTCACATTCGAATACTTCCATCCGTTTCCGCACTGGCCGGAAGCGTTAGTCTACCAGACGTCAGACTCGCTGGATCGAATGCTCGGTCGGAAGGCGTGAGGTTGTCGCGATGACAAATAAGAACCGGCAAATGAATGTGGTGGGTGGCACAGGTTGCTTGCAACCTGTGCGGCGAAGCCGCAAGAGGTAATCATCGTCAACCTGCAGTTACTCTTGTCGCTGCGCGACACGGGTTGCAAGCAACCCGTGCCACCCTGGGAACACAGGGAACGTTCAGCAATTTTCAGTAGGTCAGGCTCCGCCTGACGGGATTTTGAGCAGGCGATACTGAGCAGTCGGTTGCCGATTTCGTCAGGCAAAGCCTGACCTACGGAAACACGATCAATGAGACACTACTGATGACACAACCTCGACAAATGACAATTCCTCGCTTTGTGGCTGCCAAAGGTGGTGATCGCAAGCTGACGATGCTGACCGCTTACGAGTACTCGTGGGCTGAGATGTTTGACGAGTCCGGCGTCGATTCAATTCTGGTCGGCGATTCACTCGGGATGGTCGTGCAGGGCAAGGGGTCGACAATCCCGGTGACGCTCGACCAGATCATCTATCACGCCGAAATCGTTTGCCGAGCGGTTAAGCGAGCGCTGGTCATCGTCGATCTGCCGTTCATGACGTACGAGGTCAGCCCGGAGCAGGCCGTCACGAATGCGGGTCGAATCCTGAAGGAAACCGGCGCGGCGGCTGTCAAAATCGAAGGCAGCGTGAATCAGGCTCGCACGATTCAGGCGTTGGCCGATGCGGACATTCCGGTGATGGCTCACGTCGGCATGCGTCCGCAGTCGGTCAACAAGCTCGGCGGACATGGTCGAATTCAGCGGGACTCATCTCAGATCATTGCGGACGGAAAAGCGGCGGAGCAGGCTGGAGCGTTCTCGGTCGTCGTTGAACTGGTCCCCCAGCAACTTGCTGCGGAACTGACCGCCGCCCTGGCAATTCCAACAATCGGAATCGGAGCCGGCCCGCACTGCGACGGCCAGGTGCTCGTCAGCTATGACATGCTGGGCATCACGTCGAGCGATTTCTCGCCGAAATTCCTGAAGCGATACGCCGATCTGCGGTCTCAGGCGACAGCCGCCGCGCGATCCTACGTTGAAGAAGTTCAGTCAGGCGCGTTTCCCGACGACGAGCACAGCCATTCGTAGGTTCAAGCGTGACGTGCGGCTCTGGTAAGCGTCCGGTCGTGCGAATTCTGACGCTGAAAACGCTTCAGTGTCTGGTCGGTCAGGCATTTTCTGGAGAAATCGTCTGCCAGTGGGTGGACCTCTCCGAACCTGCCGGCAATAATCCGGGTCTGCCAACCACAATGACGCGGGGTGGAGCAGCCCGGTAGCTCGCGAGGCTCATAACCTCGAGGTCGTAGGTTCGAATCCTGCCCCCGCCACTTGAACCTCTGGTTCGTCTGACAAGTTAAACCCCACGGTAGCGAAATTCGTGACCGTGGGGTTTTATTTTGCGCTCTCAGAATGAAGCTTGCGGTGACGTCTGCGAATGCTTGTCGCTCTTGCGGAAGCCAATGTCGCATTGCCAAACGGAGTCATTCTTTCTGGCTGGTCGGTAAGGTCACTGCTGTTCGGGCCGTTCTCCGGCGTTCTTTAGCTGGTAAATGTCGACGGCTGCGGTTTCGTCGCTGTAGACAGGGTTCAACCTGCCTGCCGATTCGGTGAGCAGAATTTCGGGCTCGCAGTAGTTTCGCGAGACGACGACGTATTCGACATCGAGCTCAGCGAATCTTTCGAAGACTTCCGGCGACGGGAATTCTGCGTTTACGAAATTGCGAAGTTCAAAGTACGACTTTGGAAAGAATCCCGAATAGCCATTGAGCATCGGTGCGCCGTGCTTCAGACCGTACAGCATCCATCGCGTTGTTACGTCGAAGTCGCCGATTGAGTTTCCGCTGGCAAATGGCAGGCAGACTATCGGTCGGCCCGGTGATCGGTTTTCTCGGATGAACTGAGTCCAGCCATTGTTCCGTGCTACGTCAGGGACACCACCTCGCACGGCAGTTTCTGGCCACACTTCGGCAGCAAGGATCACGCCGGGGATCGCCACGAAAATGGCAAGGGCTGGTTTCAGTAGCAGTTTCGAGCAACGCTGCTGGCAGATTGCGAGAACAGCTGCCAGGCCTTCAATCGCCAGCAGCACGATCGACATCTGAATAAGCCAGACGAATCTGAAGACGTTGCGAACCTGTCCAAAACCGGGAAGATACTCGGAAATCGTTTGCCAGGGTTTCCAGCCGAACAACTCAAGGTTCAGGCCGAGAGACAGGAGCGTTGCGGAAAACGCAGTGATCAGCAGAAACGCAGCCCATCGACGTCGCTCGCCCCAGACGACAGCCGCGATTGCGCCCAGAATTGCGAAAATCACGCGAAACCAGCCAGCATTAAATCGTCGCCGTTCAGGGCTTTCGAACTGGGTGAAGTGGATCAGCGAGTTGGACGGTGTCGCCAGAAGCTGCTCGGGCGTTGCTGATTGATGGCTGACTGTCTGTTCCTTGCGTGAAAACGCGTTGGCAGCGGCAGCGGCGTAGATTGGGACAACGATTGGAAGAACCAGCATCGCCGCAAGACACATCGTCTGCGTCGACGCTGTCAGGAAATGCCGATCTGACAGACGCCGAATGAATACAAATACAGCCAAAGGAAGGGTCGCCGACAGGAACATCGCTTGATGGACGCACAAGGCGAAACACATCGCGAATGCGATTCCCAGTTCGGCAGCCGTTCGTCGATTCGGAGTCTTGTCGAGTTCGAACAGGCTGCTCCAGAACCAGATGATCCCCCACACGGGGACCAGTTGCAGGACATCGATTCGTTGATGAATGATCGGGAGCAGGCTCATCGCCGTCCCGCCGACGATCTGCAGAAACAGTCCGTGGCCAATTCTTCGGAGCAGTAGAGCCGTGAAAAAGCCGTTCAGGCCCAGCGAAAGAAAGAGCCAGGCCTTGTATCCAGCGACGGCTGAGCCGGTAATCCAGCAAATCGGTGCGACCAGCAGTGTCGCCGGCTGGGGTTCTGAGAATGCGAATGCATCATCTGCGGGATAGAAGATTGGAGCGTCCCAGTAACCGCTGAAGCCGTGCAGGGCACGATCAGCGTTCCACCCAATTGTCCAGGCATTAAACAGCGGAACAGTAGCAACCTCGGTCGATACTAGCGGGACCGAAGCAGGCAGCCGGATTTCGTCGCGAGTCAGACCCGCAGCGATTACCGTGAAGTATGCTGCGGTAGCGAGTGTCCATCTCAGCGTGCAACGTTGCATTCTGGCGCGGCCCTTCGACGAAATCGGTAACTTCTTGCTGAGAATTCTTGAATTTGTCCAGGATTTTGCCTATTGTCTCGGAAGTCTAAACTGTGTTGTCGCCAATTAGCCGACAATAATTTCTGGCAATTGTCAGATTTTGTGATTACTGATTGCGGGTCATTACTGACTGCGTTTTTGTCATTTTCCGTTTGAGGGAGTTCAGCGAAATGAAACTTGTCCGTCGAAGAGCGTTCACTCTGATTGAGTTGCTGGTGGTCATTGCCATCATCGCAATTCTTGTCGCGCTGTTGTTGCCTGCCGTTCAGCAGGCTCGTGAGGCAGCCCGTAGGGCGCAGTGCAAGAACAACTTGAAGCAACTGGGGATCTCGCTTCACAACTACCACGATGTACATTCCGTGCTCCCTTACGGCTGCACGATCACATCTGGCCAGATCAGGCGATTCAGCGGCATGCTCGGCATGCTGCCATACATGGATCAGGCACCTCTTTACGATGCTTCGATCGCAAACCTTGAGCCTTCAGGTGGAAATTCCGCTTCGTGGAATAATGGTGTTCCGTGTGTGTCGGCGAGTCTTCCCAACATTCTCTGCCCATCCGATCCAACATCTTCAATCGACTCAGCAAAAGCGCACGCCAACTACATGTTCAGCTATGGCGATGATGCATGGGATTATAATCCTGGCTGGCTCGGTAATGGACGAGGTGTGCGAGGGATGTTTACGAGCGTTCATAGTTCGGGACGGGAGGGACGCTGTCGCAAGTTTCGTGATATCACGGATGGCCTGACAAATACCGTTGCAATGGGTGAGCGTATCGTTGCTAAACCTGGTGGGACGAGGATCGATCAGGGAGCTGCTACAACTACTGTCGGTGGTGGTGGTCGAAATAATCCATCGCTCTGTCTCGCTTCTGTCGGGCCGGATGGTACGTACTTGAACCTTGGCGATGGTACGGGCTCGCGTCTTTCAGGGACTCGGGCCTTTGACGGTGCTCCACCATTCATGGCTGTAATGACTATCATTGCTCCGAATGGTCCGTCGTGTAAGAACGGAAACAACAATTCGCACGACGTTGATGGTGTCTACACCATGAGTAGTCAGCACGTCGGCGGAGCTCACGTTCTGATGGGCGACGGAGCTGTCAGGTTCGTCGGCAACAATATCGATACTGGGGATTTGACCTCAGACCGTGTGGCAAGCGGCCCGAGTCCTTATGGGATCTGGGGAGCGTTGGGGTCTATCAGTGGTACTGAAGAGATGGGCGACTTCTAGGCCAAACCACCTCCAAATCTGAATCTTACGACGAGTCGAGAGGGCGGACTGTTGCGACAGTCCGCTCTCTATCTCAATCTGATACACACACTTTGCGAAACTGGATGAATCATGTGTCGAGGGGTTTCTAGCGTTCTGCTACTGGCTGCCTGTGCGTTGACTGGGTGTGGTGGTGGTGACGAAGCAGGCCGCCAGCCAGTGTTCAAAGTAACCGGCACCGTCATGATGCACGGATCGCCACTGGGAAGTGCGATCGTTTCATTTGCTCCGCAAGAAGGTCAGCCAACGGCCGTTGGTCGGACGAATGACGAAGGCAAATTCCAGTTGACTACCTATGAATACGGCGACGGTGCAGCAGCGGGAGCGTTTCGTGTGGTCGTGAACAAGTCGATTGCAGTCCCTGCCAGCGGCGGATCGGCAGGAAAAGGTGGCGACCACGAAGCGGCGGAAGCAGCGTCCGGCGCGCACGACGCGGCAGCAGCCAATGCCAAAGGCGGAGTAGTGCCTGCACTATACACAAGAGCTGCCGATACACCTCTTAACGCCGAGGTGAAGTCTGACGGAGAGAACGACTTCACTCTGGAAATCAACTAATCGTCAGACTCGAATGGCACGTCCGCCCAGCAGACAAACGCCACCCTCTTTAAGGGTGGCTTATTTTATCGGTGTTATCGTCGCTACGGCGATGATCGCTGGCTGTTCTCGGGACACGCCTGTGTCGGAATTGATGGCTGGTGCTGAGCGTGCGTTGCTGGAATCGGATTCGGAACTCGTCGAAGAATTGGTTCGGAAGATCCCCCCAGAGAGCAGCGATTGGCAGGCCGCCCAACTACTGGCAGGAGAAGCAGCCACCAGGGCCGGGCGATTTGAGGCGGCGCTTCGTTATTACCTTGCCGTCGCAGAAAACGACTCGACCACGTCGAATGGCTTGCTCGCTCAGTTCTCTGCTGCCGAAATCTATTTAGAACTCGGGCAGCTTACCCAGGCCGAACGACTCTATTGGAAAGTCCTGAAGGCACAGCCTGGCAACGGATTGACCAATGAGCGGATAGCGTTTTTACTCTCGATGACGGGACGTCGTTGGCTGGCGTTGGATCACTATTTCGTATTGATCAAGGGTGACGCTGCGGGGTACCGGGAACTGGCGCTGGCGGCCGATGTCGGTCGGGCAGTTGAACAGGCGGAATTTCTAGAGAAATGCAAGAAGCAATCCCCTGATGACGAGTTCCTCCAATTGGCGCTCGCCACTCACGCTTTCGACGAGGGTGAACCCGAAGCCCTGGAGCTGCTGAATAAGCTCGTCGTATCGTTTCCGGATTTGATTTCGGCTCAATCGATGCGGGGTGAGCTGCTTGTTGAGGCTCGGTCGGAATCAGCGTTTCTCAAATGGAACGCGTCGCTGCCGCCAGAAGCGGATGATTCTCCGGACATCTGGTTTGTTCGAGGTCTGTGGGCACGAAAGCATTCTGATCTACAGGTTGCCCGCGATTGCTTCTGGCAAACCGTGATTCGCACGCCGTTCCATCGTCGTGCCTTCTATGTATTGGGACAGGTCCTGCTGGCACTGGAAGACCCGCAGGCAGAGCCGATTGTGGAATATGCACAGTTGCTGATTCGCCTCTCACAAACCATCGACCAGGTTTTGTTCTCCGAGGGGAAAAATGAGAAGGCGTTCAGGGAGACGACTGAATTACTTGAACAGCTTGGCCGTACCTGGGAGACGTGTGCCTGGGCGGTGGTTGGCCGCCGCCGTTTCCCTCGGGCAACCTGGCCATCAGAAACACTCAACAGAAACGGCCACAAACTGGCCCCTACGCTTCCTCGAATCGAGTCGGCAATGCATCCAGTAGCGAATCGCATTCCGTCGGGAGTAGCGGGATTCAACCAGCTTGTCGCAAAGGTTTCGGAAAACTTCGAGACAGACAGAGAATCGCTTTCTGATGGTTCTGTGCGGACCGCAGAGATTCACTTCGAGGAAGCCAAGCTGATTTCTTTTCAGTATTTCAACAGTGAGGATCTCAAGACAAGCGGCAAGAGAACTTTTGAGCAGACCGGCGGCGGTGTCGCCATTCTGGACTTCGACGCAGACTGGTACCCAGACGTGTTTCTTCCTCAAGGTTCGATCTGGAAGACTGGCGATGATCGCCCGACTGCCTCGGACGAGTATTCAGATAAGCTGTTTCGCAACATCATGGGGCGAGAATTCCTCGACGCTTCACACGGCTTGACTGGACCGGATTCCGGTTTTGGACAAGGGTGCTCCGCAGGCGATCTCAACAACGACGGATTCACTGACCTGTACATTGCGAATGTCGGAAGGAACTGTCTCTACATGAATATGGGGGACGGGACGTTTTTGAATACTACAGAGTCAGCTGGAATTTCAGACGAGTCGTGGACAGCCAGCACGCTCGTCGTAGATTTGAATGCGGATGGTCTGCCCGACATCTTTGATGTGAACTATCTGATGGGGGATGACGTTTTTAAAAAAATCTGTGAAGGAAAAGCATGCTCGCCCAGTGTGTTTCCAGGGGCTCCCGATCGACTGCTGATCAATCAGGGGAATGGCGAGTTTGTGAATATCCTGGATGCGACACCGCAAGGAGATTCAAAGGGGCTGGGGGTCGTCGCTTTCGAGTTGCAAGCCAACCGCCGACCGAAACTGTTCGTTGCGAATGACCAGGTGGCGAACTTTTTTCTCGACAACCAGCCATCCGCCAATTCGCAGAACATCAGCCTGTCGAACTACGCGAATACGACTGGTCTGGCATTCAATGATGACGGACTTCCGATGGCTTGCATGGGAGTCACGGTGGACGATTTCGACGGCAACAATTCATTAGACCTGTTCGTCACTAATTTTCACAACGAACCAAACACGTTGTACCTGCAGCATTCACCTGGACTTTTTGGAGATGCCACCAAGGCTGCTGGCTTAGAGGCCGCCAGTCTTCCATTCACCAGTTGGGGGACTCAGTCGCTGGACGCTGACCTTGACGGCTGGCCTGACCTTGTCATTGCCAACGGACAAGTCGATGACCTTCGCGACGAAGGCCGCGACTATCAGATGCGGCCCCAGTTTTTCCGAAATCAATTCGGGCAATTCCATGAGTTGATGCCCGAAGACATCGGTCGCTGGTTTGCCGACAAATATCTTGGCCGTGGTCTCGCACGTGTCGACTGGAACCTGGACGGGCTCCCTGAGTTCATTGTTTCCAACATCAACTCGCCGCTGGCAGTCCTGAGGAATTCATCGACGAAAACCGGGCATTACCTGAAGTTCAGACTGGTTTCGACCAGGACAGCTCGCGATGCGATTGGTACAAGGGTTTCGGTGCTCGTTGGCAACCGCAGTGTCACGCGGCAACTTCTGGCGGGAGACGGCTATATGACCAGCAACGAACGCATCATTCACTTTGGACTTGGCAGCGTGAATCGCGTCGAACGAGTCACGATCTCGTGGCCGTCGGGAACCGTTTCGGAACTGGACTCAGTGCCAGGCGATTCGTCATTTACTGTTGTTGAAGGGTCGAAACTTGCGACCCTGTCGGACGCGTCGGGTGCATTGTCATCGTTCTCAGTCGTGTTGGCTGCTGAGGGACAACCGTGAACCCTCCACTTCAGACAAGACGGGGAGTGTTGTTCACTGTCTGCGTTCTGGTGGTTGCTCTGCTGGTCGTCTTTCTGGCATCGCGTCCCGATCCGCGCGGGCAGGCTGAAAGACTCGTTCGGCGAGCCATGCTGTTGGCTGCGCAAGGACAAATGTCCGAAGCAGAGGACATTGCCAGGCAAGCAATTCAGTTAGACGATCGCTTCGTGAAAGCGTACCGACTGGCCGCGGAGTGCGCTGTAGCACGCAGTGACTTTGATCAGGCCTTGAACGACCTTGCTCAAATCCCAGGTTCCGAACATGGCGACTGGTTGTCAGGGCGAAGGTTAGCCGCTGAGATTCTCCACAAACGCGTCTATCGACTTCGTGACGCCGAACGAGCGTATCTGGATGTCCTGGCTGCATCACCAGACGACGTCCAGGCCAACGATGGGTATGCGCGTCTGCTGGGGATTTGTGGTCGCCGATCGGAGGCAGTTCCGCACGTGCTGAAGTTAATACGCGCGGGCGAGGAAACGGATTTGCTGGTGATGTTGTCTCGTGAGTCCGGGACGCTGAATGACCCCGAAATGTTGAAAGCGGCTTGCAAGGCAGACCCGACTGATCCAAACCCGTTACTCGGTCAGGCGGCAATCGCAGTGTTGTCACTGAAACCGGCCATCGCGTTACAGAAGTTGAAACGGGCGGAAATGCTTGAGGGGTTGCCGACGGATTTCCAAGGCCGGCTTGGACGTCAACTGCTCGACAATCAGCGGTTCGCAGAACTTGACGAGTGGAGGCGGAACCTGTCTGTTGCCTCGATGTCGGCTGAGTGCTGGCTCGTCCTGGCTGAACTGGCCGATCGGTCGAACGATCATCGCGGTGCAATTCGCGCCTACTGGGAAGCGTTGAAGTTGCGTCCTGAATCACTCAAGGCAACCAACCAATTGGCACGTAAGTTAGCACGTGATGGGCAAACTGAACTTGCCGCTCCCTTTAGTGAACGTGTGGAACGAATCAACCGTCTGCGAGACCTGCAGCGAGCTGTGATCATGTCTGACGAGCGGCCGAGCAGCACTGAACTCGCCGCGATGATCCAGGCTTATCGTTCAGTCGGGCGTCTTTGGGAAGCATTTGCCTGGGCGAAGCTGGCACTGAAGAATCATCCGCAAAACCCCGAACTGCAGGAAGTCATGCAGTCGCTGGATGCAAGTATCCTGACGCTTCCGTTTGAGATGACATTTCGAGACTCCAATCCGGCTTATCAAATTGATCTGTCTCGTTATCCAATTCCGTCATTTCGCATGGGCCCAGTTGAGGTTAACCAGGCGTCTGCTTCGGAGAATATTTCATTCAAGCAACAGCGAACGGAAATCGGTTTCGACTTTCAGTACTTTGACGGGACTGAAGGCACAACATGGCGAATGTTTGAACTCACTGGCTGTGGGCTTGCAGTCATCGACTTCGACAACGACGCCGCCCCCGACGTCTACTGCGTGCAGGGGCGATCCTGGGGGCTGCCCGCGTCGCAGTCGAGCAGCCACAGCGACCGCCTGTTTCGGAACATTGATGCGCGGCAATTTGTGGAAGTTTCAGAATTGTCGAAGGTTCTTCCAGAAGAGTGCTTTGGCCAGGGAGCATCCGTTGGAGATATTAACAACGATGGATTTGCTGACATCTATGTCGCGAATATCGGTCCGAACAAAATTGTGTTGAACAACGGCGATGGCACGTTTTCGGTCGATAGCTCATTTCAAGCAAGCCTGACGGGGCGGACGTTGTCATCGGAGAATCAGACGGACCAGTGGACCACCAGCTGTCTCGTTGTTGACCTAAACGGTGACACTTTTCCGGATCTGTACGATGTCAACTATCTGTCGGGTGAAGGCTTGTTCGATCGAGTCTGCAAGGGAGATCATGGTGACACCATTCAATGCCCGCCGAATGAATTCACCCCGGCTTTAGATCAGTTGTGGCTGGGCGACGGTGCTGGCGGATTTATCGCCGATACCGACTTTCTCAACCCGCACCCTCGAGGGCAGGGATTGGGCGCTGTCGCGATGAACGCAGGAAATGGTCGGCTGTCGCTATTTGTGTCCAATGATACGACGGCCAATTTTTTCTTTACTCCTTCAGGGCCAGATGCCAGGACATTATCCGAGTCTGCGGTGGCGGCGGGACTTGCGTTTAACGGTGATGGCAAAGCCGAAGCCAGTATGGGAATCGCAGTTGCAGACTGTACTCAAGATGGAAAACTCGACCTGTTGGTCACAAATTTTCTCTATGAATCAAATACGCTCTATAGCCAGATCGGTGACTTTGTATTTGAAGATAAAACGCGGGACCTGGGACTTCATGACCCGACACTTAAGGTCCTGGGATGGGGGACGCAGTTCCTGGATGCAAACATTGACGGCCGCCTGGAAGCGTTCGTGATCAACGGGCATACCCAGAATCTGAGTAAGTACGGGACTCCTTACGGGATGCGCCCGCAGATGTTTGAGTGGGTGGTTGGAGGATTTCACGAGCTGCCGACTGACCAGTTAGGCGTCTGGAGCAGCGTGAAGACTGTTGGTCGTACAGTGGCGAGACTCGATTGGAACCAGGACGGCAAGGCCGACCTGGTGGTTGGTCTGATGGACGCACCGCATTACATCCTGGAAAACACATCGGACACGGCAGCGAACGGATTTTTGTCGCTGCGGCTGGTGGCGACTGAGTCTGCTCGAGATGCAATAGGCGCGACTGTCACAGTGGATGTTGGAAGCTCTCAGTTCCTTCACCAGTTAACGGCGGGCGATGGTTACGCATCCTGCAACGAACGCCGATTGTTGATCGGCTGTGGCACGAGTAGTGTGGTTGACCGGCTAACGGTCAAGTGGCCGTCAGGCACCACGCAAGTCTTTAGCGATGTTGCGACGTCGCAATCAGCCATCGTTGTTGAAGGCCGAGAAACACTTGCTGTGATCGGCCATTGATTCATTGCCGCCCGTGTATTCATGCTGTTTTGACGCTTGTTGTGGATTTCGTCAGCGTGGATGCAGTACTGAGTGCAGTGAGTTTCTGCGGCTGAAAATGGCAATCAGTGGTAATTCTTTGGTAAGGGAGCCGGCGTGATTCATGCACGAATTCTTTGCGGTGTAGCATTGTCGGTCGGATTGTGCTCGGCTGTGTCTGCGGGCGACTGGCCTCGTTTTCGAGGGCCGAATGGCTCGGGGATTAGCGCTGACGTGACGGCGACTCCGGTTGAGTGGAGTCCGGACAAGAATGTTCGGTGGAAGACTTCACTACCCGGCGCCGGTGTTTCCAGTCCGATCGTGATTGGCGATCGAGTCTTCGTGACGTGCTACTCGGGGTACGGTGCGAACTTCGGGACGATCGACGATTTGAAGCGACACCTGGTCTGCGTTGATCGAAGCAGCGGGAAGATTCTTTGGGATAAGTCCGTCGACGCTGTCCTGCCAGAAGACTCTTACAGCGGGATGGGAATTCCCGCGCACGGCTACGCGTCTCACACGCCTGTCAGTGACGGAAAGCGAGTTTACGCTTTCTTTGGTAAGTCAGGGGTCCTTGCGTTTGACCTGGATGGCAAGCAGCTTTGGCACAAGAGTGTCGGAACAGAATCTGACCGCCGGCGTTGGGGGTCGGCATCAAGTCCGATCCTGCATGAGGGCAAAGTGATCGTCGCAGCCAGCGCCGAGAGCGAATCGATCATCGCGCTAAATTCTGAAACCGGCGACGAAGTCTGGCGGCAGGAAGCGGCCGGGCTGGCGAACGTCTGGGGAACTCCGCTTCTCGTCAAGATCGACGATGAACGCACTGACCTGGTGCTCGGTGTTCCGTACGAGATCTGGGGATTCAATCCGGACTCCGGAAAGCTGCGGTGGTACAGCGAGATCCCCGCCGGGGATCAGTACAGCTCAAGCGTCGTCGCCGTGCAGGACGTGGTTTACTCCATCGAAGGCCGCGGAGGCGGGTCGGCAGCCGTTCGAGCCGGTGGCAAAGGCGACGTCACCAAGTCGCACACTGTCTGGTCAGGTTCCGATTCGAGTCGTTTTGGAACTCCAGCTGTCTACGAAGGCCGCCTGTACTTTTTTTCGAGCAGCGTTGCCGGATGTAACGACGCAAAGACGGGGAAGAAGATCTTCCAAGGCCGCCTGGAAGGCGGTCCCAGCGGCGGCGATGGTGGAAGTGGTAGCCGCAGCTTCGGTCGAGGTGGCGGAGGAAGCGACTATTCTTCACCGGTCATCGCTGACGGAAAAGTCTACTACGTTCAGAGCTCTGGCAATTGCTTCGTGCTGAAGGCCGGAGACAAATTCGAGCAGTTGGCCGTCAACTCGGTGACGGCTGATCGAGAATCCTTTGGAGCGACTCCCGCAATCAGCAACGGCGAAATCTTCCTGCGTTCCGACAAACACCTGTACTGCGTGTCGGAACCTGCGAAGTAAGTTCCCAGAGTAACTGTCAAAAGTCGTGTTTGCGAGTTGTCGGTTCAGGCGGCAGTTTCTTTGGACGGATATTATTCTGAGGACTGTTGCAGTTTTTTTTCGTTGAGCGTGTGTGGGGCGTAACCGCCGTTCCTTCGGCAGATTTGGAAGGGCGTGAGAATCAGTGAATATTGACCTGGCATTGAAAGGCCTCCATGGAGAAAACATTGGCAGGCGTTGGTGACGTTTGCCCGTTT
>CALDJX010000526.1 GCA_937899075.1 uncultured Planctomyces sp. | reverse complement strand
TTCAGTGCCGAACGAATCGACGCGGCCTGTTCCGTCGGGTGAATGTCGAGCTTCGCGACGGAGCCGCGCACTTCAGACTTGAAGGTCTCTCTGCCGGGCCGCTCGCGCTGAATCTCCCCGATCGTCGCCTCCAGTACGAGCTGACAGAGTCGATCGACGACCTCGTGATCGATCTTGCTCAGCCGCCGGAATCGCCGAAGCGGACGGAGCCTGTTCGCGAGAAACTGCCGGTGCCTCAGGGAGCGAAACGTCGCGTCATCCTGAATCTAACCGGGATCGATCCGAGCGTGCCGTTGACCGGGAAGTTTCGAGCCGGCTATCTGGCGCGGGCAAACCCCGACTCCTATTCCAGCGCGGAACTCGACATCGTGAATGCGCGGATTGAGTTCGACGTTGAAGTCCCGACAAAGATCGTCTGGACGGGCCGCAGTTACACGGGGTACTCGGTCGTTGGTCGCTCGGAGGTAAACGTTGGCGCGGGCGACGATCCATTTCGACTCGACGTTCCGATGATTCCAGGCGGAGCGGTTCGCGGTGTTGTACGTCTTCCGGACGGGAGTCTGGCGGCGAGGTTCAACGTCGATCTTCGGCCGGTCGATCGCAAATCCAAGTATCGTGGAGCCGACGAACGCGTCGACGGCGGAGACTCGCCCGGGGAGTTTCTGCTGACCGGCGTGCCGTTCGGCGAGGAATACCAACTACTGATCACCGAACTCCAGAATCGCAGCGTTGCAGCAATTGTCAGCCAGCCGTTCTCACTGACGAAGGCAAAGCCGATTGCCGATCTCAAGTTTCAATTCGAAGAGGGCCGAACTCACGTCATCCAGCTCGAAGACGAAGCCGGTCAACCGGCAATCGGTGCAAAGGTTGGCGGTTGGTTCAATCCGGGACTCGGCTTCAGTCGCTCGATCGGCTGGGGAGTCAACGACAAGGCTCAGGTCGTCCTCGAGCATGTCAGCGATTCGATTCCCGGCGAGACGACGTTTCAGATCGAAGCTGCCGGGCCGTTTCGCGGACAAAAACTGAAGCTCGACTGGTCAGCACTTCAGGACAAACTCGTTGCAAAACGAGGCGTATCGGCAGCGGGCCGACTGGTGGATGAAGCGACCGGTCGCGGAGTCGCCGGAGCTGGCTTTTTCCTGTTTCCGTTTCCCTCAAAAGCGGCCGACTTCGGAGACGCCGTCTGGGGCAAAACGGACGGCGAGGGCCGGTTCTCATTCGAGTGCCTGGAGCCGATCAATTACCAGTTGAACATTCACGGAGCCGTCGCGCCGCGAGTCCCGTTCAAGAAGAACAATCGAGGGATCCTCGAACCCGACTACTCCGACATCAAAGACGGAAGGTTCCCCGAGTGGTTTGTGCGGGGAGGCGAAGTCGAACCAGTCACCATCAAGGTCAAGCTGGTTCCGCAGAGCCGGCTGAAACTCGCGACAGTAGACAGCGAAGAGAACTGAGCGACCGGCGTAGCCGTAGGCTGGAACATCAGTAACCACGAGGCTTTGCATCTTTGGCTCCGAGACTTCAACCTGCGGCAAACGCGCAGAGTTCGAAGTGCCAACAGAGTGGAGCAATTGATCGATGAGCAGCGGTGGAGACAACGAAGCAACGACTCCGACCATTGAAGAAGTGATCCGCGGCCGGCGCACGATTCATAACTTCACGACGGAAGTTCCCCCTTTCGAGCAGATCGAAAAGGCTATCGAACTGGCGAGCTGGGCTCCCAATCATCGTCATACCGAGCCGTGGCGTTTTCATCATCTCGGACCGGAGACGATTTCAGCAGTCGTCGATTTGAACGCCAGGCTGGTCGCTGAAAAAAAGGGGCCCGCAGCGGGCGAAGCAAAACGCGAACGCTGGAGCACGATTCCCGGCTGGCTGGTCGTCACGTCTGCACTTTCGCCCGACGACGCCGAGTTGGAGAAAGAGGACTACGCCGCTTGCTGCTGCGCGATCCAGAATCTGAGCCTCTATCTGTGGTCAGTCGGCATCGGCGTTAAGTGGACGACTGGAGCGGTCACTCGGCATCCCGATTTTTATCGACTGCTGAATGTTGATCCGGCGACTCGGCAAACGGTCGGCGTCCTGTGGTACGGCTACGCTGCTAACGTGGCGCAACAAAAAAGGCAGCCTGTCGGAGAAATCCTGACACGGCTGCCTTGAGTCAGTCGACGTAGGTCATGACAAGCGAAGCGCCGGCATGACAGATCGTGAACGCCGTTCAAGCCGATGTTATGCCGGCGCTTCGCTTGTCATGACCTACATGCTCTGACGGTTCAGTTTTGAACGACGGACGCCTTCTGGATGAAGTCGAGGTCGGGGAACTCGCTTTTGAGATATTCGTTTCCGGCCGAACGAATCGCATTCTGATCGGGAAGCTCGCGGTACCTGGCGTTGATGGCCAGGGCGACGTCCATCCCCGATACAACCTTGCCGAACGGTGCAAACCTCTGACCATCCAGGCTGGAGTTGTTCCCATAGTTGATGAAGAACTGAGTCGATCGCGAATTCGGCAGACCTGTTTTTGCGAAGGTCACATAGCCTGGGCGATTCGACTCCAGAACCGGGTCGTCATCGATTGTGTTTTCCGACCACCTGGCATGCAGCGCGGGATCGCCGTTCATGCCAACCTGAACCATGAAGTCAGGCAGAACTCGGAAGAATCGGCACTCGTTGTAAAAGCCGATTTCGACCAGCTTACGAAATCTGGCGGCACCGTTCGGAGCCCATGCCGGGTGAACCTCAATATCGATGTTGCCCTTGCTTGTTTCCAGCCGGACGAGAAACGTCTCGGCAGCGACGCGGCCGCCGGGCACGGCTTCGGCAGTTGGGACAGGAGGTGCTCCAACATCGGACCGATTGACACAGCTCATGCCAGTCAGCATGACGGAAACGGCTAAAACTGACAGAGTCATACGACGATGCATAGCTGTCGCTTCTCCTCAACGTTTGATTGGTAATTGGGAATCAATAAGTCTGAGTTGTGACCGTAGGGCGTCGCAGGGTAATAGAACCACGGAAGACACGGAATGACACAGAAGAGAATGGTGACCTTTCTGATCAACTGATGAAGAAAAGGGGGAACGCAGAGACCGCTGAGGAAAACCTGCAGAGGGCACGGACGTCTCTCACCTTTTCTCTGCACTTCCTCGGCGATCTCTGAGTTCAATTGTCAGCTTGTTCAAATGAATCGCCAGTTCGCAGCCCGTTGCCTACTGAGGCTTCGAGCGTTTCTCTTCGAGCATTGCCCGATAGTCAGCAAGGATTCCGACGGGGTCATCGTTGAAGGCGTCGCGGCACCCGGTGCAGCAGACGTAGTACGTCTTTCCTTCGTACGAAACTTTGATGGTCCCTGCCCCGCCGGTGACGACGCATTCCGGCCCCGAGCTGCCAGACGATGCCAAGCGTGTTCCTTCGCGCGTGTAGCCGACCTCGCCAACTCGCGAGTAAAAACTCGATGTGGCCCTGCGTTTTTCATAGAGCACGAGCATTCGTTTTTCGTTGAGCTGACGCAGTGTGACTCGTGAAACTTCACCGTCGTCATCAGGCGTCGACTCCAGCGTCAGCACTTTCTTTTCGAGTTTCCCGCGGTACGCTCGCTTCGAGCCGTCGGCAAACACCGCATCCATCGTGAATTCTTTTTTCGCAGAATCCCAGGACACCAGACCGGTGCCGATCTGCTTGCCATCTTTGACCTGATACTCGACTCCCACTTTGCCGCCGCCAAACTTCCAGACAAAAGTACCGGTCTCCCGCCACGCCCCACTGGTCGATCCTCGCCGTACCTGGCCAGAACCTCGCCATCCGCCGATCAGATCATTTAATGGGGCCAGCGCTTTCTGAATCTCGGCTCGCAATTCTTTTGTCGCCGGCCCGGAAGGACTGGTCGAAGACTTTGACGAATCGGACTTCTCCTGCGCCTGCAAGCCGGCAAACATTCCGACGATCGCAATCGCGGCCACGATGGCACCTCGATAATAATTTCGCGTCAACATTTTCGTCGTCCCGATCGGTATGAAGTTTCGAGGCCGTTCTCGCACGATGAACGCGTCAGGTGAACCGTGCAGAACAATTCCATTTTGAAAAGTCTGACGCAAAGCCGCTAAGAAACGCAAAGAAGCCCGTAGATTGGCCAAGTTTAATCTGAAGACTTGAGATTCTCCCTGAGCCAAACACAACGATCGGCTTTATCTTTGCGAAACTCTGCGTCTCCGCGACTTTGCGTCAGACATCTGTGGTGCCTGAGTTTGTCAACAATCGAACTTGTGGATAGTAGCGAGTCTGTCACCGGTCCGATTATTCTGGCAGCCCGATCAGGCATAGCAGCCCGTTGAAAAAGTGTGCCACTGGCTCGGCCAGTGCATTTTGTAATCGGCGCTGGTGCGAAATTCCGCACTGGCAGAGCCAGTGGCACACATTGAATTGCTGAGGCAGGCGTTTTTCACCAGGCTGATAGCCGACCTGCCGAGGAACATCGAACAACCGCCATCATTTTGCTTAGACTCGGATTGCTTTTATGAACAATACGGAAGAACGATACAGCAGCTACAGCCTCGTTCGCGAGATGCTTGAAACCCCGCAAATCGTCGCAGGTTTCGATTCGACATCGCTCGCCGACCTGGGGAAGAAGATTGGCGCTGTCGGCAGGATGCTGATGACCGGCGAGGGTTCGAGCCGGCTGTTCCCCGCTAAGAGTGCCATCGCTCACGCATCGCGAAAAGGCTGGCCGCTGTCACTAAGTACCGAAGCCGGCCGCCAGGCGTCCGAATACGACCTGTCGAAGTCGGCCGTGTTTGCCTTGTCGAATTCGGGCAAGACCGCCGAAGTCATTCGCCTGTTCAAATCGCTGAAAGAGTCAGGGAACGAGCATCGGTACAGCCTCAGCGCGACGCCGAGTTCTCCGCTGGAAGAACTGGCGAACCAGGGCTTCGTGCTGAGTTGCGGAAAAGAGAACGCCGTCGCCGCTACCAAGAGCGTCGCCGAGCAGGCTCTGTTCTATCGAGCCTTGCTGGAACACGCGGCTGGCGAACCATCACTCGCGACTCGCCAGGCAGAGCTGGCAGACATGATGAAAACTGCCCTGACGACTCAGATTGATCCCGCACTTGTCGACCGCATCGCCAGCGCCGGAACGATTTACTGGGCAGGCCGCAACGACGGAGTGACCGAAGAACTAACTCTCAAGACCAACGAGATCACTCGCAAGAAGTCGGACTTCCTGGAAGGCACGTACGCGGTGCACGGCATCGAAGAAGTCATGGACGCCGCTGACGTCGTTCTGTGGGTCGAGCCTTACGAAGAATCCGAAGACAAGTTCCGCGAAGTTCTGTGTAAAGGCGTCGGCCTGGAGATTATCGCGATTTCTTCGCGCCAGACTTCTTACCCGACAATCCAGATTCCGGACGCTGGTGACCTGGGCGAGTTCGTCCAGATTGCTGCCGGCTGGAGCGTTCTTGTCGAAGTGGGAATCGCGCTGGGCATCGACCTCGACAAACCCGAGCGAGCTCGAAAGGTCGGCAATGAGTTCGTCGATTAGGGAACGATCGCGGTCCAAATCAAGTAGGCTGGAACAAGCTCCGCGCAGTTCCGGCATGATACGCCGCCGTCTTTTTCTGCCGGAACTGCACAGAGCTTGTTCCAGCCTGCGGGTCGCATTGCCACTTACCATCGCTCTGTCATTCGTGCTGTTTCCGACGCTCGCAAAAGCTGACGATGCGGCCTCGCTCGACTGGTTTGAAAAGAAGATTCGCCCGGTACTTGTCAAACATTGCTACGAATGCCACTCCGCTTCTTCGAAGACTCTCGGTGGAAAGCTGAGACTCGACTTTCGTGACGGGCTTTTGAAGGGCGGCGAAAGCGGGCCGGCGGCCAGCATTGGAAAGCCAGATTCCAGTCCACTGATCCTCGCCTTGAAGTACGACGGGCTGGAGATGCCGCCGTCGGGCAAACTTTCTGACAACGTCATCGCTGACTTTGAACGATGGATTCAGCTCGGATTAACCGATCCGAGAACTCCACCAAAGAGCGAGGAACCGGCGAAGGCGATCACAAAAGAAACTCTTTGGTCTCTGAAGCCGATCGTTGACCATCCAGTCCCGCCAACAACATCCGGCTGGGCAGTAACGCCGATCGACCATTTCGTTTCGGAGCGGCATGCCGCAAAGGGACTGACTCCAGTAGCCGATGCGTCGCCACGAGATCTGTTGCGACGAGTTTCGTTCGACCTGATCGGCTTGCCTCCGACCTACGACGAACTCGTGAGTTTCGAACGAAATTTCACGATCGAGCGGTATGCGGAGGTCGTTGACGAAATGTTGGCGTCACCGCGTTTCGGCGAGCGATGGGGAAGACACTGGCTGGACGTCGCTCGTTATGCCGAGTCCAACGGCAACGACCGAAACGTGATCTTTCCTCACGCGTGGCGGTATCGAGATTACGTCATCCGATCGTTTCATTCGGACAAGCCGTTTGATCAGTTTGTCCGCGAGCAGATCGCTGGCGACCTGATTCCTTCAGACGACTGGCGACAACGTGACGAGCAACTTGTCGCGACTGGGTTTCTGACTTTGGGTTCGAAAGTTCTGGGCGAAGGTAACAAAGACCTCTTCGAAATGAACCTGATTGACGAACAGATCGATGTCATGTCGCGAGCGTTTCTCGGCCTGACGATCAGCTGTGCAAGATGCCATGACCACAAATTCGATCCGGTTCCGACTCGTGACTACTACGCATTGGCCGGGGTCTTCGGCAGCACGGAATCGCTTTACGGCCCCATGACCAACGCCAACCAATACGGTTTTGATCGACCGCTGCAGCCGATCGGTGAGAACGGGCTCGCTCTCGATGGGCCCGCGAAAGCCTACCGCGAAAAAGTCGCTGAAGTGACCGGAGTTCGAAACAAGGCTCGATCCAGCCGGTACGGATTCGTCAGGAAGAAGGCGGCGTTGGAAAACGAAAAGAAGAAAACGAAGGATGCCAAACGGCTCGCCGAAATCGATGAAGAAACGAAAACTCAGGATGCGGAGATCGCTGAATGGGA
>CALDJX010000525.1 GCA_937899075.1 uncultured Planctomyces sp. | reverse complement strand
GATCAGCATCCTGCATGGCGGCGATCCTTCCATGGACAGCGAGTGTGCAAAACCCACTATCTCTCAGAAAGACGCTGCCTTTGTCATCACCAATTCAAGTCACACAACCAACGGACTCCCCGATCAACGAAACACCCCGGAAATCCAAGCACCGGCCTGATCGCACCCTTCCGTAACGGTTCCAGATGACCTGGCCGCCGAGTTAAAGAAAATACTTCTCGACACATCAAGCTACCGTTGGGGTGGCGCATCGGGTTGCATTCCTGATTTCGGAGTTCGGATTCAGTACCAGAATGAAGGTGACGTATTCAACCTACTATTTTGCTTCCAGTGTGAGATTTTAGAAGTTACTAAAAATGGAAAGCCAGTCGGCGGGGGAGACTTTGCCCGATCCAGACGCCCACTTGTGCATCTAATGCGGAAGCTGTTTCCAGACGACAACGAGCTCCAATCGCTCGAATGATCAGAACGGGGTCGAAGTCATCCACCGTTTTACAGACACTATGAAATGGCTTCGTCGGAACGTTCAACGATGGCGTTGACCGCGTCGGCGTTGCCGAAGACGAAGAGGCTGTCTTCTGCCTCGATGACGGCATCGCCGGGTGGGGGCATCAGACGTGCTCCGCTGGCGCGTCGAATTCCGATCACCATGACGCCGCGGGTGCGGAAGTCAGTTTCCATCAGCTTGAGACCGACGTAGCTGCTTTGCGGCGAGATCTGAATGTCGGCCAGTTCGAGTTCGTTGCCGCGGCTGTCGGCGATTTCGATGAAGTCTTCGATGCTCGGATTCAGCATGAAACGAGCCATCTTGACGGCGCCCGTTCGGAACGGGCTGACGACGCGAGTGGCTCCGGCGCGTTCAAGTTTTTCGACCGCCTTCTCGTCCACGGCTCGCGCGATGATCTTTACTTGAGGATTCAGCATCCTCGCGGACAGGACGACGTACAGGTTGTCGGCGTCAGTGGCCAGGACCGTCGTCAGCGAAGCGGCTCGATCAATTCCGGCGAACTTGAGAACGTCATCGTCCGTCGCATCGCCGACGATGAACGGCCAGTCGTGCTCCTGGCAGACCGGCTGAATTCTTTCTTCGTCGTGATCGACGACAACGATCGATCGACCTCGCTCGGCGAGGTATTCGCAAATCGCCAACCCCATCCGCCCCTGACCGCAGACGATGGAGTGCCCATCCAGTTCGCTGATTCGTTTCTGCATCCGTCGCCTCTCCAGCATCTTGTGAAAATCTGCACTGACGATCCAACTACCGAGCTGAAACACGCTGAACGTGAAGATCCCCAGGCCCGCCGCCAGGTAAAACACGACAAACAACATCGAAGCAGTGTCAGTTCCCACTTCGCGTGACCCGACCGTGGTCAGCGTAATAACGGCCAGGTAGAGACTCTCCACCCAGCCGCAGCCCGTGATGATGCGGATGCCGAACGTGCCGAACAGCGTCAGCGCCAGCAGCAGCCCAATTGTTGTCAGCACTGTCCTCATCGGGCGTTGTACTCGTGTCGAAGTGTTTTGCTCATGGCCGCTTCAGATTCGAAATTTCGTCAAGCCCCAGCAACTGCTTGACCTCGTCGAAGCCAAGCATTTGCGACGAGAGTTGATCGACTCGCCCTTCGTTCAACATCGCTTCAGCCAGTTGCCGGATGACGTGCCCGGCGGCCAGCAACGTGCCCACCGGATCGACGACAATTTTAAAGCCGAGCTGCTGCAGCTCATCCGCCGGCAGAATCGGAGTGACGCCGCCGGGCAGCATGTTAGCGAGTTGCGGAAACGGGACATCCCTGGCCACGCGAGCCAGTTCGTCCGTTGATTGCGGAGCCTCGACAAAGCACACATCCGCTCCCGCTTCGCCATACAGGTTGGCTCGATCAATCGCCGAGTCGAGCCCGTCAACAGCTCGCGCGTCCGTCCGGGCGATGATCACAAAGTCCGGGTCAGTCCGCGTGTCCAGAGCCGTCTTCAGCTTGTCGAGCATCTCGGCCGCCGGAATCACCCGCTTGCCCGCAAAGTGGCCGCACCGTTTGGGAGCGACCTGATCTTCGAGCAGCATCCCCGACGCTCCGGCGCGTTCGAAGTCACGCACCGTTCGAGCAACGTTGTGCAGATCGCCATGCCCGGTATCACCGTCAGCAATCAGCGGAACAGTCAGTCGGTCGGCCATCCGGCGAACAGCTTCAGTCATTTCAGTCAGCGTCGTCAGGCCCACGTCCGGAATTCCCAGCACGCTGGCCGAAACTCCGAAGCCACCCAGAAACAGCAACTCAATCCCGGCATCTTCCAGAACGCGAGACGTAAAAACATCGTGCGGAGCAAACGACCGAATAATCTGCTGACCGGCGAGCAGTTCCCGCAGCCGTTGGTTCTTAGTCAGGCTCTCAGATTGATTTTCCTCAGAGCGTTGCATGATTGATTCTTTGGCTTCGTGATTAGTCATCGAGGGTTCTCAGGGCCGCTGAAGCAGGATTAGCCACAGAGGACACAGAGTTCTCAGAGAAATTCCATGATTACCAACTCTGTGACCTCTGTGCTCTCTGTGGCCAAATTTATTCGTTTTCAGCCGTCACGAGAAACAACTGCGATGTTACAAATGCGGGCTCGCCCTGGTAGCGGACCACCAGTTCCGGAGCCCATTCTTCGATCAGTTCTTTTTCTTCTTCACGGAATGAATCCATCGGTCGGGCACCGGATAAGGATGTCACGTTTCGGTGCAGGATTCCCTGCTTCTGCAAGTGCCCGAACCGCCACGGAGCGAGGAATTCGGTCATCCCGTACGTCGTTCGGTAGCGAAGAATCTCCTGCCAGTTGACCAGAATGTGGGTGATCCCTTCGCTTCGGAATCGCTCGCGGATTTCATCAGCGGACTTCATTTTCTGATCGGCGGCCGGAACTCCGGGTTCGTTGGCCGAGCACCATTGCTCGAAGATCGAGATGTCGAACACCGTGTTATAAACCAGCGGGACTCGAACATCGAAAACTTGAGCCTCGCCGACGAACAGCACTTTCGCATCGGTCGGCAACCGCATTCGATTCAGGTAGGCGACCGGTTCGGACGTGAATTCGGAGTTGTCACGGACCTCAGTGAGATCACCCAGCCAGGTGTTGAGTCCGCAGTTGACCGTCGTGATGAATCCCAGATTGAAGAGAACGCACAACGTCACGAACGCTCCGGCGGAGAATCGCCAGAACTGGTTGGTTGCCCACCACACTCCGCCGCCGGACAGCAACGCAACGAGCGGAATGAGCGGAATCCAGAAGCGGTCCAGGCGGTGAGTCAGCACCCACCAGCTCAAGAATAGAAATCCGACATACAGCCACAGGCCGCCGATGAATCGACGATTCCACTTCGTCAAAAACGCCAGCGGAGCCAGGGCGAACATCAACGGACTC
>CALDJX010000524.1 GCA_937899075.1 uncultured Planctomyces sp. | reverse complement strand
GCTTTGGTGTTTTCATGTGACGAAATCCCCAAGGCGATGCCTTGGGCTGTCATAGAGCTGGCCCGTTGGGCCGAAGGAATTTGACTGACTTATGTATAAACAAGCTTGGTCTCGACCCAACCTACGATCGCTGAAGGTGCTGCTCGATCCACTCGATGAGTTCGCGGGCGATGTCTGCCTTTGCTCCGGTCAGGTGAGAAAGCGTTTCTCCGGAGTCGTCCAGAATCTGCACGTCGTTATTGTCCGAGCCGATGGCTGTTGGATGGTTAAGCACGACGATGTCGCAGTTCTTGGCTCGCAGTTTCTGCAACGCGTTTTCGCGAGCGTTCTCGGCTTCGAGGGCAAAGCCGACCACCCAGTGGCCTTCTCTTGAACGACCAAGCTGCGCGAGCACGTCGTCGGTTTCGATCAGGTCGATTGAGATCGGTTCGCCGATTTTGGTCATCTTGCCGGGGGTTCGAACGCGCGGCTTGTAGTCGCAAACGGCCGCCGCCGCGATGACTCCGTCGCAGTGAGGAAACGCCTCGATCGAGGCGTCGCGCATCTGCTCGGTCGTGATGACGTGCCGAACGTCGCAACCGGTCGGCGGCTTCAGATCAACCGGCCCCGTAACAAGCACCACCTGATGACCGGCATCCAGCGCCGCCTGCGCGAGTGCGTACCCCATCCTCCCGCTGCTGGCGTTTGAGAGGTAACGCACATCGTCGAGGTATTCACGAGTCGGACCGGCGGTGATCAGAATTTTCATGAGCGGGATCGTACGAAGATTGTTCGAGGCGCCAACTGGTCAGTCTTCCGATTCTGAATCGGTTTTCGTAGATGCGTCCGAATTTCGAAACCGCTTCCACGACCAGACGAAGAAATCGCCGAGCCCCGCGTATCGGTACGAGCCGTCGACGTAATGCTCGATCACGTAGAAAGCGAAGTAGTACGCTCGGGCAAAGCACCAGATGGACAACCCCAGCAACGCGGCGGTTCGAAGCGACGGCGACTCAGCGAGAATCAATCCCGCCGCCATTACCCCGCAGAGAACGAACAACGCTCCCTTAAAATACAGTAGTCGCGGGTCGGAAATATCGGTCATATGTGACTCCAACCTGCCAAACCGCAATCAATTCACCACGGATGGGCACGGATTCACGGGGATGACTGTGGATGCTCCAGACGGGCATCCGTGTTTTTCCGTGTAATCCGTGGTTCTTTAATTCTGTCGCCCGTCAGACTCAAAATGCTTGCGGAGCTGCTCGAAGATGTCGGAGGGTTCGGCCATTCGCCCGGCGCCGATCTGACCGCAACTCAGCCATCCGCTGCCCGGTACGATCAGGTTGAAACCGTCCTCTTTCAGTTGTCGCAGGTTTCGCTGCACGGACGGCTTGTTCCACATCTCGGTGTTCATGGCCGGAGCGACGAAGACCGGGCACGTCACCGTCAGCACGAGCGTCGATACAAGATCGGGGCGTGACCGTGCGCGGCATTTGCCAGGAAGTTGGCGGTTGCGGGAGCGATGAGGTACAGGTCGGCTCGTCGTGCGAGGCCGATGTGTTCGCCCTGCGGATGCTCGACCGGCTCGAAGAGATCCTGGTAGACGGGACGGTTCGTGAGAGCTTCGAAGGTCGTCGCGCCGATGAACTTCTTTGCCGCTTCCGTCATGGCGACGGTGACGGAAGCTCCGGCCTGGACGAGCTTGCTGGTCAGGTCGGCCGTTTTGTACGCGGCGATTCCGCCGGTCACGCCGATCAGGATTTCGCGATTCTGGAAGGCGTCCACAATGAGTCTCGGATTCCGGGGGCCTGGATTTTCAGGAGCCGGCGCTCTGAAGCTCCGGCGAAGGTGACTGCTCAACAGGTGACTGCACAGCAGGAGCGGACAGTGTGATCGAATCTCCGGTTCGAATCACGCCTTCAACGCCCTGATCCAGCAGAACGGTGTTTGTCGCCAGCCGGTAGTAATGATCAAAGCGTTTTAGATTGGTCCATTCCGGAAACATCGCTTTGCGAAGCGCCGCATAGATCGTCGCAAAGGCCTGAATTCTTTCTCCGGTGACCGGGTGCCGACTCGGGACCGAGCATCGCTGACAAGGCTTCACGCCTCCAAAGGTCACGCCGCCAATCTGAAACGGAAGCTGCTCATGCTTGCTGCCGAACAGTCGGTCTTCCCAGAAGGCTGGGACGCCTGCAACTTCGATGTTCGTCCGGAATCGCCAGCGAGCCTGTTCGAGCGACATCTCGGGAAACAGATCAGCGACGGCCTGCAACGTGGCGACGGAAACAATCGTCGGGCCCCCGGCATCGGAGTCGTCGGGAAATCCAGATCGAGGATTATCGACAATTCCAACCTGGCGATTCAGCAGGCAGGTCAGGTAGTCGCCCAGCGATTCGCGGTCATCGTCGAGATGAAACGTGCGAGCTGTGACGCTGTAGCCGGTCCAGATTCGGACGGACGGAACGCTCAGATCGAAGTCGGCGCGGATTTCGTGCAGTTCGGGAACTCGTTTGAGGTTCACGAATTCGCCGTTCGGCTCGACCAGAGCGAGTCGACGGTCCCACTTAATCGCGCCGGAATCCAGAACGTGGCTGGCCGCAACCGTCACGCCTGGAAATGACTTTATGGGATACACGTTGATGCGGGAGATCGTCCCGGCTTCAAAATCTGCTGACACCTTCGCTCCGCGAATTTCGGACTGTACGGCCCGCACAGTCTGCTTCTACCTACGCCGGCAGGGTTCCACGGCGGCCATTAAACTTTTATCCGCGACGAATGTCACGCTCAGGATCTGGCGAAGCGGCATTTTCCGAAAATCCGATCCCGCACTCGCGATATTTGACCTGCCGAGGTCTCCACGACTAGATTCGCGACATGAACACAACAACCTCGCGAGTCGCCCCCGTTCGCCTGTGGCCAGCCATCTTCGCTGCCGTTCTTGCTTTTTTCCCGTCGTTCGTTGAACGCGCCGACGCCGCCGACCGGCCGAACGTCGTGTGGATCGTGTCGGAAGATAACTCGCACCACTATCTGCGACACTTCTTCAAGCACGGAGCCCCGGCTCCGAATATCGAAGCACTCGCCGCTCACGGGGTCACGTTCGACCATGCATTCTCGAACGCTCCGGTCTGCTCGGTCGCCCGCTCGACGCTGGCGACTGGTTGTCTTGGGCCTCGCATCGGAACCCAATTTCATCGCCGACACACGCTGGCGACCCTGCCGCAGGGCTTGAGAATGTTTTCGGCGTACCTGCGAGACGCCGGTTACTACACCTCGAACAATTCCAAGCAGGACTACAACGCGACGCCTTCAAAGGATGCCTGGGACGAGTCATCAGGCTCCGCGACCTGGCGAAAACGGACGAACCCGGATCAGCCGTTCTTCCACATGGAATCGCACGGCCAGTCGCACGAAAGCTCGTTGCATTTCAGCCAGCAGGTATTCGAGAACGAAAAAACGACGACCGATCCAGCGTCGGTCAAACTCGCCGACTACTTCCCGAACACGGCGAAGTTTCGCTACACGCACGCTCGCTACCACGACCGCATGGGAGTGATCGACGAAATCGTCGGCTCGACAATTTCAAAACTGAAAGAAGACGGACTGCTCGAAGATACGTTCGTCTTTTACTTCGGCGATCACGGCGGAGTGCTGCCACGCGGCAAAGGTTACATCTACGAATCCGGCCTGCATGTGCCGCTCGTCGTTCGCGTGCCCGAGAAATGGAAGCACCTCGTCGATCGAAAGGCCGGTTCACGAGCCCAGGGTTTCGTCAGCTTTATCGACTTTGGACCGACCGTGTTGAACCTCGCCGGTGTCAAAACGCCCGAGCAAATGGACGGCGTTCCGTTTCTTGGCGACGGCATCTCCGCTTCAGAAGTCGAAGCTCGCGACGAGTCGTTCGGGTATGCTGACCGCTTTGACGAGAAGTACGAATTCATCCGCTCGCTCAGAAAAGGCAAGTACCAATACATCCGGTACTTCCAGCCGTTTCTGCCGGACGGTCTTCAGAACAATTACCGATACCGCATGCTGGCGTTCACCGAGTGGCGAGACCTTTACAACGCTGGCAAGCTGAGCGGCCCGCAGCTTCAGTTCTTCCAGGGCAAGCCTGTCGAGCAACTCTTCGACACGGAAGCCGACCCGCACGAAGTCAACAACCTCGCCGACGATGCCGCTCACGCCAAAGTGCTGAAAGATCTGCGAGCCCGCCTGGCCTCGCAACTGCGAGCCCTCCCGGACCTCAGCTTCTATCCGGAAAGCAAACTGGTCGGCATCATGGACGACCCCGTCGGCTTCGGGCAGCAGCACAAAGCCGAGATCGCTCAAATGGCCGATGTTCACGATCTCGCTCTGCTGCCGTTTTCTGAAGCCAAGTCAAAACTCGCGGCCGCTGCAAAATCTGACAACGTCTGGCTGCGGTACTCAGCGGCCATGGCCTGCAGCGCGATCGGCAAAGAAGCCGCCAGTCTCGCACCGGCCATGATGCCTCTGCTCAAAGACGACCATCTCATCGTCCGAATCCGGGCTGCCGAATTCTTCGGGCTGATCGGCCACCTGAATCCGCAATTGATCCTGGCCAGCATCGTCAACAACACGGACAACCCGGTCGAAGCTGGGGAAGCGTTGAACTCAATTGTCTACTTCCGCGACTGCCACCAACCGGCCTACCCAATCGATGGGTCATCTCTCAAACCGCAGACCAAAGGCGACACCATCACCCGCCGCATCGACTACCTGAACGGCGAGCCGTACAAGACCAACAAACAAAAGAAGCAGCCGAAGAAAAAAAAGTAGTCCTGGCTGCTGACTTCACTCTGATTCGAAGCGGAAGCAGCCTTAGGGGGCGAGGAGAGCTTTGATGGCTTTGTGGACTTCGGCTTCGTCGATGCCTTTGCCGGCGTCGACGTCATTTTTGAAGACCTGAACCAGTTCGCCTTTTCGATTGTAAAGGCGGAAGTACGGCAGGCCGGCGTCGCCGATGTCGTAGGCGGTGAATGATTCGTCTCCGCCGCCGAGTGAGCAGGACAGGTTTTCGAATGTCGCGTTCTGTTCCTTAAGGAAGGTCAGTGCGTCTTCGTACGAATCCGGATCGTCGAAGCTCATCGAGATGACAGCCAGGTCGTCCGGGTGCTCGGCAGCCAGCGCTACTGTGTGCGGAAATGCTTTGCGGCAGGGAATGCACCAGGTTGCCCAGAAGTCGACGAACACAACTTTGCCAGCGTGCTGTGCGAGGGTTGCTTTGAATTCTTCCGGAGTCACGGCTCGGAGTGTGACGTTCGCGGCGTCGGCAGAAGGAAGGGAGTCGACCGCGTTAGTAACGTCTGGAAGAGGGGGTTCGTTGTTGCCCTCAGGGGCGGCTTCGTCACCGACTCCAGCTGGATGAGTTGCTGGTTCCGATCCGCCCGACGGCGATGTCGAAGGATTCTCGTCAGGAGTTGGAATCAGGTCTGAGCAACCGACTATTCCAATACTCAACACGCAAAGCAGCAGCTGGAAGGTTCTGAGTGTCATAACGGTATCTCGCTTTTCTTCGCGATGTGACTGAGCCGGTCGAGGGCGGATTCGGTTTCCGAATGGTATTGCTGATCCAGTTCGGCGGTTTGTATCGATGACTGACGCCGGAATGTGCGGCGGAGCGTACAAAAGGCGACCGGGCTCCGTAAACCACGGATCGTGAGACGGAAACCGTGGGAAATAACTTGACGCTACAGTCGGATTCACAGACTCACGATAGATTTCGCAGTGGCGATTTGTTCGTGACAGGTTGCGTGATTCCGACATTGCGACAGTATTCGTTACTTTCACTGCGAACGCCGGACTTGCACCCGGAGATCTTCTTGTCAGTTTTGGACATAGACGCTACGTTGACGACCTCGCGCCGCCTGTTCGATCCGGGAATGGATTCTTCGGATTGTTGAAAGTACCCAGGCCAGGTGCCACGCCCGATTGACCGCTGAGAGAGGAGAGCAAGGGACGCGATATGGCTTTAGCAATGCTGCCGGCGGAACTCGCCGAGGTCACTGATCCCCTGCTGGATGACGACGAACTGCTCATCTCCGATGAGTTGGCGGAATTGTCGATTTTTGAACAAGTCAAGAAGACGCCGTCTTTCCAGAGATTCCCAGGCACGACTGTTCTCAGAAAGTGCACGAAGGGCCGGGCGCTCGTTCGCCAGGGTGACTCGGGAGCAACCGCGTTTTCGATCCTCTCGACTGAAGACGTCATCGAACTCCGCGAAAACCAGGTTAAGTCTCTGGAAGCAGCGATCGAGGCCAAAGAAGCGAAGACCGGCAACGGCTCGCACATGCACTACGCGGTTGCGTCGGTCGGTGAGCTGAAAAAAATGCTGAAGGAGCATCAGCAGGAGATTGCAGCCTTCAAGCAGAAGCTGTCACAAACGACGGCCCCACCGCAAGAACGTCACGTGGCGACGGCTCATTTGCTGCTGAGCCAGGATTCAGGTTTCCGACCGGGACTGCTGCATCGGCTCGGGCAGATGTTCTCCGGAACGTCGAAGAACCGAAAAAAAGACCCGACCTCAATTCCGATCGACGGTCCGGCTGACATCGATATATCGACGAAGAAAGCTCCGCTGCACGAGAGCGAACTTTTCGGCGAAATGAGCTGCATGAACCGTGCTCCTCGTTCGGCAACGGTCGTGGCCGAAGAAGACTGTTACATGCTCGAAATGCTGCGCAACGTGCTGGACATGCTGCACAGCGACCCGACATACAAAAAGAAACTCGACGCAATTTACCGCGCCCGCGTGCTCGATGGGCACGTTCGCCGGCTTCCGATTTTTGAAGGCCTCGAAGACAAGCATTTCGCCGAAGTCAAGGACCGCATCGAGCTGGTCGAGTTTGAAGCTGGGGCGGTCGTCTTCGAAGAGTACGAGCCATCCGACTCGTTTTACGTCGTCCGCAGCGGTCTTGTGAAAATCGTCAAGAATGCGTGGACGCTGTTTCGCGTCGAAGAATTTAAGCCAGACCATTGGAAGAACCTTTGGAAAGGGCTTGTCGACAGTGCGGAAGAAGGGTTGGGCACTCAGGTCTGGGGACGCCTTTCCGATGACGTTCAGGCGGCCGCCAAAGATGCCGCAAAGAATGCTCCCGGCGCGGACATGCAGAAGGCTTTGGTTGAGTCGCTGAATGAGATCGTCCGAACGGGAAACCTTCATACGGCTCTCGGTAAAACAACTGAGGAAACCTGCGTCGCCATCGACAGTCCTCAGGTCGCCGTCGATTGCGAACACTTCCCGACTGACACCAGCAAGTGGTCGGAACTTGAATCTCGAACTTTCCATCGATCGTTGATCGAGTTCCTTTACCCTCAGGGAATTCCCGCCCGCGCTGCGTCGTCGGGATCTCGCAAGACTCTGCGATACATGGGTCGAGGCGAAGGTTTCGGTGAACTCGGTGTCGTCACAGAAGAACTGCGAAGTGCGACGATTTTTGCCTACGACCATCCGGACGGCGGAGCCAATCAACGACTGCCTGACTCGCGAACTGGTGCCATCCCTTCGCGGGTCGAACTGGTGAAGATGTCGCGGGAAGATTTCCTGCTGCTGACAGAACGGTCAGCGTCGTTAAAGAAAAAGGTCGATGGCATCGTTGCCGACTACCAGCGACAGGCAAAAATCATTCGAGATACGATTAACGATCGAGTCGAAGTTCGGTCGCAGTCGCCAGAGTTCGAGCAACTCGGTCTGATTCAGGGTCAGAAACTGATGCTGATCGATCTGGATCGTTGCACTCGATGCGGCCAGTGTGTCGACGCGTGCGTCGCGGCTCACGACGACGGCCGAACCCGGCTTTATCTCGACGGTCCGCGATTCGAAAAGTATCTCGTGCCGCTGTCGTGTCGCTCGTGCATGGACCCTGTCTGCATGATCGGCTGCCCGGTTGGATCGATTAACCGCGGCGACAACGGTGAGATTGAGATTCGCGACTGGTGTATCGGATGCAGTCTGTGCGCGGACCAGTGCCCGTACGGGTCGATCCAGATGAACGCTCTCGAAGGCGGCCTCGAGCTGACAGCCAGTCAGCAGGCGTTGCTCGGGGGTGAAGATATCAAAACTGTCAACGAGCGAGCGGTCGTTTGCGATTTGTGCAGCTCTCTCCCCAGCAAGTCTCCATCGTGCGTTTACGCCTGCCCGCATGACGCGGCGATGCGGGTCAACTCGTTGGAATTCTTCTTCGAACACACGCATTGAGCAGATTTCAGAGATCTACGTTGAGACCAGACCAACTCCGATACAGCGACATGAGGTTTCGCAGTGCTGCTTGACAGGACACATCGCACGTGGGCGTTGATTTCTGCGGCCATCATGGCTGTGGCGACGGTCTCTTACGTGATCTATGCGGAGTCGACGCCCAAAGGCCCCAGCGGCGGCAGCCTCATGGGGCTGATCTATGGCGTCGTCGGTTCGCTCATGATGATCTACGCCGGCCTGCTCGGAGGCCGGAAACAGTTTCCGTTCTGGAGACTGGGAAGCGCTCAGTTCTGGCTGCGAGGCCACATCTGGTTCGGAACGCTCAGCTTTCCGCTGATTCTGTTTCACGCAGGATTTGGCCTCGGTGGACTGCTCGAACAGATCCTGATGGGCTTCTTTTTTGTCGTGTGGCTCAGTGGTTTCTTCGGACTCGCGATGCAGCACTTCATGCCGAAGCTGCTGACCTCACGGATCGGTCGCGAAACGTTTTCCGTTCAGATTCCTTACATCCGAAAACGCAACCGAATCCTCGCTGACAAGATGGTCTCTTCAGATTGCGGAAAGATTCCGCTCGACGGCGACCCGATGCAGAAAGACCTGACTCGGCTCGGCACATTTGCCGCCGACATCATTGCGAAAGAAAAACTGGCCAAGGGCAAAGCAGCAAAAGAGGAAGTCGGCGAAGAGAAGTCCAAATGGCTCGAAAAAATTGCGGCAGACGATATCGGGTTGTTCCAGGACCTGGCAAAGCACGCCAAGAATGAGGGCTGGGTCAATAAGATCGGCAACTTCCCCGACCAGATCGTCGCAATTTATGAGCTTCCCGAAACAGCAAAGCCGGCTGCCGCTCCCGCCGCTGCAGGATCAGATGGTGCAAAGCCTGCCGCCAAAGCAGGTGGATCGCCGCTGGACCAGATGAAAGCAAAGAAAGCCGCGTCGCCGCTCGATCAGATGAATGCAAAGAAGGCAGCGTCGCCGCTTGATCAAATGAAAGCGAAGAAGGCGGCGTCACCGCTTGACCAGATGAAAGCTCAGCGAGCGATGTCGCCGCTGGAGCAGATGAAGGCCAAAGTTGCAGCCGCCGATGGCGACAAGCCGAAAGCGAAGCCGAAGTCACCGCTGGAAATGGCACGAGCTCAGGGTGGGAAAGGTAAGGCGGCGGGCGACAAGGCCAAACCGTTGTCGCCTCTTGAGATGGCACGTCAGGCTGGTCCGAAAGGTGGCGGCAAACCTGCCGGAGGAGCAAAGGCTTCGCCTGCGGCACCGGCTGCTAAACTCTCACCTTTGGAAATGGCGCGTCAGCAAGGCGCGGCCGGAAGCGGCGGAACGAAGAAAGCAGCATTGGCTCCTGCCGCTCCCGCGGCGAAGGCTCCGGTTAAGCAGGTCGCTCCTGCACCGAAGAAGCCAACGAAACCTGAGCCTGTGTCAGCAATGGTCGAGAATGTCGACGGTGAGATCTCCGCCGTCCACAAACTGCTGACGGAAAAGTACGGCTTCGACGACAAGCTGGCTCGGACAGCCGCTGAGAAAACACGCGAGTTTCTTAAGGCTGATCCCGAAGCTGACGTTGCAGCCGTCCGGAACCTGTTCATCGAGAAGTACGGCTACGACGAAAGCAAAGCGACCGAGATCGCCGAAAAGGTCCGCCCCTTTGTCGATGGCTCTGCCGAAAAGGCCGCTGCTCAGAAAGCAGAGAAAGCCCTTGCCGCGAAGACGCCAGTCGCACCTCCGGCAGCAGCGGTTCCACCATCTGCAACAGCCTCGACGGCTGGCGACGTTCCATTGTCGAAGCTGGACAAGATTCGGCAGCAGGGAGCATTCGGCAGCGGTGGCGCGAAGAAAGCCGCGGCTCCAGCAGCGGGTGCTGATGACAAGAAGCTCTCACCTCTCGAACAGATGAAAGCCAAAGCGGCGGCCGGTAAGCCGGCAGCGGGTGGCAAACCACTTTCGCCCCTTGAGCAAATGAAAGCCAAGGCCGCTGGTGGCAAACCAGCAGCGGGTGGAAAAGCTCTCTCGCCACTTGAGCAGATGAAGGCAAAAGCCGGTGGTGGCAAACCAGCCGCTGGTGGCGACAAACCGAAGTCACCGCTCGACATGATGAAGGGCAAGGCTGGCGGTGGTGCCGCGAAACCTCAGGCTGCAAAACCGGCAGCGAAGAAGCCACCTGCTCCTGTCAAAAAGAAGGCGATTGTGAAGCGCCCGGTTCTTCGGACAGCAGAACTCCGCAGCTTCTACCTGACGACCGTTCGACCGTTCCTGGCTGGCAGCGGAAAAACCGGTCGACTCGCAGACATCACTGAAGCGTCACGAGCGTTCGCTCAGATGCGTGGCGCATTGCCAGTTGAACTGCACGAGACTCTGGAAAGCCTGCAGGCGTTCTGCGAAGAACATCGTCAATTCACCGAGCAGATTCGCATCCGAGCGTGGCTGCACTACTGGCTGGCCATCCATATTCCGTTTTCGATTGCGTTGTTCGTTCTGATGGCAGCTCACGTCGTACTGGCCCTTCGGGTCGTTCCCTGGAATTTTCCGATTCGTTTCTAAGCGATACTCATTAGCTCGCACTCAGTAACGATTCAAATCGAGTTTCAGCAATCTTCTTCAGAGTCTTAACAACTCTGTCCTGGCAGTGGAAAAGTCAGCTATGCCGGTGCAATACACGAGCCGTCAACTTTCTGAACGGGTCGAAATTGAATCGCACAAACGTCCGAACCGGTTTCGCCGTCGGACGTGGTGGGCAGCGTTGTGGCTGAGCGTGGCGTGCGTCGCCTGGCTTGGCTACGAGGGAAGCCGCGGGCAGTACCACATCTTCGAAGGTGGCGACGTGGCTCACGTGCACCGCATGTTCGAAAACGACTGCGCGAAATGTCACACCACCTGGGCACCTGTTGCGCGAGCCCTGAATTTCGATTTCTCGCACAGAGTCTACTCGGTCGAGAACAAGGCATGTCTCGCCTGCCACCCCGGGTCGGTGCATCACAAGAATCAGATTCCCGCTCACGAAGACATCTCCTGCGCCGAGTGTCACATTGAGCACAAAGGCAATCATTCGCTCGTCAAAGTTGAAGACCACATCTGTGTAAGGTGCCACGAGAACATCGAAACTTCCGACGGGCAGATGTCGTTTGCTGCTTCGGTGACCGAATTCGGACGCGAAGGCGGACATCCTGAATTTGCTTTTGCACGGCTGCTGGAGAGCAAAACTGCAAACGCGGGAAGCGTCGGTTCCGCGCAGAGTGCGCTGAGACTTTTGGCCTTCGATGAAGAGAAGGGCTGGCAGGATAAGGCCAACATTCGCTTTAACCATTCGGCTCATCTGAAATCAGAACGCGACGAGTCAGGCGAACTCGTGTACGGCATCATTGGTCAGGATCAGAGGCTTGGCAAAGACCGATTCACGGACCTTTCTCAAACGTGCAACGTCTGTCACGAAAAGGATTCCGAAGGCAAGTACATGTTGCCGATCCGGTTCGAGCAGCATTGTCAGAAATGCCACCCGCTGCTGTTTGACAATAAGAATTTTGCCGGACAGCAAGTGCCTCACGAGCAACCGGGCGTTGTGCGAGGCTTCCTGACCGAAAAGTACACCCTGGCAGCATTACGAGATCCGGCTGCTGTCGATGATTCAAAACCTGTGCGTTCAATTCCTGGCCGGAAGTCGAGACCACTCTTGTCTAAGGATCAGGTCGGGTGGGTCGCTGAGCAGTTGAAGTCGGCCGAGATCGAAGCTTTGCGACATACGCATGCGATGTTCGGGCCGGAAGCAAAAGGCGGATGCGCCTACTGCCACACCGTTGAGAATCAGGGGCAACCGGGGGCATGGGAGATCGTTCCGCCTGGGATTCCCGATCGTTGGGAACCGCATGCATTCTTCAGCCACGAAGCTCACCAGATGATGAATTGTGTCGAATGTCACGGTGCTGTCGGTGAGAGCAAAGACACTGGCGACGTGATGCTTCCAAAGATGGAGTTGTGTCGAAAATGCCATTCACGACACCCCGAACAGCCGCCGGTCGGCGCGCCATCTCGACATTTTGGGGCCGGAAACGATTGTGTCGAATGCCACATCTACCACGATCACGGCGAAGACAGGTTTGTCGGCACTCTGGATTCACTACTTGGGGTATCAAAGCCCAATCCTGACGCGATTCTGAAGGACAAAAACACGAACTAAAGCAGAAAGGACTGCGTCCCGGTTGCGCGAAGAAGCTCCGGGCTGCTCAACTGATTCATCTGGCTGGTCGCATGGACGCGGCTGTTCGCTTCCGGAATTACCGGAGAGGTTCATGCACTGGAAATTGACATTCAGAGTCCTGTTCACGGCAACGGCCATCGCCGGCGTTGTCGTGTCCACCCGAACGTCATCTGGCGTTGAACCCGCTGAGGCAAACCGTGTTGCTTTGCGTAGTGTCGCCGAAGGGGCAACGGCCGATGGGACTTCCCTGGCGAATCTCGGCCATAAATTTGTCGGAGTCGGAGGCTGCTCAGCAGCGAACTGCCACGGCGGCGACGGCACGAAGGGGACCGTCGGCAGCGAATACAGCATCTGGATTCAGGACGACAAACACGCTGAAGCCTATTCGGTCCTTTACAACGAAACTTCGCAACGCATGGCGAAGTTGCTGAGGCTCGACAAGCCGGCACATCAGGCAGCTCTTTGTTTGAACTGCCATGCACCTCAGAACGATCCACCGTTCTCAGGCGATCATGCTCATGCATCACTATCTGCATTGCTTGACGGCGTCAGTTGCGAAGCCTGTCACGGCGCGGCTTCAGACTGGCTGGGGCCTCACGTTCGACACGACTGGGCGAAGAAGTCGCCTGAAGAAAAAGCAGCTCTGGGCTTCCGCGAAACTAAGAATCTCTGGAATCGGTCGAAGGTTTGTGCAGACTGCCACGTCGGCGAAGCCGGCCGTGACGTCAACCACGATCTGTACGCCGCCGGGCATCCGCGATTGTTCTTTGAGATGTCAGCGTTCCATGCCAACATGCCGGCTCACTGGGACCGCAACGACGACCGAGGCAGGACCGGGCCGGATCGTGACAAGTCTTCATTCGAAGCAAAGCTCTGGGCGATCGGGCAGCTTGCTTCGGCTGAGGCCGCGTTGGATTTGCTGGTTCACCGAGCGGAGAACACTCGCGACGACTTGGTGCTAAGAGACCAAGACGCGAAGTATCCGTCCGGAGAAACCGTCGCTGTCTGGCCCGAGTTCGCCGAAACAGGCTGCTTCGCCTGTCACCACAATCTGGACTCTCCCAGCTGGCGACAAAAGCGAGGCTATGCTTCTCGAAACGCTGGCGGATATCCGTGGGGCACGTGGTTGTTTCCAATCCTGCCGACCGTTGTCAATTCGTCAGGCACGAGTGACCTGGCCAGTGCTGACAGTCCGCTTTCAAAGCTGACTCGTGAAATGGCTCGACCATATCCAAACCGAAAGGCACTCGTTTCGAACGCCCGAGACCTGCAGGCAATCCTGACGAAGTCGGCAACAAGTCTCGATTCTCAACAGCTGACTGCAGACCAGATCGCCGGTTGGATGAAAGGCGTTTCCGCTGTCGGCACTTCTGCATCTCAGCAGAGTTGGGACGGCGCGACACAATCCTGGCTCTCGCTGACGGCGATCCATCAAGGACTGAGCGACGTTTCCGGTACCTCGGTTCAGCCGTCTGAGAAGAGTCAGCAGATCAACGCATCGCTGGAAAAGATTCGAACTCATCTTGAGTTTTCCGAAGGTTTTGACAGCCCGGAAAACTTCTCGGCCGATCCGGCGACGGCAATCTCGGCCGAGCTGCAGAAGATTCACGACGTTCTTGAGTAGAGCAGACTTCGTCAGGGATTACCTGACCCGTGGTGTATGAAAAGGACTGTCTGATGCCGACATATTTCCGGCTTATGAAACGAGTCATCTGGACCAGCGCTGCTGGCCTGTCTGCCATTGCCGCCTTCCAGGCATTTGGCCCCGACGCTCCGATGACTCGATCGGTAGCGGTCGCTCAAGACGAACTGGGCAGCACGACTCCTCAGTTTCAGGGACTCCGATCGTGCGTTCCCTGCCACAATGAATCGCTTGGTGAGAATAATCCTTTCATCACCATGAGCCGTGAATTCTGCGTTCTTAACGAAGTCAGCATCTTTGCGAACGACAAGCATCGTCAGGCGTACGATCTACTCAAGGGCGACCTGGGTCTCCACATGGAGAAAATTCTCGCCCACAGCAAAGGCGATCCGAAATACAAAGTGACGATGGATAAGCAGTGCCTGGCATGCCACGCCAACCTGCCTCCAGACAGCGATATCGCAGAGTTTAAGTCGTTGGAATTCGGCGTCACTTGCGAATCCTGCCATGGCCCGAGTTCTCTGTGGGAAGGCCCGCACGACGATCCTCGGTGGCGAAAGATTTCAGCCGAAGAGAAGGAAAAGAAATACGGCATGATCGACGTCCGGAATCCGGTTCGACGTGCACAGCAATGCTTCTCCTGCCACATCGGCAACGTCCAGGAAGGCAAAGTCGTCACGCACGAAATGTACGCCGCCGGGCATCCGCCACTGCCGGGGATCGAGATCGAAACGTTCTCTCAGCAGATGCCGACTCACTGGAGAACTCTCCACGAAAAAGGCGAGTTCAAGTTCCGCGAAGATTACATCAAGTCCAACTTTCCTGGACTGGAGCATTCGCCACTGAACGACCTCGCGAAGACCAAGTCCGTGATTATTGGCGGCACGATGGCTCTGCGAGAAACCGTTAACCTGTTTGCTTCGCAAGCTGTCGCTCAGGATTCACAGGCGTGGCCGGAACTGGCCGTGTTCGATTGCTCGGCCTGTCACCACGATCTGGCTGCTCCAAGCTGGCGTCAGAAACGCGGCTACGGAAAGTCACTTCCTGGCCGGCCGCAAATGTTCTCCTGGCCGGAAGCATTGGTGAAACTCGGCATTCGCCAGCGAGCGGGTGATGACGACGCAGCATTTCAGAAAGACTGGGATGCATATCACGGAAAGATGGAAGAACTGCGACGCGTGCTGGACCGTCGACCATTCGGAGATCCAAAAGCGATTCAGGCGGTGGCGATGGGAGAAGACGGACTGGTTGCCTGGCTCGACCAACTCGCCAGTGATGTCTTCGTGAGCCCCGTCGGGAAAGAAGATGCTGGCCGAACTCTGAAGACGCTGGTGTCGCTCCCTCCGGAAACTTATCCGGACTTCCACTCAGCAAGGCAACTGGTCTGGGCAATTCGCACGGTCCTGTCTGAAGTAAACACAGACATGCCGGAATTTGCACCGGCTTCGGACGGGGAATCTGAAAAGGAAGCCATCGATCGAGCTCTGGCCAATTTGAAAGTCTACAACAACTGGAACGAGGGCGATCGAGCGGCGGCAGCGAAAAAGGTCAACGAGTTGCTCACTCAACTGGAACTTGCCGAGAAGCTGCGGCTCGATCTTCCAGCAGGTGACAAGTACGTCATCGCCGAGCAACTTCCAGAATCTTTGAAAGCAATCGGCGGTTACGATCCAGAGTGGTTCCGCGGGCAGCTTGCGGAACTGGCGAAAACAATGGACTCGGTCAGCAATTGATGCCGCAAGGCCGGAAACGCAGATCTGATGACCGAATATCTAACGGGACGAGCAACTTGCTCGTCCCGTTTTTATTTGTCAGCCGGCTTTCGAATGGCTCAAAATGGCAACAATCGCACCCGACTTGTCTTGAGGCGTTACGGGCGTCGGTTCATAGTCCACAACGGGCGTTTGTTTTCTCAGGCAGAATGTAAGATTCATGTGGACCAGAATTCGTATTCTTTGTTTCCTGGCAGTCGTAGCCTGCTTTGGTACTTTTTCAAACTCGGCAAGTGCTGAAGTGGTGGCGGGGACTGTCGTTTCGATAAGTCCTCGCACTAACCGACTTGTGGTCAAGCTGAGGTCGGAAGAAACGAATCGTGTCCTCCGACTGGCCGCGAATACTCGGGTTCTGATTGACGGGAAGAATGGGTCCGTCAGCCGACTGGAGCCTGGCCAGACAGTCTACGCGTTTGTCAGTGACTCTTACGTCACTCGCCTCAACGTGAAGTCCACGTCCGATTCCACACCGAAGGCTGAACCGACAAAGATCACGTCAGGCAGTACGTTCGGTTCAACGAAGACATCGAGTTCCAAACCGCCCGATTCGCCGGCTGGCACCGCACCGATTGAAACAGCATCGACAGGCACTAGTAGCCGGACGTCGTCCAGTGCAGCGAGAAACCGTCGGTTCCCCAAAAAAACTGACGACTCAACATCCGTCAGCGCGTCGTCTGATGGAGACTGGAACCAGTTTCGGGGGCCAAACAGAGACAACCTTTCGACGGAGAAAGGGTTACTGGCGAGTTGGCCTGATCAGGGACCTCCTCAAGCCTGGTCGGCTCAAGGGATTGGCGAAGGTTATTCGGCGGTCTCGATCAGCAACGGTCGTGTCTACACGATGGGCAACATTGGTCAGGAAGAAAAAGTCATCTGCCTGGACCTGGCAAGTGGTCGCGAAATCTGGAGTTCGACCAACGGCCAGGCTTATCGGGAAGGGCAGGGCAACGGACCTCGCGGAACGCCTTCTGTCGTCGATGGGCGAGTTTATTCATTGGGCGCGAACGGCGACCTTTCATGCATGGATGCTCAGAGCGGCCAGCAGCAATGGCGTAAGAACATCCTCAACGAATTCGGCGGTTCCAACATCACCTGGGGGATCAGCGAATCGGTTCTTGTCGACGGCGACAAAGTCATCTGCACTCCCGGCGGTCAGCGGGCAACGATGGTTGCTCTGAATCGGAACACGGGCAACGTCGTGTGGACGGCCGCTGTGCCAACAAGCCCCAAGGCTGGTTACGCGTCACCGATCGCGATCGAAGTCGGCGGCGTTCGACAATATGTCAACTTCACGCACGGCGGAGTTGTGGGCGTTCGAGCATCCGACGGACGGGTGATGTGGGGACAACGCGAATCGGCGAACGGAACAGCCAATTGTTCAACACCGGTTTTCTACGATGGCAGTATTTTCTCGGCATCCGGGTACGACACCGGCGGGTCGCTGTTTCGACTTCAATCCCGCAACGGACAAACGATGTCCGAGGTTGCTTACTCGACGAAAGAAATGAAGAACCATCACGGCGGGATGGTTGTCTTAAATGGGTATCTTTATGGGTCAAGCGATCCGGGCATTCTGAAATGCATCGAGCTTCGCAGTAACCGAGTTGTCTGGCAAAACCGATCGGTCGGAAAAGCTGCGGTCTCCTACGCCGATGGTCATCTCTACGTTCGCAGCGAGCAAGGGCCGGTGGCACTCGTTGAAGCCACGCCGAACGGCTACGAAGAGAAGGGCCGGTTCGACCAGCCGCAACGCAGCGGGCGGCCTTCCTGGTCACACCCGGTCATCGCTAACGGAAAACTGTTTCTGCGCGACATGGACAACCTGCTCGCCTACGATATCCGCGAGAACTGAAATGCCTGCGACTGTCTACTTCGCTGGCTCGGTCAGGTCGATGTCGTCGGGTTTGTAAATCATGACCACGACGGCAGCGATGACAGCGAGTGCTGAAAAGACGGTCGCGAAATTCAGCTCCAGCCCTTGCTCGTTGAGTTTCATCCGCACAAATTCAAAAGAGAAGTAGAAGGCTGCTGACAGCAGAATCCCGAACCAGTTCACAAGGTTCATGGTGCCGATCATGCGCCCCTTCTGGGATTCAGGTGGCACACTTTGCAGCGCTACCTGCAAAGGTACAGCGAAGAATCCGGCGCAGCCGCCGAGCCAGATCAGACAACCTCTGGCTAACCATTCCGCCGTCGACGCGTCGAAGATTAAGTGGCCTGAATCTGCAGCGGAGGTCGTCGCGCCTTCAACCAACGCGGGTACACCCGGATGGAAATACGCGATTGCTGTCAGGATCGGAAAGCCGACGACCATTCCCAACATGCCTGCTCGTACCACGGCGAATCGCACTCGTTTCTGTGACAGCCGTCCCGACATGACACAGCCAAAAGCGATGCCGATTCCCATGCATGCCTGCAGAATTCCAATTCGGTCGCTACTTAAATGCAGGTCATATTCTCCCATACTGTTGACCGAAGCCTGCACAACGCCGCCAACAAACCAGAACAACGACGAGACCAGCAGGACTCCTAGAAGAAAGCGGTTGTTCTGAAGCAGCCGCCAGTTATCGCCATCGATGCCCGCTGCCTGCCAGGTGAGTTTCAAGTCGGGCTGCGCCACCGGCGTTGGGCGAACAAAGAATGCGGCCGCGGTTCCAACAATGGCGATGCCGATTGAAATGACACTAACCAGTGCCAGCCCTTCCTGCCCGGGTAAAGCTTCCTTCAGGATACCTGCGGAAGCGAATCCGAAGATGATTGCCAGAAAGGTGGTCATCTGAAAGATGCCATTGATCCGCGGCAGATCTTCAGAACGAAATTGTTCGGGCAGAATTCCAAACTTGGCAGGCCCGAAGACGGTACTTTGCGTGCTCATTAAAAACAGAACGATGAACAACGCCCAGAGTTGGCCGGACAGAAAGGCCATCAATCCGCAACCCATCACCACAATCTCAAGCGATTTGCAAAAGACGACGATGCGTCGTTTACTGATTCGGTCAGCCAGGTATCCCGACACGCCCGAGAACAGAATCCATGGAGTAGCAAATACGGCCATCGCAATCGGCTGATACCAGTCGGAAACCTCACCTCCCGTTGCGGCGGCAACTTCACGTGCCTTCTCGAGACAAAGGAGCAGGACCAACTGTTTGAACATGTTGTCGTTAAAGGCGCCGAGCAGTTGGCTGATCGTCAGCCCCCAGAACGACCGATCGCGGAAGAAGCTTGCGGAAGCCTGGGACTCTGACTGATCACGATTACTCAAGGGATACTCCAATCGACAAAGGTTGCTCGCTGGCTGGCGAGGAGAACGTCCGATCGATGCTTGCCCGGAATGCTCGGACGGCGGATTCATCGATGGTGGATGTTCGATCTTCATTCCGGCAGGCAGCAGACCGAATCGCGACAATATCCGGTCGGACCGAAGTCAACGCCGGGAGCATCGAGGATGTCAGCCGTCCGGCGACGGCGAAGAATCGGCCCGAGCGTTGAACTGCCGTAGAGAGGCCGCGAAGTTGCTCAACGTCAAGAGCGTCCAGGAGTCGCCCTGAATCTTTTGACCAGGTGTCTACAAGGACGCCAGCGATTCCAGTTTCCGTGGACAAACTGGAGGACAGAACGCAATCGACAATCGCATCGGGGGATGGGGCCGCCGCTCGTTCCCAGTCGGCATAAATCACGGCGACCCACTGGTGGAGACTGCCGGGTCTGTCTTTGGCAAAAGAATCTTTGGCAAATGAATCGGTGAGCAACGACATCGTGTCCTGCCAGCGGGTGGCCCAATTGCGGTCACGACTCAAGCCGGCAAGTCCCAGCTTTGTGAAGGAAAGCTCTGACAACGACTCTGGCAGTCGCTGGTCAGAATCATCGCTGCCTTGCAGTGTTGAGTAGTCCGTCACTTCTCCCAGCGCGGCGCTGACTTGAATTCCTGCGGACCGGCCCGCCTGCAGGATTTGCTCGATCACGACGTTGTCGGCTTTGCCAAGCGACCCGAGCGAAGGTTCCTTCACGTCGAGAATCTGGCACCCTCCGGCCGAGGCCGCTATCGCTTCACTGGCGGATCGCACGCTGACCAGAAGTTGAGGCGCGTGCATCCTGCCCATCGGCGTCTCGGAATTACTCTCGGTCATACAACGCCTGCTTGAACCATCGCTTCTGGCGACTCAGTAGAAAGTGGGCTGACTAATGTCGCCCTAACTTTCTTTTGACGGAAGAACCCAGATATTTCTGAAGCGAACCGGGTTGCCGTGGTTCTGCAAATAGATCGGTCCAGGTTCCGGACCTTCTTTGACTGGGTGGGCAGTCGTCGCGTGATCCAGTTCGAGGTTGTCGTGAACTTTGACTCCGTTGTGCAGGACGGTCATGCGGGCGTGATTCACCTTCTTGCCAGCATCGTCATACGTGGCTGCGGTATAGTCGATGTCGTACGTCTGCCAGACCAGTGGGGGGAAGCACATATTTACAGCTGGTGGACTGATCGTGTAAACGCCGCCGCACTCGTTGTGTTTTCCCTTCAGACCGAACGAATCCAGAATCTGAGTTTCGTAACGCCCCTGCATGTACAGCCCGCTGTTGCCTCGGCCCTGTCCACGAGCGAACGGCTGGAACGGAAGCCGGAACTCCAGGTGCAGTTTGAAACTGCCGAACAGTTCGTTCGACGTCACGCCTTCCATCAGCAGTTTGTCGTCCGACATTCTGCCACCTTTGAAATGCTCAGCGGTTGAACCATCAAACAGCACGACCGCTCCCTCCGGCGGCTTCTTCCCAAGCGTCGGGCTCTTCCGATGCACCTTCGGGATGTCGCCGATGACGACTCCCTCGCTGTTAAGAATCGAAATCCCGCTGCTGGTGAGTTCGCCACTGCCTTGTCCGAGCAACGAAAACCGAATGGCGTCGCCGTCTCGTTGTGCTTCGGCCTGGTAATTCAGCAGTTCTTTCTTCCAGCCGTCACCGGGCAGGCCACCGGGGTAGGCGACCGCTCGAAATTTCCCATCGCCAAGAGCGATCACTTGAACGCCGAGTTTGATTTCGCCGCTGCCAGCTTTGATTGTGCCTGAGTATTCTCCCTGGAGCGGGTATTCATCCCCGGCGTCGTCCGGAGAAATGAAGACTCTTCGCGGTTCCTTTTTCTTCGCTTCAGACGCGGTGGCATCTTTGTCGGCCGCAAACGCGTCTACGGTTGTCGACAGGATGAAAAGCGACAGCAGTACAACAAGCACGCGGCTCATAAGAGGCTCCCTGCACAATGCCAGGCGTGAGGCATTGCAGTAGTGGCGTTCGTTTCAGAAGTACGTCGGCCAATCACCGGCTCGACGAGGGCGTCATTCTGAAACTGCCGCGCAAGCATTGCAAGGAGCTGGCGATCGATTCCCCGGACGCAATATTTCCAGCAGGAATCCTTGCGGAAGTCTGCCGGGCTCTGGGGTGTCCCGTCGCGTTACGAACAGGCGTCCGTCGTGTCTGCGACGGTTGTCGCGGCGACCGTAGATCGTCGAGGAGCTGTCGTTTTCAGACGCAGCTCTCGTTCATGGACGAACTGTGAGAACAATGCCTCTGCTTCCTGGCCGTCGATCAGTCCTGCGTTGATCAGTTGATCCTTCAGGGTGTCAGAGCATTCAGACTGTTCAGCCAGTAGCAGCGCCAATTGCTCCTCAGTCAACAGGTAGAGCCGGTGGGCTATGGCACCAAATCGTTCGCCAGTTGACTCCTGAATGTCGAGGATTTTTTGAACGTCGCCTTTCTCCAGCCATTTTCTGGAATAAGCCAATTCGCCCAGTCGTATCTCGGCAGGACGCGATGATTGAGCGATTTCAAACATCTCAGCTCCGTCAATAATTCGACGCTGGACGAGCCAGTAGCTGAATCGATTTTCGACGACGAGTTGTGAGATCCGTCGTTCGAGGTCAGACGCCATTGAATTCATGGTGACGCAGTTTCGGCCTCGTCGTTTTGATTCGTACATCGCTGCGTCGGCCGATTCGAGGATCCTCGATGAAATGTTCTGGTCACCGCGGCACAGGCTGGCGAAAGTTGCCCCGACACTGACCGTGACTGGAATAACGGATCCCTCGTCGTTAAACGTCTCGTTCTCCACTGACTGGCGAATGCGTTCGGCAAGGACGCCCAATCCGGCTTCCGAGGCATCAACAGCGAGCACGACGAACTCTTCGCCACCATACCGAGCAGCGACGTCTGCGGTTCGAATGTTCTTCGAAATGATCGCTCCAAGGCGAGCAAGTACCGTATCGCCGAACTGATGCCCGTAGGTGTCGTTTAGCTGTTTAAAGTGATCAACGTCGAAGAAGAGAACTCCAATCGGGTTGCCGCGCCGGCACGAACGGTCAATCTCCTTCTGAACTGATTCATCGAAGTATCGCCGGTTGTAGAGCGACGTTAGCGGATCGCAAAAGGCCTGCTCTCGCAATTGACGGTTTTGCGCCTCCAGGTCCAGTCGCTCAAGTTCGCCGAGTTTCTGCTGGATAAGCGTTTCTTGAGTCTGCTGGTGCTGAGCGATTGAAATGGCCGCCAGTTGCTCGCAGGCTTGCGACATCAGATCGGCTGCGTTTGGAAGATCGTCGGTGTTTGCAGAAAGAAGTTCTGCTGTGACCTGGACGCGTTCTTCCGTCTTGTGAAGAAACTCCGACAGTGTCTCTTCTGAAAATTGAAACGACGCTGCCGTCAATTCTCTAAGCTCAGACAAAGCGGCTCCTGGAGAGTTCGAGCAGAAGTAGTCACCAACGCGGGATGCGATCATCGTCACTCGAGCCAGTTCAAGTGATTGTTCGTTCGTGACGTCGGCCGGCGTGCCATGATGGTGACGAGCTGCGTCACACATCTCTTCCGGAAACTTCCACTGCTTCATCAATTGCGAGCCGGTGTCTGTATGGTCAAACCCAAGCACCGATTTTTCGCAGACTTCCAGACTGGATTCGTCTTCTTCCAGTTTATCGATGACAGGAATGTAGTCGTCGCGCAGGACTCTGAGCATTGCCAGCTGGCCGATGTCCATCAGGAGTCCGGTCATGAACAATTCGCTCGACATCGAATTTCTGTCGATGAAACTGGCAAGAGTTTCAGCAGCCGACGCCTGAACGACCGAACGCAACCAATACCGTTTGTAGTGCTCGCTAAGCGGCCCGTCCGTCATTGCTTCGGCCGACAACGAAAAGCTGAGCGCCAGCGACGTAATAACGGTTCGGCCAACCAATGGAATGGCTTGTTCCAGCGTTCGAATTTCTGATCGAAAGCTGAAGTACGACGAGTTTGCTGAGCGAAGGATTTTGGCTGCAAGAGCCGGATCTGTTTTAATCGTCTCGACAATTTCTCGAGTGCTGCTGTCGAGATCCTGGGCAAGGTCAAGCAGCTTAATGGCAACCGCCGGAACGGATGGAAGCTGAGGAGACTTGAGGATCTTATCGAGTAATGATTCGGGGTGAGCCATTTCGAATTCCCAGGAGACAGCATGCAGCCTCGCGCTACGATTCCTGTATTGCAAAGCGGGATTCACAGCGGCATTTGAAGTCGCCGCTCGAAAGGCTACGTCACGCTACTTCCGATCGTGATGGAATCTTTGATCGCCGTTCGGAGACCGATTCCACAATGCGTTATTGGTCCGTCTGTAACGGGCGAGCGTGACTGGCGGCTGGCGAACGGCTCAACCGCGGAGGGATGTGCCTGATTGACGAATCAACGTTGTGGCAACTCTCCGACATTTCGCAGAGTCTTCGCAGAAAGTATCACAGCCGACGCGTTCGCAGACCCATCAGTTCAACTTGTCGGCGATCTCGTTGGCACCTGCCCAGATGAAGAACGCGATGACGGCGATCAGCGATGCGTTGGCAAGTGCTGAGTTGCGGCCGGCCTCGCCAATTCGTCGGCGGCTGCTGTTCAGGAAGAGCAGGGCGATTGCCAGAATCGGCATAAAAGCCGCACCGACTACAGCGTAGGCCAGTTGAATTCTGCTGAAGCCGACAAAGAGTCCCAAGGCTGGAACCGTGGCGATCGCGATCAGCGAGCCATAGTAGACAGGCGACGTGCTGCCAGCTCGATGAGCAGCCGCGTCTTGAGTTGCCGCTTCGTTGTCGCTTTCCACTTTGTCAGTGGCTGGCCGGAGACGCAACATCCGAAAGCAGTCTACAAAGAGGTACGGAACGCTCTGCCAGACTCCCAGCATGCTACTGGCGACGGCTCCCCACGCTCCGATCAGGAATGCAACACGAGCCGTCGGCCCAAGCGCTCCGAGAGACGTTTCGAGTTGGTTCGCCAGATCCACGATCAGCGTCGCGCCTTTGGCTCCGGAGTCTGCGTCCAGTCGACTGCCCAGGATGACCATCCCCATGCCGAAGATCGCCGTCGCCACATAACCAGTCAACAGGTCGAGTCGGCAGGTGCGCAGCTCGCCCAATCCTTCGCGATTGTCTTCGCGGATCCAGTAGCCGTAGCAAAGCACCGTCACCGTGCCACCAACTCCGCCCATTAGACCGACAGTCCACTTCAGTCCGCCAGAATCAAACTGAGGAATCGTCGGGATGAACATGCCACTTGCTACTGCTGACCAGTCAGGCTGAATGGCGATCGTCGTGGCGAGGACAGTGATAAACATCACGCCGATGCAGACGCTCATCACCTTTTCAAACAGCCGATAGCCTCCGGCAAAGACGAGCCCCAGTGCGACGACGCTGTGCATGACTCCGTAGATAACTTTATCAGTCGACGGTTCGCCGAGTGGAAGGATGGCGTGCGCGGCGATTCCGCAAGCACTCATCAGCGCGGAGCCGACAAAGAAACTCCACACGCAGAGATACGCGAGAAAGATGACGATGCCCGCTCTTCCCAGGTGTCGTGCCGTGCCTTCGAGAACGGTCGAACCTGTCGCGAGCTGCCAACGGGCGAGCCCTTCGTTCAGCACGAACTTGATGATCGCTCCCAGCAGCACTGCCCAAAGAACGGCAACGCCGAGTCGCGAGCCGGTCAGCGCACCCGTGGCAAGATCCCCGGCGCCCGTTGCAGCAACAAGTAAACCGGGGCCAACGATGGAAAGCGGTCCGGATGATCGAGCAGGTTTTTCGTCAGACATACTGCTGCCTCATCGAACATCGAACATCGAACATCGAACATCGAACATCGAACTCTCAACTCTCAACTCTCAACTCTCAACTCTCAACTGGCGGCGTGTATTTGC
>CALDJX010000523.1 GCA_937899075.1 uncultured Planctomyces sp. | reverse complement strand
CCGTGCAAGACATCAAAAGGCGATGAACTTCCGCCGGGCATGCTTTTTATCAGTTACGGAGACAAATCCAGCCGATTAATGGCTGGAGAAACCCACGGAACGGGCATGCCGGACAGCAAAGGCATGGATGTTCAGATTGAGAAGGTTTCAGGCCCGGCGTGACTTTGATTTCTTGATGATTTCGGGCATCCTGTTTTAACTTAGAGTGACACTGACACCGGCCAGATTGAACTGGCAGAGTGCTGGATGAGAGTGATCGGGACGGCTCGCGGCGACGCGAGTGCAATCTCTTCATCCGTCGACTTTCGAATTCATTGATCCTGTTGTTGGCGATGTCTCCCGACAAAGCCTCGCGTTATCAACGAAGGTCTTCATCATGAGCACCGTCGCTCCCCCACCTCAGGAATCGTCCGACAGCCCCGCAGTTCCAGAATTGAAAGTCGTCACCGACGCCACCTGCACATTCTGCGGCTGCGTCTGCGACGACATGGAACTGACGGTTCAGGATAACAAGATCACGAAGGCGAAGAACGCCTGCGTGCTCGGCAAAGCGTGGTTCCTGAATCACCACATTGAAGACCGACCGGAAGCGACGATCGAAGGTCAGCCGGCATCGTACGAGCAGGCAATCGAGCGAGCCGCCGAGATCCTCTCGAACGCGATTTACCCGATCACTTACGGACTGTCCGACACAACGTGCGAAGCTCAGCGAGTGGCAGTGGCGATCTCTGACTGGATCGGAGGCTGCGTCGACACAACGACTTCCGTCTGTCACGGACCGTCGGGTATTGCGTTTCAGGAAGTGGGAGAAGTTACCTGCACGCTCGGCGAGATCAAGAACCGAGCGGACTACATCGTCTTCTGGGGTGGCAACCCAGCGGAAAGTCATCCGCGACACTTCACTCGATACAGCCTGATGCCCAAAGGCCAGTTCCTGCCGAACGGTCGCAAAGATCGAACGGCCGTGCTGATCGACGTGCGAAAAACGAAGAGCGCCAAAGCAGCCGACATTTTTCTGCAGGTCAAACCGCGATCGGACTTCGAACTCGCCTGGGCGATGCGAGCGATCGCGATGGGCGTCGAAGTCGACGCAACAACAATCGAAAATAAGACCGGCATCTCGCTGGAGAAACTCACCGAAGTTGTTGAAGGAATGAAAGCGGCGAAGTTTGGCGTCATCCTGTTCGGGATGGGCCTGACGATGACTCGCGGCAAGCATCTCAACAGCGAAGCCGTGCTGTCCCTCGCTCGTGACCTCAACAAGTACACTCGCTGGACGGCCAAGCCGATGCGAGGCCACGGAAACGTGACCGGCGCCGACAACGTCGTCACCTGGCAAACCGGTTACCCGTTCGGAGTTCATCTGGGACGAGGCTACCCTCGCTTCAACCCCGGCGAATGGACATCTTCCGACCTGCTGGCGCGAGGCGAAGCCGACGCTGCGTTGATTATCGCTTCCGACCCGATGAGTAATTTCAGTCAGCCAGCTCGCGATCATCTGGCGAAGATCAATTCGGTCGTTCTGGATCCGAAACTCAGCGAGACCGCAAAAGTCGCCACCGTCGCCTTCACGACCTCGACGTACGGCATCAACACAGGCGGCACCGTCTACCGCATGGACGACGTCCCGATCCCGCTGCGTCCGGCCTTCGACTCGCCCTACAAAAGCGACTACGAAATCCTGAAAGCCATCGAAAAACGCATCCGCGAAAAGCAGCTCGGTTCAAACGCGTCGTGGTGATTGAGTCTCTGATTACAAGGCGATGAACGATGGACCGCGCGAACTACAGGGTTCAGAAACGATCTCTCGATGACGATCGACCGGATGACTTCCTGCAAAACTGTACGCCGGCAGAACGTGTCTCTATGGTTTGGCCGTTGACGATGGATGTCTGGTCATTCTCGGGAGAAAAGGATCGTGAATCCCGACTTCAGCGACATGTTGTCTGCACTAAACGCCCAGGAAACTGAGTGCATGATCGTAGGCGCGTACGCGCTGGCGGCACATGGTTACTTGAGGGCAACCGGAGACATCGATATCTGGAGTTGCCTGGACTACGCCGAAGGCGTTTCACTCAATAGCCAGGGGTCAGCCGCGAAGCGGCGCCACCCCTGGGAGTCGATTAAACCTCGTCGTACCCTGAAAGGGTTCAATCAACACGATGTAACTGGAATTTCACGGTGCAACCCCTGCGGGGTAGATCCTCTTGCCAACTTCTTCCAGGGGTTGCACCGCTTCGCGGCTGACCCCTGGCTATTGGATATAACGCCTTCGGCGTAACTGACTTCAACCGGCTCAACTCAATGGCGATAGCGACAGTTAGAACCGGACGAATCCGCTGACAAATCAACTCACGGAACTGGTGTAAAGAGATGCCTCAGCTACTGATCAAAGGCGGAACGGTTTACGACCCGAAGAACGATATCGACGGCGAGGTTCGCGATATCTGGATTCAGGATGGTCGAATTATTGACGCTCCATCGGGCCTTTCGACGAAGGCCGACAAGACGCTTGATGCGACGGGTTATGTCGTCATGCCAGGCGGCGTCGACATGCACTGTCACATCGCCGGCCCGAAGGTCAACACGGCTCGCAAGATGATGCCGGACGACAAGCGGCTGGCTCCGATGGTTCATCGAACCATGCATACTCGGTCGGGGACAACGGGGGCCGTGCCGAGTACCTGGGCGACGGGGTATCTCTATTCGGGACTCGGCTACACGACCGCGTTCGATGCCGCCGTTCCGCCACTGGCCGCTCGGCACACGCACGAAGAACTGGAAGACACGCCGATCATCGACAAAGGCTTCTACGTGATGATGGGCAATAACCATTACATCATGAAGCAGCTCAAGGAGAAGGACCCGGAGAAGTTGAAGGCCTGTGTGGCCTGGCTGATCAATTCGGCGAAAGGCTACGGAGCCAAGCTGGTCAACCCCGGCGGCGTCGAAGCGTGGAAGAGCGGACAACGGAACGTCGACACGCTTGATGAATCGGTCGACGGATTCGACATCAGACCGCGCGACATCATTCAGGGAGTTGCACGAGCGGTCGATGAACTCGGCATGCCGCACCCCGTCCACGTGCACTGCAACAATCTGGGGCTGCCGGGAAATCACGACACGACCTTCGAGACCATGAAGTGCCTCGAAGGCTACCGCGGACATCTCACCCACATTCAGTTTCACAGTTACGGTGGCGACCCAAACGACCAGCTGACGTTTAAGTCGGAGGTGCCTCGCCTTGCTCAGTACGTCAACGAAAACAAGAACCTGACCGTCGACGTCGGGCAGGTAATGTTCGACAAGACGACGTCAATGACCGGCGATGGGCCGCTCGGCTACTTCCTTCACAAGGTGCTCGGTCGAAAATGGTTCAGCGGCGACACTGAAATGGAAGCCGGCTGCGGCATCGTCCCGATCGAATACCGCAACAAGAGCATGATCCACACGTTGCAGTGGGCGATCGGCCTGGAGTGGTACCTGATGGTCGACGATCCGTGGCGCATCGCCATGAGTACCGACCATCCGAACGGCGGGTCGTTCCTGGCTTATCCGGAAATCATCGCGCTGCTGATGGACCGCGGCCGTCGTCAGGAAGTCCTCGACAAAGCTCCGGCCGGAGTCGCTGAACGCTGCAACCTCGCTGATCTCAGCCGCGAATACACGCTGTACGAAATCGCGATCATCACGCGAGCGTCGCCGGCCAGAATCCTCGGCCTGCAGAACAAGGGGCACCTGGGTGTCGGCGCCGACGCGGACGTCACGATTTACAGCCGCGACGACGACATTCAGCGAATGTTCGAACTGCCTCGCTACGTCGTGAACCGCGGAGAAATCGTCGTCGACGACGGCGAAGTTCGTTCGAATGCGGAAGGCAAGCTGCTGCACGTCGCGCCGGAATTCGACCTGGACATGATCCCGGA
>CALDJX010000522.1 GCA_937899075.1 uncultured Planctomyces sp. | reverse complement strand
CTCGATGAGGTGAAGGGAAACCTGCGATCCACTCAAAAACTCACAGGCTGTGAGAGTCAGAGTGATCCGGAGGGGCGGGGGCACCTGCCGGTAATGCAGCCTCCGCCAGAATTCTGGCATATTGCTGACGGCTTTCGGGTGAACCGTACTTCCCAAGGTAGATGTGCCGACCCTTGACAATGGTTCGAGCCTGACCGGATGCCTTGTGAAGGCGATACGATGGGACTGATGACTTTCGTGGCATGACGTAGCTCCAGAAAAGGGCTGCGACCACAAAAGTGGTAGTACTACCACTTTTGGTCGTCCTTTCCGGCCACTCCGTCATGCTCTGACAGGTAAGCTAAGTCTAGCTTTTGGCAGGGTTAACAAAAAGTACCCCCGGGAGGATTCGAACCTCCAACCTTCGGCTTCGGAAGCCGACGATCTATCCAGTTGATCTACGGGGGCGAGTTGTGTTTTTCGGAGATGTCGTTTCCGTCCCGAAGAAGGCGTTCCGGAAAAGCGACACTCGATGATTGCCGGAATCTGCTTCGGTGATCAAACGGCTGGAGTGTATGAAGCTCCGGCAGGGTCAGCAATCATGAGGACTCGGTGGTATGCCTCGCCGCGAAGTGTTGCGTGAACCAGTTGCATTCCCGGGTGTCAGCGTCGAGTATTTGCCTTCTCGCGCTGTAATGGCTTCTCGCCTGTAATGTTGTGCGATCGAATGTGGCTTTGTCGTTATCTCTCAAACAGGGACCGCCGATGAATTCGCCATGGGATGCCGAGATTGAGATTTCGGAAGAACTCGTTCGCCGGCTTCTCGACGAGCAGTTTCCGGAATTTGCTGCGTGCTCACTGAGTCTGCTCGGCGAAGGATGGGACAACGCGGCCTGGCTGGTTGGTGACGACTGGGTCTTCAGGTTCCCTCGTCGGCAGCTCGGAGCGGACGTGATCCTTTCGGAATTTGCAGTCGTCCCGGCGGTTGCTGACCGACTGACGGCTCCGGTGTCATGCCCGTTGAGAATTGGGAAGCCAACCTCGGAGTACTCCTGGCCGTTCGCGGGATACCCGCTGATTCCCGGCGTTGAACTGTGCCAGGCTGCTCCGCCAGCAAGTCAGCGATTTAAACTGGCGGCGGAACTCGGGCAGTTTCTTCGATCGTTGCACGACATTTCGGCTGAGGAAGCTCTGGAACTGGGAGCGCCGCACGACACTTTCGGGCGACTGGATATCGAACGACGTTCGACGCAGGCTCGTGAGCAACTGAGCAAAGCGGCAAAACTGGGAATTATCGACAGCCCTGCTCGCTGGCAGGGTCTGCTCGATCAACTTCTTCTGTTGTGCAAACCGCCCGTCACCGACTGCCTGGTACACGGTGACCTCTATTCAAGGCACGTGATTGTCGAACCCTGCGACGCGGAAAGCCTGAAAGAAGTCCGGCTCGCGGGAATCATCGACTGGGGCGACGTTCACGCTGGCGACCCTTCGGCCGATCTGGCGTGCGCGTGGTCGCTGTTCGACGTCGCAGGCCGTCGTCGAATGCTGGAGTGTTACGGAGAAGTTGCTGCGGAATCGTTGGTTCTCGCCCGAGTTCGTGCGATCGCCCATTCTTCCCTTTGCGTCGTCTATGGTCGGGAAGCCGACCTTCCTGACCTTGAGCAGGCGAGCAAGGATGCGCTGTTCTGGCTGCTCGAAGATTGACGGTTCATTCATTTTCGGCAGCGACTACGCGAGCGTTCTGCGCCTCACGCTTTCCCAATCGTGAGAAATACGGCCTCGAAGTGCGTGTGCTGTACGAATTAGAAACCCGATTGCTTGAACGGGTGAAAGTCATTCGTCATAGTTCCCGCCCTTCACTGGAAGCCGTTTGGTGCGACATAGGAATGTTTCGCCTTTTGATCGCTGATCAAAGACCGACCTGCTGACAGAGTTGTGCTTTTCAGCAGTTCGTTTGAACGTTCGAATCCTCGATCGTTCGGAATGTCGAGACCACAAAAGGACGGGCGATGAGTCTCATCCTGGCGGCAGAAAGCCTCGCCGAGATAATCACAGGGATCACTGATTGCGAACCGTGCAGTGTCGCGATCGCTGCGGTTATTCACGTGGCTCTGATCGGTGCGTTCTTTGGCTTGCCTGCTGGAATCTTCATCTGGGCAGAGCGAAAAGTCTCCGCTCGAATTCAGGACCGCCTTGGACCAACGCGAGTCGGAGGCCGCTTCGGCTGGTTGCAGGCCGTCGCTGACGGAGCCAAGCTCGTACAAAAAGAAGATCTTTGTCCGAAAGATGCGGACAAGCCCTTGTTTCGGGTCGCGCCTTACATTGTCGTGATCGCCTCGTTTGCGGCCTTCATGTTCCTGCCGTTTACGGATGGCTGGTCGGCAGTTTCGCTCGACGTCGGAATGTTCCTGCTCTTCGCGATGCTTTCACTCGAAGTCATCGGCGTCATCCTTGCTGGGTACGCGAGCGGTTCAAAGTGGGCACTCTTCGGCGGGATGCGGGAAGCAGCTCAGATGGTGAGCTACGAAATTCCCATGTCGATCTGTGCTCTGGTACCGATCGTCATGGCCGGAACGCTCAATCTCAACGAAGTTATTCACTATCAAAGTGCTGATTGGATTGGGTCGATTCCTCCGTTTCTGCATTGGAACGTGTTTCATCCTGTCGCTGGTCCAGCATTTATCGTTTACTTCGTCTGTGCGACAGCCAGTTGTAAGCGGGCACCGTTCGACCTCGCAGAAGCAGAGAGCGAACTGGTTGCCGGCTTCCTGACTGAGTACAGCGGCATGCGATGGTCGTTCTTCTTTCTTGCAGAATACGCCAGCATGTTCCTGGTGAGTGCTGTCGCCGCGATTCTCTTCCTCGGTGGCTGGGACGACGGCTTCGGCATCGTGCGAGCACTCAAGGGTAGCTCAGCTAACGTTCTTGATCCGGGTGTCATCGCTGGCAATCTGCTTGGTGCCGGAGTGCTGATGCTGAAGGCTTCCAAGCTGGTTTTGATTCAGATTTGGGTTCGCTGGACGCTGCCTCGACTTCGCATCGACCAGGTGATGACCACGTGTCTTAAGTATCTGCTGCCAATGTCCTGTGCATTGTTCCTGGGAGCGGTTGTCTATCCGATGGCTCTTGTGCTTCTGACTGGCCGTCCTCAAATTCTCCCGCTTTCCAATGATGTGTCAGCTCCGGCTGAAGTGTCGATCAGCAGCGAAGTCGAAGTCGAAATTGCGGCTGTCGATGGCGAGGTGACCGAGTGAACATCGAACAACTACTATTTGCACTGTTCGCTCTCCTTACTTGTGGCGGAGCCATTTCGGTTGTGATCTGCCAGAACGTCGTTCGCATGGCGTTCAGCC
>CALDJX010000521.1 GCA_937899075.1 uncultured Planctomyces sp. | reverse complement strand
TCTCGATCTTTGTGCCTTCCCAGGTGTCGATGTTCGAACCCGTCGGACGTTCCGAGGGCAATTCCATGTAATCAGGAAACGAGTATCGCAGCTCGTTGACCGTGGCCGACGGAGGTTGAGCGACCGTCACGTTGTAGGTCTTTGTGGACGCGTCGCCGGCGACGATCCGGTACGAAAGCCCCTGCAGCAGGCCATCTCCGCCATTCCCTTTAAGAATACATCGATACCGTTTCAGCCCGGCTTCGACTTCGCGCATCGGCACGGCTTCGTCGACAAACTGCTGGTCCGCCGTCGTGTACAGCAGCGTGATTTCTTCAGGCACCTCGCCAGAAAGGTCGGCGGTCACGGTCAGAAACTCGCGAGCCAGAACTTTCGCGTCGCCGGGGTCAACGCTCAGAAATGCAGTTTGAGTCGAAACCGAAACGTCAGAACTCGGCGCGAAGATGCGGACGATCGACGGCCAGACCTTCTTCGGCGAAACGACTGAATAGACACTGAAGAGCACAACCGCCGCCAGCAGAGCGTACGAAAGTCGCAGCAGCGTGCTGCGGTCAATCGCGTCGTCGACCTCGGCGTGCGAAAGCGTCACCGCCGCTCGCTTTTCCATCGACCCAATGATCGCCGGAGAAATCTCGCGATTCGCCGATCGAAGATCGACATAGTTCAGCAGCGTACTTTTCAACTCGGGCGACGCATCTTCGAGAGCCTTCGCCGCGTAGAGTGAATTCACTCGACGGAAAAACGGCCAGACGACCTTCCAGCCGATCCACGCCAGCGTGCCAATGATCATCCCAACCAGCAGCACCGCTCGCATTCCGTTGCCGAAACCGCCCGTCACCACCCAGTGATCAAGCACGACGAACACAAGCAGGTAGCTGATAACAAACACCGCCGCACCGCACAAAGCGGTAAAGATGTCCGTCGAGCGGATGCCCGTCTGCGTCTTGCGGAGCTGGTACGAGATGTACTCGTCAAACTCGGCGTACGTCTTCTTTTTTCGAGCCTTGCGGCGATCGAGCGTCGTGGACATGCAACATCCTGCCCGTGTTGGTTTCCGCGAGTAAGATTCAGAAATCCGTTTACGAGTGTGCCACTGGCTTTGCCAGTGCCTTCTCGGAAAACTAATGACTGCCTGCATCCAGCACTGGCAGAGCCAGTGGCACACAGTGATAACCGTCAATCATCCTACTCTTGATCGGCGTCTGACACGAGCAGTTTGTGCTGATCAGGCAGCACAGTCAAAGAGTGACGCGTCGCAGGGGGAAGATGTCGACCTTAACGCCTTCGCAAAACAGGGCGTGGTCCGGTTGTCCGGAAACCGGCACTTCTGCCGCCGAGGCTAACGTCTGTCGGCATGAAACGATTTCTGCCGACCGTAACGGATACGGCGAATGATGCACCCTGCCCCTCAGCAATCGTCCTCGATGATCGTCCGCGTAAAGCACGTACCGCTCGGCCAGAAAGTGTTCGAGCGTCCCCGGCTCGACACTGACTCCCGGCTGCGGATTCAATGCTTCACCGATCGTCGCCGAAATGTCGACCTCAGCTCGCCGAGGCGACCGCCCATCAACCCTCCGGCTGCAATACCGCACGTTGTTACCGTCCCGAACCAACTCCATTTCCGAGTGATAATAGTTGAGGTGCCACTTCCACCGAGCGACTTCCAACGCAATCCGGCAAGCCGCATCCAGACTGATAAACCACACGCCCGGATCCCGTCCTTTGAAATGGACGTAAGTCCTGATGTTCGTTTCGTGAAACTCCGACACGAACGGCAAAGCGGGACACCACGCCGGACGCACTCCCGTCATGTGAAACGGAACAAGCCCGAGCCAAGCTTCTCCATCGAAAGTATCAATCTCCAGCTCGCGAGGAATCAGCGGCCGCAACAACTCAACCGGCACCCGCCAGTGAGCAAACAGCAGGTTCGACCACTCCTGATACCCCGCCACTCGTTCGTCCGGCCGAACGGACGGCGACAGCCTGTCGATCTCCCCAGAAGCGTTTGGCAAAGAAGTTTCCCCAACAACAACCCTCTCGTCACCAGAATAGTCAGTCAGAATGCTCATGACGTGTCTCCTTGTTTTCTTGTCAGCAAACTAACCGGCAACCCGTACGAGTCTTCACGGTGATTCCACTCGCTTTTCCGAATATCAAAGACCGTCTTCAAACAGCGACGCGCCTTCGAAGGAATCGTGTCCGAGTCAGCTTTCCAAGCTCAAACAGAAGACTGGAACAAAACCATGTCTGCAGACTTGTCGCCAACTGGCACGAAGTACACACTTCGTCTCGTTCGTACTTGTCTTATGAAGTTCACAACAAAGTGAGATAGATCATGGAATTCGCCGACCGTATGCGGGAATTAGCAAAGCAGGCGGAAACACGAAAACAGCACTCGACAACCGAAGAGGCGACGAAGATGTCGCTTATCGCTCCATTTATCGCAGCCTTGGGGTTCGATGTTTTCAACCCGCTTGAAGTCTGCCCCGAGTTCACAGCCGATGTCGGCGTCAAGAAAGGTGAAAAGGTCGACTACGCAATTCTTCGAGATTCCAAACCTGTCATTCTGTTCGAATGCAAAGCTGTCGGGAACGATCTCGACAAACTGACTCCTGCCCAGCTCTCACGATATTTTCATGTCACGGAAGCAAAGTTTGCAGTTTTCACCGACGGTATTCGTTACCAGTTTTTCAGCGATCTCGACAATCTCAACAAGATGGACCATCGACCATTTCTTGATTTCGAAATAACGAGTCTCGATGACGCAACGATCGAAGAACTTAGCAAATTCCACCACGAGAATTTTGACGAAGAACGAATTCGGTCAGCTGCAGTCGAGCTGAAATATCTAAGAGGGCATCTGGGAAGATAAATGGTCTGGGCGACGAGTCAGAGAATGAGA
>CALDJX010000520.1 GCA_937899075.1 uncultured Planctomyces sp. | reverse complement strand
TGCGTCTTCGCGACTTTGCGTCAGGAAACCACTTTGGCTTGCTTCAGTAAGCGATCCAAACAGACACCACCTACGGAATGACGAGTTCACCATGAGCACTGACGGACCGAGCAGCAATTCCAACCAGCCGCAGATCATCGTGAACGTTCCTCCGCAGGGGGGCGGATTCATCAAGGCGTGGTTCACGAGACTGCTGTTTTCGTTTCTGCTGATTTCCGTGTTCATAAACTTTACGTTGATTTCGTCGAACGCAGACCTCGACACCGGCACGCAGGAGAAGTTTGTCTCGGGGGACAAAACAGCCAGCGACCGGATCGTCATCATCGAGGCCAACGGAACGATCATGCCGCCGTTTACCGAGCGGATCATCGGGATGGTTGAGGACGCTCGCGACGACGACAACGTCAAAGGAGTCGTGCTGGTTATCGACAGCCCCGGCGGCCTGGTCGCGGACAGCCATCAGATTTACCACCGCCTGAAACAGCTCAGCGCGAAGAAGCCTGTTTATGTTGCCATGAAAAGAATCGCCGCATCCGGCGGTGTCTACATCGCGATGGGAGCCGGCGAGAACGGCAGGATCTTCGCCGAGCCGACAACCTGGACGGGCTCGATCGGTGTGATCATTCCTCGATACGACCTGTCGGCTATGGCTGAGAAATTCGGAGTGAAGTCCGACGCTCTGACAACCGGCCCGTTCAAAGATTCGCTCAACATGTTCAAGCCTTTGTCAGAGGCTGACCGCGAGTTGTGGGGCGCGATCATGGACGACTCCTTCGACCGCTTCGTGGAGATCGTCGCCGAAGGCCGCAAGGGTCTCGACGAAGAAACGGTTCGCACAAAGCTGGCCACCGGGCAGGTGTTCACGGCGAACCAGGCTTTGGAAAACGGCTTGATCGACGAGATCGCCTTCGACGATGAAGTGGTCGACAAGCTGCAGGAAGACCTCGGTTTGAGCAGCGTCCGAGTCGTCAAATACACCTTCACGCCGACCGTGCTGGACGTTCTGCTGGGCAATGTCGAAGCCCGCGATCCGGAAGCCTTCTGGCAGAAGGCGATGGAGTCGACCGTCCCGCGAGCGATGTACTACTGCTCGTGGCTGCCGTCGCTGTAGGCGAAAACTCGCGTCCAGTGGTTTCCGAAATCGATCTGTGCCACTGGCTCTTCCAGTGTTTGCATCTTGTTAGAGTTTCAGGCACTGGGCAGACTTTTTAACGGCCGCAAAAAGACGCAAAGAACACAAAAATAAGAATCTATTTTTTGCGTCTTTTGTGCTGTATTGCGGCCATTATTTTACGATTGCGTCGCTTTGGAATTTCTGTAAATGCACTGGCAGAGCCAGTGGCACACGAGCCGAATGAGCTGGTAAGGCGAGTGGCGTATTTTGCTTCCCGTCTCTGCCGAACAGGCGTGCGGTCGCCGCTTGCTTTCTAACGGATCAAAGCTTGCTTACGCTTCGGTGCTGTCTGGAAGTTCCAGGAACACTCCCGCCTCTTCGCCTCGTAAGCTGAGCCCCGCCATGCTTCTCGCCGCCGCTCCTGCTGAAAATCATCTGTTGGGACTGCACCGGCTCGACTGGATTGTTCTTGCCGTTTACTTCCTTGTGATTCTGGGGGTCGGAATCTGGTCCATGAGGAAGGTCAAGGACATGTCCGACTACTTCATGGGCGGCCGTCGATTCGGCAAAGTATTCATGATGTTCTTTGCGTTCGGGTCGGGCACGAGCAGCGAGCAGGCCGTCAGCGTGGCTGCAGGATCATTCCGCTATGGCCTGGCCGGGATCTGGTACCAGTTTCTCTGGCTGTGGGCGACTCCCTTTTACTGGATTGTTGCACCCGTATTTCGGCGAATGAGAGCGCTCACGACGAGCGACTTTTTCGAAGCTCGATACAGCAGTTCGACCGCAACGCTGTATTCGGTTGTTGGCATCGTGATGTCGATCGTGTTCATCGCCGGCGGCCTGTACGGAGCCGGAGAAATGATTGAAGGCCTCGCCGGAGGAATCGACCCGACAACTGGCAAGCCTTTCTTCCCATCCAGTTATGCCATTGCCGGAATGACCGTCCTGTTTGTGGCGTACGGTCTGGCGGGAGGCCTGAACGCGGCGATAGTGACCGACTTCCTGCAGGGAGTCCTGACGATCGTTTTTTCGTTCCTGCTGCTGCCCTTTGCGTTGAACGTTGCGGCCTCGGTTGCCGGAACGGAAAGCGGATTCACAGCACTCGCACAGGGGATCCCCGGAAGATCGGGCGACGAAATACTCAGCATGACGTTGACTGATGAATTTCTGGCCCGCACCGGCGCAGAGCCGATCAATCTGTTCTATGTGGTAATGTTGTCCATTGGCGGATTGATCGGCATCGTTGTGCAGCCCCACATTATGGGGGTTTGCGGCGCGGGCAAGACCGAATTCGAGGGACGATTCGGCTTCACATTTGGCAACTTCATCAAGCGTTTCTGCACGATCGCGTGGACGTTCACGGGGCTTGCCTGCATCATCATTTATCTCAGTCCGGGGACGGACTATGTGAGTGCAGAACGGCTCGCTGAGCTGCAGGCTGACCCTGAGCAGATGAAAGCATTTGCCAATCAGGTGTTCGGCCTCGCCGCACACGACATCCTTCCGACGATTCAGCATGGCCTCGTGGGCTTGCTGATGGCGTCGTTGCTGGCTGCTGTCATGAGTACCTGCGACGCTCAGATGGTTGTCGGATCTGGCTTGTTTACCGAGAACGTCTACCGGCGATTCATACGGCCTGGCCGTTCGTCCTCGCACTATCTCATGGTGGGTCGCCTGTCGAGTCTCGGAATCGTCGGCTGCGCCCTGGTAATGCTCACGCAGTTTGACAACGTGATTCAGGTTCTCACGACGTACATTCAGGCGATTCCGGCCTTCATGGGGCTGGCATTCTGGCTAGGTATCACGTGGCGAGGCTACACGCCAGCGGGGGTGTGGACGTCGACACTCGTGACGGCGGGAGTCTGGTATCTGACACAGGCTCACACGCCGTTCGCGATCGTCGCCACGCTTGGCGAGTCAGAATTTCTGACGCGGAACATCGACTATCTTCCGGGATTGTTTCGAACCTGGCTGTACGATCTGGCTCCGAGCATCATGGTGCCGAAGGTTGACGCGGCCGGCACTCTGATTTCAGTCAAGACGAGCGTGCCATGGCAAATCCTGATGTACCTTTCGGCCGGCGCAACTGCCGGAATCGGTGTAAGTCTACTTAGCCGTCGCACTTCAGAAGAAAAACTCAACCAGTTCTACAAACTGATTCGTACGCCGGTCCGCGAAGGAGAGATCATCACAAGCCCGTGCACTCTTCCCGAAGGACACCTTCCAACAGACGAGGGCAAGTTGTTCGCACATCCTGACCTGGAAATTCCAACTCCGAGTCGGATCGGCATTATCGGATTCGTTCTGGCCTGGATGATGGTCGGCATCATTATCTGGTTGACGAATTACCTGGCTGGGCTGGGTTAGCCAGCGCTGCAAGGCAAGGTTCAGGGTCCAACATTCACGTCACATCGTGATCTTGCGAAAACTCTTTGATCGTCACAGGTCGAGCACCCGTCATGGGGCGAAAAATGCTTTTGCAGAAACACCTTCCGCCGCTGCGAGTTACTTGACTTATGAGTTTCCGATCCTCATTATCGCTCGACTTGCTTGGGGTTTCGGGTTAGTAATACCCGAGGTTTCTGCACAATTACTGTCTGCGGGCCGTAGGAAATCAGCTGCTTGTCGAGCCAAATTTCGGATCAGATATCCGAGCAGGCTTCGATGCCAACTGTTACCTGCTGCGTCGCTGTTACTGTCACAGTCCGAACATAACTGGAAATTGCAACATGTCAGCAGGTCATCGCCGGTTGGACATTGAAGAATCTGGTGACGTCACGATTGCCAAATTCGTTGACAAGAAGATTCTCGACGAAGGCAACATTCAGATCATCGGAAACCAGCTTTTCGCCTTGGTCGAAGATGAAGGTCGCTCGAAGATTGTTCTCGACTTCTCCAACGTTGAGTATTTGTCGAGTGCTGCACTCGGCAAATTGATCACGATGGACAAGAAGGTGAAGGCGGCGAAGGGCAAGCTGCGGCTCTGCACGGTTCGACCCGACATCTATGAAGTCTTCGCGATTACGAAGCTGAATAAGCTCTTCGATATGCGTGATAACCTGGAACAGGCCCTCGAAGGCATGTAAGGGATTGTGACTTCGAGTTGCATCCCTTTTGGTCGGGCCAAGAGAGTTGTCCTGCAAGGCAGAATCACTGAGCTATGTCCAGTACCGAAGAGTTTGATGTCACGATCCCCAGCGACACGGCCAAAGGTCGTGAAGTTCAGGAACAGATCGTAGGCGGAATGGAATCACGGGGTTACGCACCTCGCGACGTCTTCGGTGTGCGTCTTGCTCTTGAAGAGGCACTGGTGAACGCCATCAAGCACGGCAACAAGATGGACCCGGACAAGGTCGTCAACGTCAAATGGGAAATCGACGAAGTGCACGTTCGCGTCGTGATCGAAGACCAGGGCGAAGGCTTTACCGTTTGTGACGTCCCTGACCCGACGGATGAAGAAAATCTCGATAAGCCCGGCGGACGAGGCATCATGCTGATGCGATCGTTCATGAGCGTTGTCGAGTACAATGAAAGTGGGAATCGTCTGACGCTGGAGAAGCGGACAGACGTTGAAAGTGACGACGACTAGGCTGTCATAAGGGCCTGAAGTGAGAAAGTGTCATTTTCGTCAGTTTTCGCTCATCAGAAGTGCCAGATGAGTCCGAATACTCTTGATGCAACTGGAGCGGTCTTTTATCTTCCGCCCCAAGTCGATCCCCGATAGCTCAATTGGTAGAGCGAGCGGCTGTTAACCGCTAGGTCCTAGGTTCGAATCCTAGTCGGGGAGTTGTTGTTCACTGCATCGCGACGCAAACTGTTGAAAACCCCGGCATTTGTCGGGGTTTTTTCTTGCGCGGTGTTCACTACCTGCGAGGCGTTTCCGGCCGTTTCGTGCGGCTGCTGCACCGGATTCTGCAGCGCCGGTGCATGACTCGATTCGCATTCTTCCGCTGCCCGATCGAAGTGGGCGTCCGTCACTTGCAGGTAATGCTTCGCCGCGACTGGTTGTGAGTTTCCGATCCACGCGCACACGACGTGCATCGGATAATCTTCGGCCAGCTCTGTCTCCCGCGTCGATCGGAGATTCTGGAACAGCTTCGGCCATGGCTTCAGACCAGCCTGTCGAACGATCCGATTGCCTTGGGTGCGGAGATTCTGGGTCGCCGTGCGATACCGGGTGATGACGAACTCGGCGCCATCCTCAGCCTGTTCGAAGCAGTCCCGCAGGATCGGGCGAAGTTCCGGGAACAATGGCGCCACACGACTTTCACCGCCCATGTGGTGTTCCGTTTTCGGACTCGTGATGTGGATTCGGTTGTTTGCCCAATCGATGTCACTCCACCGCAGCAGAAGATGCTCCGACGGGCACCGCATCCCAACGAAACGGCTCAGAGCAAAGATTACTCGCCATTGAGCGTCAGGGCAGGCGTCGAATACCAGGGCAATGTCCTCACGTCGGACGAAGTGGAACCGCTCGGGATTCCCCTGCACATTGCTCCGGAGATCCGAGAATGGGTTCTCTGTGATCAGTTTTCGACGGACCGCGGCATTGAAGAACTGTTTTGCCCGACCGCAGCGTCGGCGAATCGTGTTTTCCGCGAGTCCCTGTTCTTTGAGAAACAATCGCCAGGCGTCAGCATCGCCAAGTGTGAACGCCGCGAGTTGTTTGTCTTCGGGAAAGAAGGCCAGCAGGTTTCGGCGAGTGTGCCCGTATAGCATTTTCGTTCCGGGCTTAATGTCCGTGCGGGCTGCTATGTACGAATCAAGAAATGCCGCCAGCGTGGAAGCGTCGCGTTTCTCGGTAAGTCCAACGGCGGCCAGTCGGTCGGCAAGCTTCACGTCGATCTGAATCAGCCAGCGGGATGTGTCCGGGTCGACAGGATGGCCGGTGATGATGGCATGAACCAACCTTTCAACATGCACCTTGACGGCTTCGGCCTGTCGCTGAGAACACTTCCCCAGGCGGATGGTCCTGCGTTTCCGATCCTTGCCCACAAACTGAAGAGACCGGTTGCCTGTCGCGTCTTTCGAGATACTCGCCACGGTGTTACCTTCCGGTTCGTGTTACCTTTGCGAGCCGTCGGGAATCCTACAAACCCGGCGGCTCGCGTTGTTTCATACCCTGCACCGTCTGACGACGACAACCCACGCTTCCGGCAAGTCGTCGCAACGAGACGCTTTGGCCACCATCGCTGGCAGGCTTCAGACGCCCCATGATTCACACGGCGGACATCCTGAAGCCTCACAGCGGCAGTTTCATTCGCGGCAAACTATCGCAGCATTTCGCAATGCTTCTCAGCGTCGTCGTCACGCGGTTTTCCGGGATGCGATCCAGCTTGCCAGGTCGCTTTGGTCATACCGCACGGATCGACCGACACGAACAGCCGGCAACTCTCCCGAATGCGTCAGCGTCCACAGTGTGCGTTCCGAGACTCGCAGTACATCGGCAGCTTCCCGGACCGTCAGTAGCGGAGTCAGAGTTGCTGGTGAGTCGTTTGTCGTGATCATGACTTTTGTCTTTCGTTGTGGAACGGCAGACCGCTCCGTGAGTTTTGAATATGTATTCCGAATTCCGACGAATCCGCGCGGCGTCGACCGTTCGGACCAACGGGAGAACCAAAGCCTCAGAACGATGCCCCGCCACGGAGCGAAACTCCGGACGGGACATCTCAGAG
>CALDJX010000519.1 GCA_937899075.1 uncultured Planctomyces sp. | reverse complement strand
TGCCGATCGAGAATCTGCGGAACGCTTCGCCCACCGAGGCCATTCAGCGGCAGCGTCTTGATCTCACCCGGCAGTTCAACCAACGGCTGCTCGATGAACTTCATGGCGACGCGAACATGGAAGGGATGATCCAGAACATGGAACTCGCCTTCCGCATGCAGACCACCACGCCGCAACTGGTCGATCTGTCCAACGAGAGTCAGGCCACGCTCGACCTTTACGGCGTCGGCAGCGGCAAACCCAGCGATAAGCACGGCCGCGCCTGCCTGTTGGCTCGCAAGCTGAGCGAGTCTGGCGTCCGCTTCGTGCAGGTCACAATGGACGGCTGGGACCATCACGGCAACATCCGCGGCAACCTGCCTCGTCTGTGCCAGCAGACCGACCAACCCGTCGCAGGGCTCATCAAAGACCTGAAGCAGCGCGGGTTGCTCGAAGACACGCTGGTGCTGTGGTCCGGCGAGTTTGGTCGCACGCCCTGGAGCCAGGACCTGAGCGGCACGGCTCCCATCGACACACACGGCCGCGAACATCAGCCGGAGAGTTTCTGTGCGTGGATGGCTGGCGGTGGCATCAAAGGCGGATTCACCTGGGGCGAAACCGATCACATGGGCTACAGCGTGGTCGACGGCAAGATTCACATCCACGACCTGCACGCCACGATGCTGCATTTGCTCGGCATCGATCACACGCAACTGACCTGGAACCACCTCGGCCGCGACTTCCGCCTGACCGACGTGCATGGCTCCGTAGTGAAGGAGATTCTCGCGTAATGACACTCACAACGATCATGTTCCGGGTTCGAGATTTGTTACGTTCGAGCCTCGTCCTCTGTGTAATCCTCAGCCTCGCCGGTGCCGGTACCGTCTGCGGGGCGGAACCGTTTGAAGCGTTTCTCGAGAAGCACTGCGTCCGCTGCCACGGCCCGCAGAAGGAAGAGGGAGATATCCGGATCGACCGGCTGTCGCGCGATTTCAAGGCGGGCCTGGACAGCCATCACTGGGCAGAGGCGATCGACAAGGTCAACAGCGGCGAGATGCCCCCGAAGACAGAGCCGCAGCCGACTCAGGACGAGCTATCGGCGTTCGTCACGAATCTCGACGCGCGGCTCAAAGAGGGACGTGCGGCGCGGATGGCGGCGCGTCCGGCGGTGTCGCACTACCGGCTCAGTCGGAAGGAGTATCAGAACACAGTCTACGACCTGCTCGGGGTGCGCTACGATCCGGCCAAACCGGGCGAGCTGAACGAGGACACGCTGTGGCACGGGTTTGAGCGCATCGGGTCGCAGCTTTCGCTCTCGCCGTCGCACGTGGACCGCTATTACCGCGCGGCCGACATCGTGCTCGACCGCGCTTTCCCCGCCACGTCCGCCGAGGCTCGCAAAGTCAACAAGACTGCCGCCGAGTTGCGTTACGGAGGCGGGAAGAGCCAGCAGGAAGCGCTGGACCGGTTCGGCATCAAGCGGCCGCTGCGTTACCTGCTCTTCCCCGGTCGAGTGCAGCACGCGCTGTCCTCCAACTGGTTTGGAAAGACGGGGCCGGAGCACAGTGGGCTGTATCGCATGCGTCTTCAAGCGAGCGGAATCCGCCCGCCTGGCGGCCAGCCGGCACACTTGAGCATCGGCAAGGAGACCAGTGAGGAGACCGTCGACGGCCTCATCGAATTTGACATCACGGCGGCGGAGGACAGTCCGCAGGTTTACGAGTTTGAGGTGTTTCTCGAGATGCCTGCGTCGCTGCATTTCTGCGTGGTGGCCACCGATGTTGTGGACAGGCGAGCGGGCGCGGCCTTCCGCAACGCGCTCGCCGGCAGGTCGTACATTTTTACGCACAGCAGCGAGACCTCTCTCCTGAATCCGAACGCCCCGCAGATGTTCGACGGCGAAGGGAACGGCATCTTTTCGACGGTGCTCCTCGATTGGATCGAATGGGAAGGGCCGCTGGTCACAGAAGAGGAAAAATCCCGGCGTAACGACGTGCTGCCGCCCGACGACGCGACTCCCGAAGTGGTTGCGGAGCATTTGCAACGCTTCGCGCAGCGCGCCTGGCGGAGGCCAGTGCAGCAGGATGAACTGCAGGACTATCTGCAGTCGTACCGTGCTGAACGCGAGGCGGGCGAAAAGGCGGTCGATGCCTATCGAATTGCCATGCAGGGCGTGTTGACGTCGAGAAACTTCATCTACCTCGTCGAGGGCGAGCCGGATGCCCGCGAACGTCTCAACGACTCGGAACTCGCCTCGCGGCTCTCGTATTTCCTCTGGAGTTCGATGCCCGACGACGCCCTCTTCACCGCCGCCAGAAACGGCAACCTCAACGGCGACGGCCTGACGAAAGAAGTGGATCGGATTCTGACGGACAGCCGAACCAATCGCTTCATCGACGACTTCTCGCGGCAGTGGCTGCAACTGCACCGAGTGGGCATGTTCCCGCCGGATAAGAAACTCTACCCGACCTATGACGACTGGCTTGAGACGAGCATGCGTGAGGAACCGGTTGAGTACTTCCGCGAGATGCTCACGAAGAACCTGCCCATCGAGCACTTTCTCGATTCCGACTGGACGATGGCCAACGCTCGTTTGTGTGATTTCTACGGACTGCCCGAGGCGGAAACGGGCGGCTTCCAGCGTGTGGCGCTCAAGCCCGATGACCATCGCGGCGGCCTGCTCACGATGGGCGCGGTGCTCGGGTTGACCTCGGACGGCACCCGTCACCGCCCGGTGCATCGTGGTGTGTGGCTCAGCGAAGCGATCTTCAACAAGACACCGCCGTCGCCACCGGCCAATGTTGATCCGATTGAGCCCATTCCACCCCAGGGAAACAAGATCACCATCCGCAAAAGAATTGAAGCACACGCTAAGAACGCGAGTTGTGCCGCCTGCCATCGCAACATCGATCCGCTGGGACTGGCATTTGACCAGTACGATGCCATCGGCCAGTGGCGCACCCGCGAGCAGGTTCCAACAGGCGTCGGTGAAGATCCATTGGTGGATGCCTCCGGTGTGATGCCCGACGGTCGTCTATTCACCAATTCTGTCCAATTCAAACAACTGTTGCTTGAAGACCGCGACAAGGTCGCGCGAGCCTTCATCGAACAGCTCTGCACCTACGCTCTTCGCCGTGTGCTGACGGTGGATGACCGGGAGGACATCAACATGATTGAAGAAGAAGCGAAGAAAAACGATTACCGAGTCAAGGACATCGTTCGTGCGGTGGCGTTGTCCGAATTGATAAGGAAACGATGAATGTGGCTGAGTCGCTCCGCGACTCGGAATCGAGTTGCGGAGCAACTCGACCACAAAGCTGCAACTCGATAACTGACGTAGGACCTACCTACAAGAACGAAGCCATTACTGACGCCCTGGAAAGGGCGTCCTACCAGCCAACACTTGCCAAAACCTTCCAAGGAGAATCTCGATGAGCAACTACCTATCCCAATCCTGGCTAATCGACCGCCGACACGCTCTCCGTGCGATGGGCACCTTTATCTCGCTTCCGTTCCTGGAATGCATGATCCCGCTCAGAGCGGCCGAGCAACAGTCCGCCACGCCTCGGCGCAGCGCCTTTATCTACCTCGCGAACGGCGTCCATTCGCTGAACTATCAGATCACCACACCGGGCAAGGACTATGAGTTTTCCCGGTCGCTCAAGCCGCTGGAAAAGCACCGCGATGTCATCACGCCGATCAGCGGTCTGCATCATCCGGGAGCCATCAGTCATCACCACAACTGTATCTCGGTCTGGCTGACCGGCGGAAAACTCGGCCCTTCGGATCGCAATACGATCTCCGTCGACCAGAAGATGGCGCAAGTCACCGCGCAGCACACGCGATACCCTTCGATGGAAATCGCGCTCACGCAGGGTTCCCTTGCCTGGACTGCGGACGGCGTGCAGTTGCCGGCGCTGCGTCGTTGCAGTGAAATCTTCGCGTCGCTGTTCGAGGAACCGAAAGGAGGCATCGCAGCCCAGCGGCGGGCGTTGCGACGTAAAGCCAGCGTCCTCGATGACAACCTCGCGGAAGTGAGCCGGCTTGAGCAGAAGATGGGAGCTGCCGACAAAGGACGCCTTGATCAATACCTCACTTCTGTCCGTGAGGCGGAGATCCGCACTCGGCGGGCCGATGCCTGGCTCGACACGCCGCTGCCCGCCATCTCCGACGCCGACCGCAAACGCACCGACCGCGACATTGCCGCAACCATGGCGGGCGATTATTTCCGCACAGTCTATGACCTCATGGTGCTCGCGTTCCAGACGGATGTGACCCGCGTGGCCACGTTCAGCCTCGGAGGTGAAGGCGATGCCTTTGCCATTCCAGAAATTGGCATCACCGAATCGCGGCATCAGCTCAGCCACCATGGCGGCGATGCTGGCTATATCGAGAAGCTCACCAACTACGACACGTTCGCCATCGAACAGTTCAGCTACTTCCTGTCGCGGCTGTCGGAGACCAAGGATGTCAATGGCCAGCCGCTCCTGGGCTCCACGATGGCGCTGTTTGGCAGCGGCATGTCCTACGGCCACAGCCACGGCAACGCCAACCTGCCGCTGGTTCTCGCCGGTGGTTCGGACCTCGGACTGAAGCACGGCAGCCATCTGGACTTCAACAAGGACGCCAAAAGCTTCCAAGGCTACGCGATCGGCGCGGACGGAGCGCTCACCAGCTCGCATTACCAGCTCTGCAGCCGCCCTGTGAACCCGGACGCTCACATGAGCAACCTTCTGCTCCTGATGGCCCAACGCATGGGTGTAGAGACTGATACGTTCGGCGACAGCAATAAGGTGATCGAAGTGTGAGGAGCTATTAGCCGTTAGCTATTTGCTCTTAGCCAATATCGCCAACCACTAACTGTTAGCCGCTATGCCTTTTCACACGACTCTAAGAATCTGTTTGATCGCAACGTTCTTCATGAGCGTCTTGCTATTGTCACGGCACACGGCCGTCGCAGACGAGCCGTTCCGCCCCGAGGCCGGGAAATTTCCCCCGTTGGAAAAGGCGCATTCCTACCGGGGCGAACTCGTCTTCGTGGATCATGCCAACCGACGCGGCAGCCTTCGTGTGCAGGGGACGGGCAAGTTTTATCGCAACGACCCGCAGCCCTTCGCCATGCTCCCCTACGGCATTGTCCGCTATCACGGCGCTCCGGCGGATCTGCGAGACATCCCGCTCGGCACCGTGATGCATGTCCGGGCCTTTCTGCCGCCTGACCCAAAGATTTCCGCCGTGCCGTTATTGCCGGTTGATAACAAGACGAAAGATGCGGGGCATTATCGTGGCACCGGTACCGCACCCGCCGAGAACCACGTGCTGCTGCTCGAAGACGAGCCCAGTCACTGCCTGAACGAGGGAATGGTATGGAAGCTTAAAGAAGTGGAACTCAAGAACTACGCGGGGAAGATCATCGCCAGCCGCGAGCCAAAGGCCGGTGGAGACGGCAACTTCGAAGATGAAGAGTTGACCTTCGATGCCGCGACTCGCATCTGGCGCGGTCGCGAGCGAATCAGAGTCGCGGACCTGGTCGCCGAAGAAGCATGGCCCGCCAGCGGGAAGAAACAACTCGGTGGGCAGGCCGTCCTGCTCGGGATCACCTGGAAGCCCGCACCAGGTGATGGACTGAGTGGCGCTTTCACTCAATTTCACATCTCGGACATCTGGCTGGACGACGCTATCCAGTACGCGGCCCAATTTCAGACTGAGACGCACAAAGCCTTCATCCGCAGTCGCTGGATGCCGGCCTGGATTGATGCCGTCGAGTATGGCAAGTTCGGCCGCGCGAACGTCACCGCGACGCTGTTCGGCGGCATGGATTCCTCGCTCTACAACGACTTCCAAAAGGGCGTCGGGGCACAAATGAATGGAGCCGAGAATACGTTGAAGCACGCAGCTGGTCACTATGGGCCTTCCCACATGGCCTCCAATGGCAAAATCCTTGACGTCACTCAGACACCCGGAGAAATCCCGCTCGGCAGCAGCGGCATCCGAATCCAGTTTGAGACCGACCTGATCATCGAAGGCATTCGCCCCGGAAGAGTCGTTCGTGTCCGCCCGGAAAGCTGGCCGAAGACCCAGATCCCCCGGGAGGAATATCTTTTCGAGAACAACCCCGAGGATCGCTTCCCGACCCCAGCAATCTTCCCGAAATACTGACCCAGCGAAATCGAACGATGACACAACTCAAATCTACCTGCTGGTTCGCCGCGCTCTACTTTGGCGTGTCCCTGCTCGCGAGTACTGCTAACGCCGAAGGTGAAGGCGAACCCTTCCGCCCCGAGTCCGGGAAGTTTCCCCCTCTGGAAAAAGCGCTCTCTTATCGTGGTGAACTGGTGTACGTGGATCACGCCAATCGCCGCGGCAGCCTTCGCGTGCAGGGGGCGGGCCAGTATTTTCGGAACGCTCCGCATCCCTTCGCCATGCTGCCCTACGGCATCATCCGCTATCACGGCGCACCGGCGGATCTGCGCGACATCCCGCTCGGCACCGTGCTGCACGTCCGGGCCTTTCTTCCGCCGGACCCGAAGCTTTCGGCGGTGCCGGTGTTGCCGGTGGACAACCGCAAGAAAAATTCGGGCTACAGCGGCGCCGGCATCTACCCCGCCGAGAACCACGTCCTCCTGCTAGAAGACGAGCCAAGCCACTGCTTTCGCGAAGGATTGGTCTGGACGCTCAAAGAAGTGGACCTGCAGAACAATTCAGGGATGATCGTCGCCAGCCGCGAACCGAAGGAAGGCGGAGACGGCAAGGCCAGCGAGGAAACGATGACGTTTGATGCCGCCACCCGGATCTGGCGCGGCCGCGAGCGGCTCGAAGT
>CALDJX010000518.1 GCA_937899075.1 uncultured Planctomyces sp. | reverse complement strand
ACACCTGAGACTTACTTCAACCAGATACGCGAACAGATTTCGGACCGCGAGGACTGGAAAATCGACAGCAATCGTATGCTGCTGTGGTTTTATTCGTTTACCAAATTCCTGATGTTTCGGGACTTGTCGGACGCCGCGTGGCCGGACGATCGCCCTCTCTCAGAAAACCCGTTGCTGGAATCGCTCCTTGGTGACGGCATGTCTCCGGAGGTCGCTGGGCCGGCAATTTGTGGTGAGGCCGATGTTGTAGACAGTGTGTTGAATCCGGCAGACGTCGTTCATATCGCGGACGCCGATTCCTCGCAAGCTGTCGTTATCGAGGAAATTGCTCGAGGCCGAAGCTTGGTCGTGCAGGGGCCTCCGGGAACGGGAAAATCTCAGACGATTACGAATGCCATCGCTGCCGCCGTACACGCTGGGCGGAAGGTGTTGTTCGTTGCTGAAAAGATGGCCGCGCTCCAGGTGGTCGAGCAGCGACTTGTCAGTGCAGGCCTCGGCTCGATGATGCTTCAGCTTCACAGCCACAAGGCTCGCAAGCAGGAAGTGCTGGAAGACCTCAGACAGACTTTCGAACAAGGGCAACCGGTCAGTGATGAGCAAATGCCGCAAGATGAGTTACGTGAGTTAACCCAGCAATTACGCCAACACGGGGCAGCTCTGCACGGCAAGATTAAGGAAACTGGTTGGACGCCACACCAGGCTTTGTCAAAGTCGCTTAAGTCGAAGTTGGCAGGCCTGTCTGCTGCGGATCGAACGGATGACAGCGTGGTGAACTGGTCCCAAAGAGACTACCAGCGATCCAGGCAGTGCGTCCTGGCCCTTGACCAGACACTCGCACAAACCGGACCATTGCAGAGCCATAGTTGGCGTGGCGTCCGATGCGCCCCACTGACTCCGGCTGATACGGATCGACTTGCGCTGTCAATTTCCCGACTGCGAAAACGAGTTAACCAACTACTCGCCGCAGGTAAGTCGTTTTCCGAAATCCTTGAAGTGGAACGGCCGGAAAAATTGACGGACTTTCCAGGATTCATCGGGCTTATCACGCACCTTGGAAAGCTTCCATCGACCGCTGACCGTAGTACTCTTACGGACAAACGCTGGCACTCAAACACTCAGGTCTCCGAGTCTCTAAAGGCGATCCGCGTCGCCCGAAATGGTCGCGCCGAAGTTGAAGAAAACTTCATTGATGCCGCATGGGGGATTGACTGGACTCCAATACGAATTGCCATCGCGGCACGGGGAAGAAGTTGGTTCCGCTTTCTGTTTGGTGACTACCGCCGTGCGGCAGCAACGTTTCGCGGGGTAGCTCGAAATGGGGTTCCAAATGCGATCGATGAGCAGTTGGCGTTGATTGATCGCATGCAGGCAGCTCAAAAACTTCAAAACGATCCTAATCGCGATAGTGATCTGTGCGGACAATTGTTTGGGGCTGCGTGGCAGCAGGATTCATCGGGGTTTCCCGATGAAGCAACACTGGATCGAGCGTTAGGGATCGTGGATTGGATTAGCGGCTGCGAAGAATCCGAACTGCTGCAACAACATGCTCGGCGACTTGCAGCCAAAGGGGCCAGCTTGAAAACACTGGCGCCTGCAATGGATGCAGTGAAATCTCATTTCAAAGCCACGGATAAAGAATGGCGAGAATTGGTGGCCTATTTGAAATTGGAACTGGGCGAAGCGCTCAATGCTACGTCGCCAAGAGATGTCCCACTTCTGCAACTAAGCAACCATCTCGGCTCGTGGCTAGAAAATACCGAACAGTTAAGCCACTACACGAATGCTCAGAAGTACCTGTCTGAATTAACGTCTGTCGGCCTGTCGAATTTTGTGAGCAGCATCAAGCAGGGGAATGAGACGCAGGGACGATTGCTCGATGCGCTCGACTATCGCCTGGCGGATTCACTCTGGTCGTGGTCGTGGAGGAATCGGCCTGAACTCTCGACGTTTGAAGGGAGTTCTTTTGAGGCTCTGCGTAAGCGATTCGCAGAACTCGACGAGCTTAAGATCAGCCACAGTAAACTGGAGGTCGCGCGGAAGCACCACGAGAATATGCCGTCGTCGGCAGCGAACTCCGGGCAGGTCAGCCTGCTGCGTCGTGAAATGAATAAGAAAAGGCGGCATATGCCGTTGCGGAAGCTGTTGCGTGAGGCGGGCCAGGCGGTTCAGATGATCAAGCCAGTATTCTTGATGAGCCCGCTGTCGGTTTCCCAATATCTTGAACCGGGTGGCGTTGAATTCGATCTCCTGATTATTGACGAGGCCAGCCAGGTGCAGCCCGTCGATGCGCTCGGGGCTGTTTCGCGGTGCAAGCAGATTGTTGTCGTCGGTGACCAAAAACAGTTGCCGCCAACGAACTTCTTCGGCCGCGTATCGGGAGGAGGCGAAGACGAAACAGACGATTCGACCAACGCCGGTGACCTTGAGAGCATTCTTGGACTATGCGAGGCTCAGGGAGTTCCCAGTCGCATGTTAAGCTGGCATTATCGCAGTCAACATGAATCGCTGATCGCCGTCAGCAACAAGGAGTTTTACAAAAGTCGTCTGTTCGTGGTCCCAAGTCCGCTCGCCTCAGGGGCGCTGGGCGTGAAGTTTCATTTCACTGAGAACGGGTGCTTTGATCGCGGAGGTTCTGCAACGAACGCTGCTGAGGCTCGGGCCGTCGCGGTTGCCGTGATGCAGCACGTAAAAAACACCCCCGATGTTTCACTGGGAGTCGCTGCGTTCAGCGAGGCGCAGGCACGGGAGATTCAGGATCAACTTGATTTGCTGCGTCGCGACGCGCGACAGCACGATGAATTCTTTACGCGTTCCGACCTCAACCGCTTCTTCATCAAGAGTCTCGAAAACGTTCAGGGTGATGAGCGGCAAGTGATTTTCATATCGATCGGTTATGGCAAAGACAAGAACGATAAGATGACGATGAACTTCGGGCCGTTGAATCGGGAAGGTGGGGAACGGCGCCTGAATGTACTGATAAGCCGTGCTTCACAGCGATGCGAGGTGTTCAGTTCGATTAAGGCAGAGGATATCGACCTGTCACGCACCAAAAGCGTCGGCGTGACCGCCCTGAAGACGTATCTGCAATTCGCTGAGACTGGCGACATGGAGATTGCACAGTCGGTCGGTGACGCAGACAGCATTTTTGAAGAACAAGTCGCTGCGGCACTAACACGTTGCGGGTTGGAAGTCGACTTTCAGATCGGCGTTGGCGGTTTTCGAATCGATCTTGGGATTAAGGATCCCGAAAATCCAGGGCGCTACTTGATTGGCGTTGAATGTGATGGAGCTCAGTATCACAGCGCACGATGGGTGCGAGATCGTGATCGATTACGTCAGGCAATTTTGGAATCTCGTGGGTGGATTATCTATCGCATCTGGAGCACAGATTGGTTTCAACGCCCTGATGAACAGGTACAGAAGGTTCTGGAAGCTGTTGACCAAGCGCGAATCGAATGGGAGTCTCGTGATTCGGAAGGAAGTCACTCATCACCACGCGAAGAGGGTGGCTCTGCTGAAGTTCAATGGGAGAGAATGGAAATCGATGAGCCTGCTGAAGACTCAATCGCTGCTCCGTACGTTGAATGCCGCCTGACCATTCCCAACTTCAGTGGCGGACCAGCCGATTTACAAAAACAGGCCCTTGCTCAACTGATCGAGCGCATTGTAGAGAAGGAAGCCCCGATCCATGCCGATGAAATCGGGCGGAGATGCATTTCGATCCTTGGGCAGGGACGTCTTGTCGCCAGTCTGAAAGAGAAAATCGGTAGTGCGCTGAGCATGCTGGAAAAGGGCGGACGCGTGGAATTGATCGAAGACTTCGCCTGCCGTAAGGGGCAGCAGGACTTTCCGGTGCGATTTCGGAAGGATCTGGACAATTCCAGCCTGCGAAAAGTTGACACGATTTTTTCCGGCGAAATCATTACGGCTGTAGTCTCCACCGTTGAGTGCAACGTCGGTCCCACGAAGTCGGAAGCGTCATCGGCCGCAGCGAAACTGCTCGGAATATCAAACAGCAAAAAGTTTCAAGAAGCGGTGTGGGCGGCGATAGACAAGCTGCGGTTACATGGAAAACTCGATGTGCGTGACGACAAGATATTCGTTG
>CALDJX010000517.1 GCA_937899075.1 uncultured Planctomyces sp. | reverse complement strand
ATGCCGGGATCGCGTATGTTGCATGGGTTGTGGACTGCGACCCGGACACCATCCGCCACGGTCCAGACGGTTTTCAGTTGGGCCGTGAAGCACGACCTCGTCACCGAGAACCCGCTTGTCGGCTATGAGAAGCCTCGGGGCAGGACTCGCAACCGCATTATCTCGGAAGGCGAGTTCAAGGCCCTTTGCGAACACAGCGACGTGAAATTTCGCCGAGTCCTCTGTTCTCTTCGGACAGGTCAGACAGTCGACGGAAGCCGCATTCGTCAGCCAGTCGCTTCAGTCGCGAGTCCGTATTCCGGATGCGTGTTTCGTTCAGTTCCTGAGACACGCGATGGTCGTGATACGCCTGGCAGTGCAAAGTGATCGACTTCGAAGAATGACCAGCAATCGTTTCCTCACGGGCTTGCAGGACGCCGGATCGAATCAGCTCCGCGCGTCGTTCAAGTTCCGTCAGCTTCGTCTGAGCGGTAGCACGGTCATTGCATCCGGTCGCGACTTCACGAAGCAGGCCCGATCCATCGCGATACTTCGCCAGCTAGAAGCGACTCGCCAAGACGATCCAAAGAACGCCACCGTTTCCAGTTGTCGTGGCTCGAATCGTGAACGAGGCAGGTGCCGCTGCTGTCAGCGGATTGTCCCCGGACGTGGCGGCCAAAGTGTTTCAGGAATGCTGGTCGGATGAAGGAATCCGTGATGCACGATGAATTTGAAGATGAAATTCTGGAAGACTTACCGGCTGGACATCGGATGTTCGAATGCGAGCTTTCCGATTCAATCTCGAGGAGATTCCGCATCCCCAATAGAGTCCGTCGCAACTTCGATTCAGGAGATACCAATGCTCGGTCGGGCAGCTTTCATTTCGCTGGCGTTTATTTTTACTCTGGCAGGATCGTCGAATGGCGACGACTACATTCTCAAAATTCGGGTTGTCGGGTACAGGAATGCCCTCGTTGTCGGCAAGAAACCCGAAGCAAAAGTGATGAGACAACTCGAAGTGCCTGTCACAGTTGGGGTGCCGTTCGAAGAGAGATCAGTCGATGGACGCCGAGTCCTTTCCGCAACGGGGCGAGTGAAGCAAAAACGAGGAAGGCCAAACTGCTGATAACTGATTTCATCTGGTCATTCTCCAAATTCCTTCCGATCCAACACCGATCCATCCAGACCTTTGATCTCGACCTTCATCTTCGCCGGATTCTTCGTGAGCGTCAGCAGAATGTAGCTGTCGGCACCTTTGAGGAACTTCGACTTGGCGTCTGGATACTGATTGCCTTTGCCGCTCAGTGACGTGTTGTAGTACGTGAAGTAATCGACCTCGGCACGTTCGGCATAGTACCCGAATCCAGTGATCGCAATCGTGCCTTTGCGAAACATCTCGTGCCATGCTCCCTGCTCCTGAGCACGCATCGACCCATTCCGCTCGTTGTAGAGCGTCACGACGAATTTTCGTGACTGATCAACCATCAGTTTGCCGTACCAACGGAACTGGTCTGAGTCCTTCTTGAAGGAGTGAGACGCCTGCCATGTTGTGCCGAAGTCCGAGATGTGATTGAGGTCGAGTGCTGCAAATCGAACATCGAAGCCGGGAACGTCGAAATGCCATTTCCATTCATCATCGGGTAGCTCGAAGAATCGACGGAACGCCGTGGCGTCAATGTCGTAAACCGGCTCGTTCGGCGGCTTGCTGCCACGTGGCCTCATTTCCTTGTCGTGGTTTCCAAGCACCGGCATGAAAGGCGTCGAACGGAATAGTTCGGGGTAACGGTCGATCAGTCTGGCGTAGGGCTTAATGCACTCTTTGTTTCCCGCACCACACAGTTGATGCGTGTTGGAGATGTTGTCTCCGGCAGTCAGCAGCAGATGCACGTCATCTTTAATGATCGACGATAGATCCGGCAGCCCTTGCCAGTCAGCAGCAACGGCAACTCTCAGCACGTCGGTCGGATACGCTTTGAACGTCGCATCCTTTGAAGTCTGGTTTCCGGTTCTGACGGAGTAGTGGTAGACGCCGTCAGTTTCGGTGAGAGGAATTTCGACGTGGTGCATCGTCGTGTCGTTAGCGACCCGAACCTCGTGGCCATACTTTGCCGTTCTGCCAAATCTGACCACAGATTCGCCCGGCTCAGTGGTCATCCAGTTGACGACCAGTTTGCTGGGATCGTTCGAGCGATGTCCGAGCCAGACTCGCTCAACCTGTGCAAAGGCCGATGAACAGCACAGCAACACGCAGATGGTGATAAGTCGATGAGGCATGGCTCAATTCTGTCCGTTTCTGACAAGCTCGGCAAAGCTGCGAACGGCTTCAAGATATTCGGTTAGATTCCAGCGGAAGATCGTGTTGTGATTGCCATGCAGAAATCGCTCGCTGAAAGCTCGGTCGAATCTCTACGCTGGAATGGCTCGTTACGACCTCGCTAACGTGTCAGCGATCGCCGTTGGACTGCGGGTTTCGTTTCAGCAGGACCGCGGTCATGTCGTCATGCTGGGGGACGCCACCGGCGAATGATCGAGCGGCGGAGAATGTCTCGACCACGATCTCGGAGACGGTCTCGTGATAACGCCGCTGGGTCGCTTTCAGCATGCGATCCAGGCCGAACAGCTTCTGGTTGTGGTCGTGCGTCTCGCTGATGCCGTCGGTGTAGAGCATCAACGACTCACCAGGCTGGAGGCGATGTTGCTGCAACGTGACTGAGAACTCGTCGACCATGCCCATCGGCATCTCGGCGGCGTCGATGCATGCCGACAATTGGCCGGCCTCGTTCAGGACCAGAGCATTATGGCCCGCGGTGGCGATATTCAGGTCTCCGGTACTGGCATCCAGGCTGGCGATGGTCATCGTCATGAATCGACCGCGCCAGTCATCGTTTCGGACGACAGTGTTAGCCGGATTCAGAATGTCTGCCACGCAGGAGTGCTGCAGTGCCAGCGTTCGCAGCACGGAACGCACGGAAGCTGTGATCATGGCCGGGCCAAGCCCGTGACCGCTGACGTCGCCAATGACAATGGCCTGGTGCTGGTTGGCGAGCGGAAAAAAGTCGAAATAGTCGCCGCCACAGGTCAGAGCCGGTTCACACTGGCCAGCGATCTCGTAGCCTGGAAGCTCGGGAAAGGTCGAGGGGAACTGTGCCTGCTGGATGTCTCGGGCGGCATCCAGTTCCTGCATCGCCTCCCGCAGTTGGCCGGTGGACGTTTCGTGAGACACCCGCACCATGGCGTACTGCACGGAACGGAACAGAGCATCCTCGTAAATACGTTCCTTGACGATGTAATCCTGCGCGCCCTGCAGCAGCGCCGCAATCGCTGTTTCTTCATCGTCCTGTCCTGTCAGAACGATAATTGGAATCCCAATACCGAGCTCGTGCAGACGTCGCACGGCTTCGAGTCGATCGACGACATCCGGCAGACCGAGATCCACCAGAACAGCGTCGTACCGGCGTTCTGCAGCGGTCAGACGTGCGAGTCCAGCGGCCAGCAACGGGACTCGGTCGATCTGTATCCTGGATGCCGAGTTGACCGCCCGTTCCAACAGTCGCGCATCCGCATCGTCATCTTCAATGTAGAGAACGTGAACATGCTTGCCCATTTTTTACTGGCCCGGTCTTCGATATTTTCAACGGAATCTGAGTTGGCATTAAGTTTGTCAACGTTCAAACACGCCGCAGCGTGTCACAAGGGTCTGATCAGGAGGGCGTGACACGTGTCGCGTCCAACATCCCGTGTAATCATTTGTTTGTCAATCGTCGCATTGTTTATATTTACTACCGGGGCGCGACAGATATCAACATTTGCCAGCTGAACAGTGGCAGTTTTCGAGGTCGTGGCTGTTTTTGACATTGAAACGCGGCAATCTTGTCGCGTCTGATCTTGTCGCGTCTGAAAAGGTGATTTGGTGGATCAACCGGTCGAGCATCAGTTTGGGGAGCGTCGTCTGCTGTGCCTGTTTGGCACCGTGGCTGTTTCGCTGGCAGTCGCCGGTGGACTGCTGCAGTGGTCTCCCTGGACCGGCAGTCGGTTGCTGCACACCGTGATGGAAGTGGCGGGGACGACGATCGCGATGATCGTCGGACTGGCTGCATTCATGCGGTATTACTCTCGCAAGAACAACACGCATCTGTTCATTGCGACAGGCTTTGTCGGGACGGCATTACTCGACGGTTATCACGCCGTAGTGACCAGTGACCTGCTGTCGTACGTCATGCCGTCACCGCCGCCGTCGTTGATTCCGTGGAGCTGGAACGCGTCCCGAACGTTTCTATCCGTATTGATGGTGCTGAGCTGGTGGACCTGGCGCCGTGAGTCCCGGCTGGGAGAACTCGGCCGTTCCGCCGAACGAACAGTGTTTGCGACAGTGGCGATACTGACAGTCGGCACGTTCCTGTTTTTCGCACTCGTGCCGTTGCCCGAGGCCTATTTTGACGGACTGTTCGGACGCCCTCAGGAACTGCTTCCCGGAGTGCTGTTTGGAGTGGCGCTGATTGGGTATCTCAACAAGCAGTCCTGGCAGAACGATCCGTTCGAGTTGTGGGTCGTGCTTTCGCTGATCATCGGGCGATTCGTGTCACGAGGTTCGATGCGGCGGCGGGCAGCCTGAAGCGGAGTCGCAGTGCATCAACCGCAGAAATCCTGTGGCGGGGGGCTGAGAGATTCATGGCGTGTACCTTTCGAAAAGATGCCATT
>CALDJX010000516.1 GCA_937899075.1 uncultured Planctomyces sp. | reverse complement strand
GGTTACGCGGGCGCGACTTACCCCGAGGTATCTCGCTAACTCGGCCCTCGTTGCGTCCACTTCTGAATCGAGCATCTTCTGGTACTTGTGGGCCAATCGCATGCGATCGCCCGAGAGCAGTTCGGATGGCAAACTCAGCCGATCTCTGTCGTCAGATTGAATGCGCGCTGTCACAGGCAAATGCAACCGGCCGGGAACATTCGTTGGGCGCTCATGACGAACCGTCAGTGGTCGCGAAGTTGCAAATTGAGAACCTTTCTCAGCCCCCTCTACGTGAACACTAAACGCAGAGTTTGCGGGCCTCGATTCGACACACTACGAGGATCGGAATTCACGCAAAAGGCCCGACATTGCCGAAAGGTCCAAGCTTTCGACGGCACCAACAGCCCTGTTGTGATAGCCACTGACTCTGCTGCATTGAGTGTTATCTTCGCTGCTTCACGTTCGAAGGAGCGATATCTTACAGAATCCAGCGGCTGAATCTGTCCCGTCTTGAATGGCTCACGCCCCGCTCTGACGTTCTATTTCGATGTCCGCATTCCGGGCAGACACGAACTCGCCTGATAAACCCGCCGCTCGGCTCCGTCCGTTTTACGCGGTTCAATTCCGCTTCGCACAGTTCGCGCTTCAGGCCAGACCCCGGCAACTTAACAGCGCGACGCTGAGATGGATCCAACGGCACTCCTTCCGAATCAGCCACAGAGACGGCCCTCCGGAATCACTACGGTTCGGGGCGGATTCAATGCCTTCGACTGTAACACGGACAAGCCGACAGACGAGAGAATAGAGAAACGTGAGTAACAGTGTGACCGCCGACCACTACGATCTACGATCGCAACCCACCCACGGCGAGTCTAAAATTCCGCCCAAACGCGAGCGGGAGCGGCGGGGTATCACCATCATGTCGGCTAGGAAAACGTCCGTAATAATAACGACCGTCCTGGGTATGTCTGGAGTGATGATTCGAGAAGGCCCTATGCCAGCTTCGGTACCGTCAGCGCATTCGTTGCGATGAACTCGCGGTGATCTGTATCCGAATCCCACTGCGTATTTGTTGGGAGGCAAAAGGTTCTTCCTTTCAACTTAAACCTTGTTTTCACGAGAAAAAAACGTTGAGCACAGGCCGGTGACTTCGAGCTTGTAATTTCTATAGACATCCTGCGCGTCCACATGAGCGATCACGCCAAACCTCATCGACCCTCAAGGCGGCAACTATGCAAACTGCAAGTTGCTGCCTTTGTTTGTTTTCGGTATGCTCGAAGACACGACCAGTAACAATACAAATAAAAACGCAGCATAGCGCAAACTGATGACAAGAAATAAGTTACGACCGGCTGCTGTCCCCGGCAGAACTGAGAATCGCGCCGATTCCTGATGCTGTCCCGGATTCGAAGGCTCGATGGTTGCCTTTCGAGCGAAGGAACTCCAATGGAGCGGGCACGGCGCGTTCGACCACGACTGCTAATGAGACATCCACGAAAACCATGGCTTCAGTCGCGCAAGCGGCGTTCGTTGATTGCTAAATAAACTCGAAAATCGTGTCATAATAGACTGATGGGGATGTCTATTTATCACAGAAGCATTGATTGCTTGTTCTTGAACGTCGCGGTGCCTCACTGCAGCTTAATTCGGGCCAATAATGCGGCAAGTGAGTTAGTGCTGCATCTTATCTGTTTGTCGAATGCTTCAAGTCAGACAGCAATTTAGAATGCCGCCTCCGCGAGCATCGTCCGGCGGTAAGCTCCGCTCAGAGCATCCCTTTGTTTGCTAAATCAACGTCCGAAATGCGGCAGGTGTTAGTGAGGGATCGATTATCTATTGCCGTCCTGGCGATCAGAGTTCCATCAGTTAGGTCGCCTGACCATTTGACGTTCTCGAGCGTGACTTGAGCTGCGAGAAGCCCGAAACTTCGAAAGATTTTACATGCTTTTGCGGTCCCCAAATTTGATTTCAGAAAGGAAACGCTCTTGAAGAAAGAAGAACCAGTGACGTCCGAAAACAAGAAACGTAGAATGCTCATCAACACCGTGGCAAATTTGTTGGCACGAAGTTGGCTCAGCGGAGAAAGACATGAAAGTTCGCAGTACAAGCCCATCGCAATCCGTTCCAGCCGGAACCACAGCCACACAGATTCCTGAGCAATTTGTGGATCACCCGTTGATTGCAGGGAAATACTTCTACACGCTACCAGTGGGTCTACTACAGCTCTTGGAATCGAACGTCGGGGCCGAGAGGTTTGATTCGGGACTGATGCGACTGGAGTACTCACTTTCCGAAATCTGTGGCGATCATTCTCTCCGGGTTGGTTTTTGTGATCGCAATGTGATCTGCTCCGTCATGCTAAGTCGCAGGCCGATAAATCTTACGCCAGAACAAGCAGAGTTTTTGAACCTGGACTTGAGTCGTTCGGGCCTACGCGAGAGAAATTCGCTCATGAATGAGCGAACGACCGCACTGTGGAGGCAGGCCCGGGCATACCTCGGCTGGCTATTGACAAACCCAGAATTCCTCGGAGAAAGAGATGCGCTTATTCGGTCTCATCGTGCACAGATCCTGCAACATGGCTTTCCGATATCTACGCGAATTGACATTTCCGCACTGCCGAGTGTTTCACGAGAGACTGAACCTGAATCCTTGGAGTTTGTAGATGCCGTGAGGCGTTTGTGCGAACGGTGGAGATTGGCCAAGCTAAACGGCCCGTTACTCGTCGAACCGTTGCAACCCCAACTCCCGTCGTTGCTGCCAGCAAAGAACGCAGAGAGCCTTGGTCGCGGTGTGCTCGTGTTCGAGATTCCTGACATTTGCAGGGTTTCTGCAGGAGGCACACTGGGCGACATTGTCCACGAATCACTTGGTCACGAAGTACCGACCGTAATTCACCTTGCTGACTGGATGGCGGTTGTCGAACGCTCCAATGCTTCGCGCGGGACCTTGAAGCGATACGAGCGGCTGTTTGTCTTCCAACACTACATGCGAGTCTTGTACGGACGGCACAGTGAAGTGCTGGGCAGATGTGCTGCGAAAGTGAGGCGGGCGATAGCGGCGTTCCTCGAGCAGAACCATACTTCGGAGGGCTCCGAGGAAAAGGTTCCAGACTATGAAGAGCTGTTACGAAAGGACAACCAATGTCTCAAAACGCAGCTCGGAAGTGACTGGATGGAATCACTGGAGGTCTAGCCAGCGTAAGTAACAGAAGCCCAACGTAAAAAAGGGAGGCCGCTCTAAGAGCGGCCTCCCTTTTTTCGTGTCGTCCATCGCCGGTACAACCCCCTCGTTGTAACTACTGGGGAGCGATATGACCGGCACGACAATCAACAACAATCCACGCTACGTCCTGTTCGTCGACGTCGTCCGTCTTACAGGGCTGTCACCCAGCACGATACGTCGTCGCATTCGAGAAGGCAATATCAAATCACACCAACCAGGTGGACCTCGCACCCGCCGGTTGTTTGACGCGTCTACCCTCGGGTTTCTCAAGTCGAAAGAGATTGAAGCCGCTACAGAGAACAGACATCGCAACAGCGACCGTCCGAAGAAGCTGCCCGGCCCGGCACCTAAGTTCATGGAATAAGAAAACA
>CALDJX010000515.1 GCA_937899075.1 uncultured Planctomyces sp. | reverse complement strand
GACGCCTTTTTCGTGCCAACATCAACTCTGAAAATGTGCGAAACTAGAACTAAGTCAGTCAACTTGTAGGCCGCTCCTCGCACAATCGCTGTTGCGGGATGCAGCGATCACGGCTAACAATGCTGCCTTCTGCACGGCGATCGGCGCTGGCAGATTCGCCAACTATTCTCGTTCAATTTTCAGGAAACTGAGTCGTGCAGACGGCGTCCGGACTTCGATTCGAAGGGTCAGCATTCTGGGTGCGACATCGGCACCGGGAATTTGGTCCGTTCGATTACGAATGGTCGCGCGACATGCTGGGCATCGAATTTCTGTACCGCCGTAAGAAATTCGGCGAATACTGCAGCGACGACGAAATCTCAGCCGACCTGAAAGAATTCAAACTTCCGATGCGCGTCGTTGAGGTGACGGCCGTCGTCTGCGGCTCGATCATTTTCGGAATCATTCACGGATTCAGTCAGACTGAAAAAAGAGCGATCCTGCTCAAGAATCTTCAGCAGAGTGATCTTGCACAATTCGCGGCGAACATCGAAGGCTTCCAGGAATCATGATTCTTCATCGACTCTGAAGAATCTCCGCCCCTTCAGCTCGAACCGCGGCAGACTATTGCGTTCGACGATCTGAACCTCCGGCTGGAAGTTCAGACGATCCTTGATCGTACTTCGAACCCGCTGCCCCAATTCTGCGGCTTCGACGTCAGACAACTCGGGTTGCGGTTCCAGTTGCAGCCGAATCTGATGCATCGAACGCACGGTTCTGACTTCAATTCGAAACTCGACAAGCTGTTCGAATTCGCGAAGGATCGCTTCGATGCTCGAAGGAAATACGTTGTTGCCGCGAATCGTAATCATGTCATCCGCGCGGCCGAGGATTCCACCTTTGAGTCGAAGCAACGCTCGGCCACATGGACATGGTTCTGAATCTGCTTCAACCAGGTCACCCGTTCGATAACGGATCAACGGCGAACCGACTCGCCCCAGATTGGTGATCACCAGCTCGCCGCGTCGTACACCGTTTTCGTCGGGCGTAGCAGGCTCCAGCGTCTCGGGGTGAACGATCTCCGCGATGCATTCCGATTCGAGCATGTGCAGGCCGCCGGGATTTTCCACACACTCAACGGCCAGCGCGCCGATTTCGGTCATGCCCCAATGGTCGATGACGCGAGCCCCCCAGGCCGCTTCGATCCGCGACCGGATCGACGGAATGCTGCCGCCGGGCTCGCCCGCCACGATCAGCATCCTGACGGAACCAGATGCCAGATCGATCCCCTGCTCCGCCGCGACTTCTGCGAGTCTCAAAGCGTAGGTCGGTGTGCAACAAAGAACCGTCGCCTGATTGTCCGCGATGAGAGACAGTCGCTGCTGACTGCTCATTCCGCCGCCAGCCAGACAAAGATTGCCCAACCGGTTCGCTCCTTCGAACGCTGCCCAGAAGCCAATGAACGGGCCAAACGAAAACGGAAAACAAAGTCGATCTTCCGGAGTCAGTCCGACCATTCGAAAAATCTGCGCCCACGATTCCAGAAACCAATCCCAGCTTTCCGGAGTGTCCAGCCACCGCATCGGTGTCCCGGTCGTTGTCCCCGAAGTCTGGTGAAGTCGCGAGTAGTCATTGCGGCCGAATGTCAAATTCGTCCCGTACGGCGGATTCAGGTTCTGATCCTGCACAAGGTCTGTTTTGGTCGTCACCGGAAACGACAGCAACTCATCGAGCGATTCGACTACACAGTTCCCATCGCCACAAAGCCCAGCGCTAGCAAGTCGCTCCTGCCAGAAGACGTTGCTTGCCGCGACCTTTCCGAGCAACGATTGAAGCCGCGTCAGCTGCCGTTCTTGAAGACCTGCACGATCAAGGTTCTCGGGAGCTCCGTTCAGTTGGTTCATCGATTCATCCTGAAATCAGCCAGCGTGATCACTTTTCCGAATGGGCTTGTCTTGTTCAGAAGGATGTCATTTGAAAAACAGAAACCCTCCGGCGTTCCAGCTCCAGCACAACAACCGTCAAAACGTTTCAGTTCGCTACTTTGATGATGCCCGCCCCAGCCGCCAGTGGCTCCGGCTGTTCGTAAGGCAGAGACTTTAGAAACTCTGCGAGGTCATTCACCTCTGCGGGTGACAAGTGGCTGGTCGTGCCGTGTTTGTCGGCTGCGTTTTGAGTTGTCAGAACGTCGTGCAAAGTCAGCGCCGATCCGTGATGCAGATAAGGGGCGGAGCGATAAAGACCAAGCAGCATTGGCGTGTCGTACGACGAACCCATCGTTTCGGAATCGTCGGCGTTGCCCGTACCGACATCGTGTCGGACGCCTGGTTTTCCAGACTGCGAATCCGTAAAGAACGGGCCGGAATGACACTCGGCGCACCTGGTCTGCTTCGAGGTGAACAACTTTCGGCCTCGTTCCGCTGACGGCGACAGGCCGTTCTTTGCGTAAGGACTCAGCGTAAACGTGTGCGAGTTCGTGTAAGCGGCCAGGGCATCGAGCGACGCTGACAGTCCTCGATTAGTCGCACCGAGTGGCTTGTTCAAACGTCCTTTGTGCAAACCCTGTCCACCCATCAAAGGGCCTCGGATTGTGTGCTCGAAATCCTGAGTCTCGTCGCGGTCGGCCGACCAGTGTTGTGGATGAGTAAACGCCAGGCCGTGGAGCGGCGGCGTTTGACGCAGGCCTTCTGGATTGTGCCAGGTTCGACCGTCCGGTTGACCATCCGGGTGACAGCTTGAGCACGAAATCCAACGCTGCGACGTCATCGGTGGCAGCGCTGTGTAAAACAGAACTTTGCCCAGATGCACTTCCGAACTCAACGGATTCTTTGTTATCGATATCTTTGCAGTCTGTCGCAATGTCTTTGCATCGAACACGGCGACCTCGAAATCCAACGCGTTGTAGACAAAGAAACGGGCTCCGTCGGGTGACGTACGCACGGCTCGGGGATTGCGGCCGGTCGTGATGTATTTCGCCAGTTTGAGTTCGCGATAGTCGTCGTCGATCGTGTCGCAGACAAAGACGTCGTCGGTTCCCGAAAACACAATATACAACTGCCGCCCGTCCGGGCTGATGGCCGCTTCCCAGGGGTTCGCCGTCACTCGAGTACCGAAAACCGAGTCCAGCGGCATGCGCTTCCGCCTCGAATCTTCTGACTCGACAAGGTCAGCGATGCCGACGTACGGAAAAATTGAACCGGCTCCCTGATGAGCAGTCACCTTCGACCGAATGAACGTCACATAGGCCTTCGGGCGTTTCGGATGTATCACGAGTTGTCGGGCAAGATTGTCGGTGCTGCTGCCCGGCCATTCGTCAACCAGCTTTCCAGACGAACGATCGATTGCGCGAATCGTGGCTGTCAGGTACTCGCTGATGAGAAGTTGGTTTTCGGCCGGCGTGATGGCGATGCCACGCGGGAAAGCTCCGGCGGAAAACGTACGCGTGATCTTTGCCGTCCGAGGATCGATCTCGACGACCTGACCTGGATAATCGAGCGTCACGTAAATGCGACTGCCATCCCTGGTCGACACGATTCCGTACGGCTCGTCAAAAACTGATACGGCCGCTCGACTGTTACCGGAGTCTGCGTCGAGGATGACGATCGTGTCGTCGTCGTAAACGGCCACGGCGATCTCGTGGGATTGTCCAATGAAAGAGACGCCTTCAGGGTGATGCCCGACCGTCACTTCCCGAAGCACTTTGTTCGTGGCAAGGTCGACGACCGTGACCGTTCCGCTGTCACGATTGCTGCAAGCCAGCAACTCTCCATCCGCAGAAATATCCATCAGGCTGTTGGATGATCCAGCGTGGGCCGGCTTGGCACTGACGACCGCCAACACGACCACAGCCAGGCATGCGAGAATTCGTAATTGAGCGAGTTGCGAAGTCAAAATGCTGTCCCTGTTAATGAAGGTTTGACCTGAGTCGACCACTGACCAACTGACATCACTCGATGACGGTTTTGTGAGCCTCGCCGGCGATCTCCTGAACGTATCTCGGAACGGCGTATCCAGGCAGACGTTTTCGAAGTTCTGCGATCAAGCGACGACCAACGTCTGGATCAACTTCGAAATGCGCAGCACCGGCAACGCGATCCAACTGGTGGAGATAGTACGGCATCACGCCGACATTGATCAGCGACTCCGACAATTCCGCCAGTGCATCCACCGAATCATTAACGCCACGCAGCAGCACCGCCTGATTAAGAACTGTTACCCCTGCTCGAACGAGACGTCGCAACGCCGCTTCGCAATCAGCCACCACCTCGGCGGCATGATTGGAATGCACGACGACAATCGGCGTCAGCCGGCTCTCGGTCAGCATGGCGAGCAGCTGATCCGTCACTCGATCCGGCAAAACAATTGGGAGGCGTGTGTGAATTCTCAGCCGTCTGAGATGCGGGATTGCTTCCAGCCGTTCGATCAGTTGGCCGAGCCGCGCGTCGGTCAGCATTAACGGGTCGCCGCCGCTGAGCAGCAATTCTGAAATCGACGAGTCAGTTCGCAGTTGCTCGAGCGCGGGCTCCCAGTCGTCAAGCCGCCTGGGCTCGTCGCCGTACGGGTAGTGACGCCGGAAGCAGTATCGACAGTTCACCGCGCAACTGCCGGCAGCGATCATCAACGCCCGGCCGTGGTACTTGTGCAGCAGCCCCGGAGCCGTACGAAATTCCGCATCCGACACAGCGTCCGACACGAACCCGGCGACCGGTTGCAGTTCGTCGTCGAGAGGGAGCACCTGCCTGAGCAATGGGTCGTCGGGATCTCCTGGCCGCATTCTCGCGAGAAAACTTCGCGGAACCATCAGCGGAAACGCCTTCGCCGCTGCGGCCGAGACTCGAACTGCGAATTCGCCTAATCGGAGTTCGTGCAGAAGCTCAGCCGGATCGCGAATCGCAGCGGCCAGCGAGCGATGCCAGTCCGAGAGGACATTCGAACTCTTTCGCTCGTCGACACTGAACATTGGCACTGAGAATTCCCGCTGGACCGTCGTCGTGATGGACTGTTTTCTGACACGTTCGAGAATGTAACAGCTTCGGCCAGAAGTGACTGCCCGACACGGGTTCGAGGCTCGGCAGATTTGACCAGCCAGTGCGACGGAACCACTGATTGACGCTGACCTTCGGGTTTGTGCCGCCGATTTGATCTGTTATTGTCCCGCCTCGCTGAGCCCCGCTTAACGCAGCGAATGATCGACAATGTCAGGCCAAATCCAGCCGATAAGCATCAGAACCGAACCAAAGACGAGTGATCCCGAATGAATATCAACGCGAGCGATTTGAAAAAAGGCCTGAAGGTTATTTACGAAGGTGATCCGTACGACATCGTCGACTTACATTTCGTGAAGCCGGGCAAGGGACAGGCCCTTTACAAGCTGAAGCTCCGAAATCTGCTCAAAGGCACCAACCTGACGCCGACGCTGCGCAGCGGTGACAGCCTTGAGGCGGCCGACGTTCGCAAGTCAAACGGTCAGTACCTTTACCGCGATGGCGAAGGCTTTGTCTTCATGGAAGACGAAACTTTCGAGCAGTACACGATCTCCGCCGACAAAATGGGCGATTCCGCGAACTTCCTGCTCGACGGAGCCAAGTGTGAGCTGTTGTTTTACAACGATCAGCTCATCGGAGTTGATCCGCCGTCTCATGTCATCCTCGAAGTGACCTATACAGAACCAGCCGCTCGGGGTAACACAACAGCCAACGTGACCAAAGCTGCGACTGTCGAAACCGGTGCGGAAGTTCAAGTGCCAGCCTTTATCGACCAGGGTGAGAAAATCAAAGTCGACGCTCGAACGGGCGCCTACATTGAACGGGCAAAGTAATTTGAGCGAGCTGAGTAAGTAGAACATCGACCTGCTGAGCGCGGTCATTGCTCAGTCAGACAGATCATGGATTGAATCTGAAAAGTCGGTCATAGTCAGTTCCGGTGCCGTCAGCCAGGCAGCACCGGAAGCTCTCCACAGTCAGGAAGACGAAGGAGGCCGGAAATGGCAACGTGGCATGTCGTTCTTTACTCAGCAGCAGCGATCCTCGCGTTACGGTCGTTCATCCAGCTTGTGACCAACTACCGAAACGAATACGAGCACGTCGCGGTGAGAAATCACCTGGCAAAAATGGCCGAAGAGCTGGAAGCTCAGAAAGCCAGCAACGAAACAGAAGCCGAAATCGCTTCTACAGAACAACAAACACAGGCAGCAGCGGCCTGAAGTTGAATCTGGATTACTCCTCGACATCGCCCCGGCGATTCGAGCGACTGCAGAGAATTGCCCCATGTCCGAGACGCCTCACAACAACCTGCTCTTCATCGAAACCGTCGGCTGCCAGATGAATATGCTGGACAGTGAGCTGGTCGTTGCCGCTCTGCGGAAACAGCAGTTCGAGCTGACCAACGACATAAAAGCTGCCGACACGATCCTCTTCAACACGTGCAGCGTCCGTGAACATGCCGAGCACAAAATCTACAGCCAGCTTGGACGCATCAAGTTTCAAAAACGGAACCGCCCGAACCTGGTGATCGGCGTCATGGGCTGCATGGCTCAGAAAGATCAGGAGCTGATTTTTGAAAAAGCTCCGCACGTCGATCTTGTCGTCGGTACAGGGCAACTTGGCGAGATCCCAAGGCTCATCGACAAAGCTCGAAACAGCAGAGAACGACAGACCGCGTTAAGCCTCGACCGCAAAGGCGGCTCGCGTGAATCCGTCGCCAACAGTTTCGAAAGCTACGATCCATTACGCGATCCGGAGATGCGGCCGTCGCCTTATCAGGCGTTCGTTCGGATCATGATCGGCTGCGACAAGTTCTGCACTTACTGCGTCGTCCCGATGACTCGCGGACCGGAGCAAAGCCGTCCGCCAAGTCTGATCGCCCTGGAAGTGCGCACGCTGGCTGAACAAGGCGTCAAGGAAGTCACCCTGCTTGGGCAAACGGTCAACAGCTACCGACACACCGAAGACGGTCGTGAGTATCGGATGTCCGATCTGCTGGAGCTGATTCACGACACGGAGGGCATCGAACGAATCAAGTTCGTCACTAACTACCCGAAGGATATGACCGACGACCTGTTGCAGGCCGTGCGCGATCTGCCCAAGGTTTGCCGGTATCTGCATGTCCCGGCGCAGTCCGGTTGCGACGATCAACTGAAGGCGATGAAACGCGGTTACACCGTCGCCGAATATCGCGAGATGATGCAGCGAATTAAAGCGACGATTCCCGGCTGTGCTGTCTCCAGTGACTTTATCGTCGGCTTCTGTGGAGAATCCGAAGAGTCGTTTCAGAAGAGCATGGCTCTCATTGAAGAGTTCCGCTTCAAGAACAGTTTCATCTTCAAGTACAGCGAGCGACCGGGCACGAAGGCTCACGGACTCTGGCCGGACGACATTCCAGAAGACGTCAAGAAACGCCGCAACAACGAAATGCTCGACCTGCAGAATCGGGTCAGCGAAGAGGACAATGCCGATTTCATCGGCACGACGGTCAAAGTGCTCTGTGAAGGCCCCAGCAAGACCGCGACGAAACGCGGCGATGCAGACGGAGATTCGCCGTCCATTCAACTCGTTGGACGTACGGACTGCGACCGGATCGTCGTCTTCGACGGAAACCCGCGACTGGCCGGCTCACTGGTCGAAGTCGACGTGCATGACATTACGACCACAACTCTGCTCGGCTCAATCGTGACGCGGCAGATTAACCACGGCCTGGAAATTGACCTCCCGGTTGTTTCTTAGCGAGCAGCAGGGTGTCGACAATCGGTCTACGACTATCCCCACTCGCTCATGTCGTCGAAGTCAGCTGCCAGGTACTGTCGTAAATCCATCAATACGCTACGACATCGTGCCCGGAAGACATCGACCTTCTTGATTCTGCCGACCGGCGTGATGCGGACGTGAATCTCGACAAGCAGGTTAGCCCCGCGTTGTGTGGTCGTGCGGCTGTCACCGATTCCGAGCCTTATTTCGACTGGTTGCTTGTCGGCCGTCTTGCCCCAACCCGACAGTAGTCCGCGAGTACCAATCCGCATTTCGACTGATTTTGCGTCGACTTTGCCAAGCTTCGCACCGTTACCATCTACAAAGGCTTTGAGTTTATAGACGATCATGTCGGCAGCCATGCAGGCTTTCAAAGTCACGTCGCACACAAACTGGTCCGGCTTCGCCAGTGATGGCTTGACCATTTGCGGATCGTGCTTTCGCAGTTGGTCCGAAGTAATTTTACTCGTGCGATTTCGCCCCTGATGCTTCGATACGTAAAGAGCCTTATCAGCTCGCTGAAGAACATCGTCGGCTTCGTCGGTTGACTCCAGTTGAGCAACACCGAACGAGGCCGTGATCTTGAATTCGTCCGTCTTGACCACGGCCGCTTTTTCAAGAGCCTTACGCAGCCGTTCGGCCTTGTGATAAGCATCGTCCAGCGGAGTCTCTGGACACAGGACAACGAATTCTTCACCTCCGTACCTGGCGACCAGTTCGCCGGAATACATTTCCTGCTGAAGCAGTCTCGCAACGCTGATCAACACTTCATCGCCAGCGGCATGACCGTAAGTGTCGTTGCATTTCTTAAAGTGGTCGACGTCCAGAAAGATGATACTGAACGGTGATTCAAACTCACGTTCCTTGCAGTCGTTGTATTCAAGATCAAGCCGCTTCTTCAGCTCGCCTCGGTTCGCCACGTGAGTCAGCGCGTCGCGACTGGCCATCAAGCGAAGGTCACGGTAGTGACCTTTCTCGCGACCGCCCGAAGCGTCGCGAAAAATTTCAGCCACGCCCTGCAGCTTCCCGGCGGCATCAATCAGTGGAATCGTTTGAACTTCTACCGAAAGCCAGTTGCCATCACTGCGACGGATCTGGAGTTCAGATGACTGGTTTCGTCCGGTCTCGATGGCGAGGCAAATCGGAGACTCGTTGATCCCCAGATCCTGACCCGATTGTTTTCTGTACTTGATGTGCCCGCCAAGCGCTGGCTCGCCAATTACCTGGTCATGGGGAACTCCGATCAACTCTTCGCAGCCGTGATTCCAGACCTGCACGCGGCCATCTGTGGAAGCGATATAGAAGCCGTGGTAAAGACTTTCCAACAGATACAAATACGAGAAAACGTGACTCAATGAACCAGCTTCAATGATCTCTTCCGGAGAGAGCTGATATTGATCCTGGCGAGCATTCAACAGCGCGGCAGGAATCTGCTCGAACTCGAACCAGCGAGTCATCGCCGAAATGACGTTTCCGTCGTACTGAGACCCCGCGCCGCGCTGCAGAACGTCCATCGCCTCTGCATGCGAAAGTGCCTCGCGGAAGACCTGAGAAGTAACCAGCGAATCGTACGCATCGGCAACGGAAAGAATCCTCGCCCCCTGATGAACGTCGGAACCGATCACCGAGAAATCGTGAGTCGCTCCGTTGAAGTGGTATTGCGACTGCGTGACGATCTGCACGACGTCTGAGTCCGCGCCGCAGGCCTGCAACACGTCACCGGCCAGGCGATACAGAAGTCCCATCAGCTCAGCTTCATCTGGCGCGAGTCTCCCCGGCTTGTGCAGGATAATGTCTGGAATCCCAACCTTGCCGATGTCATGCAGCAGGCAGGCTGCTTCCAGAATCTGCAGGTTTCGCCCATCCCATCCAAGCTGTTCTGCAACGCCAACACTCAGCGCGGCAACACGCCGAGCGTGATGCACGATCCCCGGATCGCGATACTGCAGCGACAACATCAGACTGCGCATCGCTGTTCGAAGTATGACCGTATCAAAGCCACCGGTTGGAACACGATCACCACCAAGCTGCATCAGCTCCAGCAGCAGTCGCGACGAATTCATCGGATGCGTCGCCTGCACCGGATATACCGGCCCTCGCGACGCTTGATCCAGATGCACCGGTGTTTGTTCAGTCTGCATTGCTGATGTTTCCTTCGGTTCTGTCGTGAGTGCCAGAAAGGAAATGCGCGCACATCCGGCACAACTCAACACTAAGAACCTAGGTCGATGTTTCCATGAGTCAAATTCAGTCGCCACATTCGCCGCTCGAGACATCGCCATCGAACGTGACGAACTGCTCCATCCGCCACCACACGCATTAACTGCCGACAGAAAGAGAACAGACCAACCCACGTAACAAACGACTGGTTCGTTGACAGACGACGCGTCGCCGGATTGAATCGCCTCAGAAACTCACCGCCTTTGAGACGCTCACCATGCAACAGATCATCGAAGCATTGCGACATGCCGTTTCAAACGGCCAATCTGTTGCCTACACGGCTCTGGTCGAAACTCGAGGTTCCACTCCTCAAAAGGCCGGAGCCGTCATGCTGGTCTTCCCGGACGGATCGCAGGCCGGAACGCTCGGCGGCGGCTGTGTCGAGGCTGAAGTTAAACGCCGCGCTCTGCGACTCCTCGACGAAGGCAACGCCGAGTTGATGACCTTTCAACTGGACAGTGACTACGGCTGGGACGACGGTCTGATCTGCGGCGGGCGCATGCAAATGCTCGTCGACCCGGTTCGCCCCGGCGATGACCTCAGCTACTTCGATGAGTATTTGAAAGTTCTGCGAGACGGCTGCGGCTGCACCGAAGCCGTCGTCATCGATGCGGAAAAGTCCAACGGCGGAATCGACGCCAGCCGATACCTGATCGATGAACATGGTGAAATTGCCTGTCAGCGTCCGGCCAATGCACCGCCGGAATCTCTGCACACTGGTTTAAGATCGGTCCTCGATCGCCCCCGCCCGTATGTCGAAAACGGAATCTCGTACCTGCCACAACTCGAACGGTGCCGACTGCTGATTGTCGGAGCGGGACACGTCGGACAGAAAGTTGCAGACCTCGCCGCCGACGTTGATTTCGACGTGTGGGTCGTCGATGACCGCGAGCAATACTGTAACCAGGACCGTTTCCCGCGAGCCACAAGGCTGATCGTCGGTCCGATCGACAGCTCGCTCAGCGGCCTGGACATCGACGCCAACACGATGGCCATCATCGTGACGCGAGGCCACAACCACGACGAAGAAGCTCTGTACCACCTGGCGGAAACGAAGGCTCGCTACGTCGGCATGATCGGCAGCCGACGCAAGATTCGATTGATCTTCGAAGACCTGCTGACGGAAGGGATCTCACGCGACGCTCTGGAAGCGGTGCACGCTCCGCTGGGATTCGACATTGGCTCACAAACCGTGCCGGAGATCGCGGTGAGCATCGTCGCCGAGTTGATCGCTCATCGAAATCTGGGATGCATCCCCGAACGACCGCGGCAAGGCTCGATCCTGTCGGATCTCGATTCCGCGCCAGCCTGCGACCCGTCGCCGCAAAGCTGAGGCAACAACAGGCGGTTCAGCCAGCGTCACTGGTTGACCTCATCCAGAAGTTCGTTGAGAACGTTGGAATAGTCCTGGATCGGCTTCAACTTTTCCTGAAGCTGAGGTGGGATTTTGGCGCCGCCTTGAGGCATCGCACCACCTTGTCCGCCGTCTCCAGGCATTTCTCCCAAAGGTATTTCACCGGCTGCCGGATTGAGCAGGTCACCAAGCGACCCCATCATGCTCATTGAGTAAAACAACCCGCCCACCGTAATCACGACACTGAGCATCGTTGCGACACCGAGGCCCCACATCACCCACCGCACGAGCTTCATCGTTCGGCTGATGCCTTCGAGGTGTTCCAGAATCTGGTCGACACGATCCGACAGCTCGTCGATCGAAGTGGTACTTCCGTTGTCGACGCCGCTGTGAGCGTGCGAAATTTCTTTGGGCGTTGCCTTCGACTGAGGCGACGGCGGTAAAGTCGAAGACTGAGCAACCACTCCAAACTTCAACGAGCTGCTCCGAGTCGGCTCCGCCTCCTGAAAGAACATCTCGTCGGCATCGTCGTCACCGGACGACGTTGCCACTCCCGAAGTTTTTTCCTTCCGCAAACACTTCGCACAAAGACGCGGCTGAGCCTTTGACTTGGGAATCCGAAACGTCCGTGAGCACTCCGGGCATGTCCAGACGACTCGCGACTTACCTGAAGAACTCATCACCTCTCCCCTGCTCTGCCGGACGGAACATCTTCACTTGTTAAGGACGGACACAACTGCCGTCTCGCCGCCGAATCGCTGGCCAGGCTCCGTTAAACGGGTGCTCGGGATACGGAAACTTCGCAGCCAGCTCTTCATCCAGATCAATGCCCCAACCGGGTGTGTCGTTTGGCCAGAGCATTCCGTCGCGAAGCTCGGGACAACCCGGAAACGCTTCCAAGTTCATGTCAGGCCATTATTCTGACGCAAAGCCGCAGAGACGCAAAGCACCGCAAAGGGAGCCCCTGATTCCTGTTCTTTACGAACCTCGGCGTCTTCGCGACTTTGCGTCAGATGATCCGCCGGCCCATTTTCGAACATGAGGAACTAACACGATGAAGGTTGAATCGATCGAGCGAATCTGGGTGGACCTCCCGCTGAAGGAAGTCCCGTTTCGAAACATGGTCCGCGAGATTCCTCACTGGTCGCTTTTCGAAATCTGCAAAGTCACGTTGAGCAACGGCGTCGAAGGCGTCGGCGAAACCATGCCCTACTACACCTGGGGCGAGGTCACCAACGAAGCCGTTCAACGAGCCACCGGCCAGCACGCTGCCACGGTCATGTGGGACGACTCGCTGGGAGCGGGTTTGCAGATGGCGTTGTTTGATGCCGTCGCGAAATCGCTCGATGCTCCGGTCTGGTCGCTGCTTGGCGAGAAGGTTCGAACTCACGCCCACGTCGGCTGGTGGGCCATCGACATGCCGGCTGAAGACTGGATCAGCGAATGCGAAGAAGCCGCCGCCAGCGGGTACACCACTTTCAAAACCAAGGCCCGTCCGTGGTTCGACCTCGAAGACCAGGTGAAGCGACTCTCTGAGGCCGTCCCGGATCACTTTCTGCTGGACCTCGACTTCAACGACTTCGGACTCGACCCGGCCGTCGTCCGACCGTTGTGCAAACCGCTTGAGAAGTACTCCAAGGTCGCCATCTGGGAGAGCCCGATCCAACAGGAAGACGTCGAAGGCAACCGCATGCTGAGGCAGCATCTGAGCATCCCGATCGCTCAACACATCGGCCGGCCGGCTTTCGAAACTCAAATCCGACGCGACATCTGTGACGGCTTCGTCATGGAAGGCGGAGTCAGCAACGCCATCGGCCGAGGCAAAACCTGCGCCGAGTTCAACAAACCGTTCTGGCTGCAGTGGGTCGGCTCGAACCTGGGAGCGACGTTCTGCCTGCACGTTCAAGCGGCGCTGTCACACGCCCGCTGGCCGGCAATCAACTGCAACCACATGTACCCCGAGCAGTTCGTGACTGAACCGTGGACGGTTTCCAACGGCATGGCAAAAATCCCCGACACGCCTGGCATCGGCGTCACCGTCGACTGGGACATCGTCGAGCAATACCGCATCGAACCAAAGTCGCGGCCGTACCCTTATCCGGGTCTGCTCTTGAGACTCGACTGGCCGAGCGGTTCGAAATCGTACTTCACCCATGCTCAACAAATGTGGGACGCCTTCAAAGCCGGCGACCTGCCCGCCTTCGTCAAAGGAGTCCAGCTGGTCCATGTCGAAGAGAACTCAGAAGAATGGTCCGAGTACTACGGCCGCGCGAGCATCGCCCCAATTCACGAACCTTCGTAGGTCAGGCTCCGCCTGACGGAGTCCGCGGAACGCCGCTCGCTCCGAGTGATTATCCCGCCGCATCCGGTCCAACTCCGTCAGGCACAGCCTGACCTACGGCAGAGGATCTTCACGGTCAAGCGAATCTTCGCTGTTGATAAACAGCCAGCACACCGCACTCAGCAGGTACATCACTCCGACCATCAGAAAGACCGGTTCGTAGTGAGTCACCATGACTTCTTCGCCGTTCACAACCGACTTCGTTGCATAGTGATCCAGCAGCCAACCACCTACCAACGGCGTGATCGCTCCGGCAATGCCGCCAGCTGTATTGATCACGCTGAAGACGGTCGCCGAGTATCGGCCGCCCATGTCGGTCGAAGTGCCCCAGACCGTTGGCTGAGTCCAGTCGGTAAAGAACTTTGTGAGAAACAGAAACCCTGCTGAGGCCAGCGGATCGGAAATCCCATCCACGCCGAGCCAGGTCAGGGCTCCAAGCGAGTCAAAGATGCCATCAAGCCAGCCGACCAGGCCCGGCGCCAACGGCACGTTCGGATACATCAACGCCGCGTAAAGAAAGAAGCAGGCCAGTACTTTTCCGGAGAAGCCGACAATGGTCCGTGCTCGACGACGGCTTCCGGTGGTTCGAATCAGGAAGTCGTTGAGCAAACCACCAGCCACGCCGCCGCATGCTCCGCCCCACAAAGGCATGCTCGCCAGAATTCCGAGAACCACTTTGTCAGTAACACCGCGCGACTCGATGAAGAAGCTGCCCATCAGCACGGAGTAGACGTAGTCGGCCCCCGCGTTCATGTACTGCTGCACGACGAACATTCTCAGACTGGCGTTCTTGAGCGCTCGACCGATTGGCAATATTTTCGGCTGGTCGTCATCGGGCGTTTCATCGCCGGCACGAATCAATGCTCTTTCGGCATCGTTACAGCGAGGATCTTCTTCAGGACGATTTCGGCACTGCCAGATGAAAAGTACGGCGAGCACCAGCCCGAAAACCGCCAGCATCGTCAACGCCACTCGCCAACTGAACCCGCAGACTCCCATCAGAACCGAGCCGAAGAGCAACGAAGACATTGCTCCGCCACTTCGACCAAAGAAGCTGGCCACCAGTCCCTGCACCGTCGTTCGCTGCCCGATCGGAAACCACTCCCGAGTCACTTTCGCCAGCGACGGATAGCAACCCGCTTGAGCCGCTCCAAATCCGAGTCTTGCGCCAATCAGACCGTTCAGCGACCCCGCCAGTCCGAGGCACGGCATGGTCAGCGACCAGATCGCAATGATGATTCCAACGAAAAGGTGCGGCCCGAAAATGTCGCAAATGATTCCGCCGGGAATCTGTCCGAGGCTGTAGCTGGCGTAAAATGCCGTGTCGAGAAAGCCCATTTCCTGATTCGTGAAATCATGCTCGGCCATCAACTCCGGACGAATGAAGTTCCACGTGTAGCGGTGCAGGTAGAGAATGAACGACGTCGATGCCGCCAGCCCGAAAACAATCCACCGTCGTTTCGTCGGGATTTGCGTGCCGTGCAAAGAACGTTCGTCGGACATCGGCCTTCCGTTCGCGTCAGAAGTGGTGCAAGCTTGCCTCGGCTTAAGCATCCACGTTAAGAGACACCACTTCCACTCCGCAATCAAGCAGCCCCGAACCGAAGGGCGGCCAGCAGCAAACCGAATATGAAAATCACATCGATCAAGACTCACATCGTCGGCGAGGTCCGCAACTTTCTGTTCGTCGTCGTCGAGACCGACGAAGGCATCACCGGCATCGGCGAAGCGGGCATCACGTGGCGGGAAGAGGCGATGGCTGGATTCGTCCACGCGTTGACTCCGTCGCTGATCGGTCAGGATCCGAACCGGATCGAGCATCTCTGGCAGGTCATGCATCGTTGCGGATTTTTCCCTGGAGGGCGCATCGGCGCGGCGGCCATCAGCGCGATCGACATCGCGTTGTGGGATATCAAAGCGAAGGCTCTGGGCGTGCCGGTTTATGAATTGCTCGGCGGACTGGTTCGCGAGAAAGTCGTGTGCTACCCGCACGTTCCCGACAGCACGCTGGAAGAAATGGTCGACGGCTGCCGCCAGAAAATTGACGAAGGCTGGAAGTTCGTCCGATTCAATCTGCCGTCACAAGGCGATGAGCTTGAGCCCACGACTTCCGTCCGCGAAGGCGTCGCACTGGTCGAAGCGGTCCGCAACGAAGTCGGCCCCGAAGCTGAGATCATCATCGACGTTCACACGCGACTCGACCCACCCGACGCCATCACGCTTTGCCGACAGCTCGAACAGTTTCGCCCTTACTTCGTCGAAGACCCTGTGCGTTGTGAAAATCCAGCGGCCATCGGACGCCTGCGTCAGCACGTGGCGACGCCGATCGCGATGGGCGAACAGTACGCCACGAAATGGGAGTTCCGCGAAGCCCTCGAAAACGACTGGATCGACTTCTGCAGACTCGACGTGTGCAATGTTGGAGGCCTGACCGAAGCTCGCAAGATCGCTGGCTGGTGCGAGACACATTACATCCCCATCGCCCCGCACAACCCGCTGGGCCCCGTCTCGACAGCCGCGTGTCTGCACCTGGACCTTGCCACCAGCAACTTCGCCGTGCAGGAATGTGCGAGGATTCCGGGCGAAGTTCTATCGGACCTCTTCCCCGTGCAGGTCCCATTCGAAAACGGATTCATGCTGCCGCCGACCACGCCCGGGCTCGGAGTTGAATTCGACGAATCCGCACTCGCAAAATATCCACCGGTCGAGGGAGACTGCCCGCGTCTCTCGCGAGCCGATGGTTCGTTCACAAACTGGTAGGTCCGTACGGTGCGTCCCGAGACAGCTTTGCCACCAGCTTCAGCTGGTGGTCATGAGGAGTCCCGTCGCATTCCAGCCGGCTTTAGCCGGACTTCACTCCTTGCTTCAGCCATTGGATAAATCCGTGCCGGTAAGTCCGGCTGAAGCCGGCTGACCACGCGTTCGCACCAGGTACCACCGGCTGAAGCCGGTGGCAAAAAGAAAGCCCGGCACACATGAATGAGTACCGGGCCTTTGTTGTGAAATAGAGCATGGCGGTGGCAGGCGGCCACCATCCGGTCTGCGGCCTACTCCTGCACGAGGCGATAGATTCCTTTGCCGTTTCGATTTGGCGTGGTAACAAACGCTTCGCCCTGTTCGTCTTCGCCGAACGCGAGAACGTTCAAACCGTTCCAGGGAATCGCAACGTTGCGGATGACCTTGCCGGCTTCCTCGTCGTAGTGCAGAGCCCACAGCTTGCCGGTCACGTAGTCGCCGTAGAGGTAATGCCCGGCCAGTTCCGGCAGCTTCGAGCCGCGATAAACGTGCCCGCCGGTGATCGACTTGCCGATGCGGTGATCGTATTCCCAGACTGGGGCGATGCCGGTCACGTCGTTTGAACCTTCGTGGTTTCCGAAAGCGAATGAACCTTCGCGAGCGCTCCAGCCGTAGTTTCCGCCCTTCTTGATAATGTTGATCTCTTCCCAAAGGTCCTGCCCGACGTCTGCCAGCCAGAACGAACCGGTCTTCGAGTCGAACGAAACTCGCCACGGATTGCGGATTCCGTAGGCATAGACTTCTCCGGGAACGTTCTTCTGCCCAACGAACGGGTTGTCTTTTGGAATCGCATAATTCTTTCCGTTGGCTTTGTGGTCGACGTCGATTCTCAGGACGCAGCCGAGGATCGAAGACTTGTCCTGCGCCGAGTATTCCGGATCGTTGCGGCCGCCTCCGTCACCCATCCCGATATAGAGATAACCGTCCGGTCCGAACGCCATCGGCCCGCCGTTGTGATTGGCGAATGGCTGCTGAATGGTCATCAGGATTTCTTCGCTGGATTCGTCCGCCTTGTTGGGATCATCCTTCGACACGGTGAAGCGGGACAGATAAATCTTTCGATCGCCGGACTCGGTGTTGTAGTAAACGAAAAACTGCCCGTTCGATTTGTAGTTCGGATGGAAGGCGAAGCCGAGCACTCCTTCTTCGTCGTCTTTGTTGAACTGATGAGTTCTCTCGCGGATGTCTGCGTAAACGGTTGCCTTCTTCGCGGCCGGATCGTTCGGCAGCACGTGGATCAGGCCGCTTTGATCAACGACGAATACTCGATTCGTCCCGTCGCCCGCGTGCGTCACATGAATCGGTCGCTTCGGTGGATTCGGTTTTCCGTTCTCGTTGAACGCTGACCAGCCATCCCACGCGATGTTCGGAAACGCAACTTCGGGTTTCAGCTTGAGCGTGCCGTCGATGGGCTCGGGAGCTTTGCCGCTTTCCGGAAGTTCACGAACTCGAATGTTTCGAAACGAAACCAGGTTGCCATGATCCTGCAGGCAAATGTGCCCTTTCGTCGCCTTTCCAAAGTTCTCGAACTTTGCGAACTTGCTCGCCGCGACCCGCTTGTTCCAATCGTCGCTGCCCTTCACGAATTTGAAGTAACTGACGCCGTTCATGCAGACTTCGCCGTCGCGAGCGGTGACTCGGAAGTAGAGCTGATTCCACTGCCCGGCTGGCCGAGTGGCATCATCCATCTCGATGCCTTTGTACCCGACCTGCGCTTCGAACTTCTTCGCCCATCCGGGCTTCTGAGGTTGATAGAGCTGGTACAGCCAGCCTGCTTTCTGAGGATCATGGCCGTCGACATTGTCCTGAATCTGGATCTCCGGCCCCGAATGCCACGGACGATCGTTTTCTTCCGTCACGTGAAACATCAAACCGCTGTTACCGCCTTTGGAAATGCGGTACTCAAGCTGAAGTTCAAAATGTTCGAACTGCCCGACCGTGATGATGTCTCCGGCCCCTTTGCCAACGCGCGACAGGATTCCGTCTTCAATCTTCCAGCCATCGCCGACGGCATCTTTCTTGTAGTTCCGCCAGCCGTCGGTTGTTTTGCCATCAAACAGAAGCTTCCAGCCGGAACGTGACTCCGCTTCGGTCAATTCGTTCTGACTGGCGTTGATGAGGCTCGGAGAGAAGCACAACACGCAAACTAAAATCGCCGATAATGAAATACGCAAACGCAACATATGGACTACCTTTGCTCGATGAGTTGATTCAATATTGAGAAATCGCCGCATTGTATTCTGCCTTAGAGAGTACGACTGTCTGACGCAAAGTCGCTAAGACGCAGAGGTTCGCAAAAAGCTTCTTGCGCACATGAATTCGCAAGGACGCTGAATGCTGAATTTTGCAATCTGAATCTTTGCGTTCCTTAGCGGCTTTGCGACTTTGCGTCAGATTCTGCGAGCAACAATTGGCTGTAACTCGAAGAGAGCCGATGCCACGAGAAAGAATGACGACCGCGAATCGGCAACGCAACACGCCGGTCAGGCATCCGTCTTCGGAACCTGCTTCGCTCGGGCGATCGTTTCGTGGACGGTGTCGGTGACTGCCGTGCACAGTCGGTCCAGGTCAAGATCGTCCTCGTCGTCGCCGAATGGTTCTTCGACATGCTCGGCGACCACTTCCAGACCGAGCATGAAGTACGCGGTCAAGCCAGTCAGCGGCACGGACCACCAGCCGAAGTCTGCCGAAATTCCCCACGGAATCGTCAACAGGCAAACCGCGATGCACTGTCGAACAAAGACGCGGTAAGAACTGGCCAGCCGAGTCAAACGAATGCTTTCGCAGTGCCCGGCCAACTCATGAAGTCGGCGAAGGTCGGCATCGATCACTCGCTGGTCCGCTCCGTCGATCCAGCCGTTCGCCTTCCATTGAAACAGACATTTGTAAAGTCGATCGACCAGAAAAACCGGCACGTGCTTGACGGTCTCGTCGTACCCTTCGCATTCGGAAAGAGATTCAGAAGTCGCGGCATCTCGCAGGTGATCACGCAGCCCCCACGAGAATGCCACCAGGTATCGGCCAGCGGCATCCAGTTCTTCTTCGGGAAGGTTCACCATGTGCGCGCACTTGGCGGCCAGAGTTCTGCTGACGCTGACGATCTCGCCCCAGGTCGTGCGAGCGTCCCACCAACGGCCGTAGGCGGTGTTCGTTCGAAACACCAGCAGCCAACCGAGCACAAGCGTCAACGCCGCGTGAATCTCTGCCGGAATGAAAGCTGCATCGCGAAACGTTGCGAACCACGGCAACAACGGAACGGCTCCGTAAACTGCAAACGCCGCCGCCATGACAACGACTCGACTCAGAGTGCGACTGCTGGTCAGCGGCCTGACAAGGCCTCGTTGGATTCTGGAAGGCTCCGACATGTTCTCCACGCTGCGCGATTGCGAGCCCGTACCGATTGGCGAAATAAAACTTGAAGTAAGGTCGGAGACTAAGACGGTGATCGCCCACACTCAAGGCGACGGACCACCACTGCCTCGACCAATAAGTCCGCCGTCGAGACACCCACACGTCGTCCTTGAAGTTTTTGTAAACCTTCTTTACAAACCTTCCGATGCGCGATAGGTTTTTGCCATCCCACCTTCAGGCCTCTATAGAGTTGCCTCATGCCTGCCCCGCCTCAATCCCGTCCGCGACTGCTTCGCCAGATGAACGAGCGTTCGGTCATGCGCGTGCTGCAGCAGCATGGTCCGTGCTCAAGAGCCGACATGACTCGCAGGCTGGGAATCACGGCGCCAACGATCTCAAAGGCCGTGTCGTCACTTCTTCGTGGCCGCATGCTCGAAGAATTCGACAGCAAACAGGACGGCGTTGGTAGACCGGCTCGGCAACTTCGACTGGCGACCGAAACGGCACAGGTCATCGGGCTCGTCATTGACGCTCAGGACTGCCACCTTGTCTCGGCCGGGTTGGACGGGCAACTGCTGGACGAAAGCCTTTGCAAATTTCAAACACCGAAAACGTATCGCAGCCTGATTTCTAAGGTCGTCAAAGCCTTCGACCAGGTATCGAATGGGCGAGCTGTCGAAACGCTCGGCCTCGGCATCAGCATGCCAGGCCTGATCGATTATCGACAACAGCGAGGATTACTCTCCCCGAACGTTCCCATCACGAACGGACAGTCTCTGGCTCGCGACCTTACCGAAACGCTGGGTATCGGTTGCGTGATGCTGCAGGAATCGCATTCGTTGTGCCTCGCGCAACATCACTACGGCGACACCGCCGGCGGAAACTCCCGCGGCCTCGACAACTTTGTCATGCTCGACATCGGAGCCGGACTCGGCATGGGAGTAATGGCTGGCGGCCGAGTGCTGACTGGACACAGCGGGCTGGCTGGGGAACTCGGACACCTCCCCCGAATTCCCAACGGACGCGCGTGCGGTTGCGGCAAACGCGGCTGCCTGGAAACTGTTTCCTGCGATTCCGCACTCGCCTGGCTGGTCTCCCAGCGAATCGGTAGATCAATCGGTATCGACGAGATCGTGCAACTGACTCAAAGCGGCGAGCTTTCAGTTGACGATGAGATCGCGCAGGTTCTACCGCACCTCAGCTTTGCGATTTCAGCCGTCATCAGTCTTTACAATCCTTCGAAAGTATTCATCTGCGGCCGCATGTTCGACCTGGACGACAAACTGTTCGACCGACTGCTGGAAGCGACAGCCGCCGACACTCTTGCACCCGCATTCGCCGACTGTGAAATTGTTCGCGCCAGCGTCAGTAAGAGCCAGGGGGCGGTCGCTGGAATTATTGAATACCTCACCGACTCGCTCGTTCCGGGAGTCGACGGGCTGTTTGCTCCGGCAAATGATTCAACCGACGTTGCAACCGCGACGGCCGGAACTCGATAAACAAACAAGACCAAAACGCACATCGCTCAGAATCCTGAATCAGCGAAGTCAGCTCACTCGATAAGAAATCCTGATCATGATAACACGACTATCAATCTCAACATTGTCATTGCTCGTCCTGCTGACGGCCGCAGCTGCTACATCAGCAGCTGACGCCGACTCGGCCGCGTTCTACAAAGACAAGGTTCTGCCGATTCTTGAAGCACGCTGCTTCGAATGCCACGGGCCCGAGTCCGAACTGAAAGGCGGACTGTTCCTCGGCAACCGAGAAGGACTTCTGGAAGGTGGCGAGTCCGGTCCGGCCGTCGACACCGAAGCTCTCGAAGACAGCGTGTTACTCGACGCGATCAACTACGGCTCGTACGAGATGCCACCCGACAGCAAACTTCCTGATGACGAAATCGCGATTCTCACCGCGTGGGTGAAAGCAGGAGCGTCGATCCCTGAAGGTTCCGAACTCGAACGTCCGGAAATCAAACACGCGAATCCGGCGACACTGGTCACCGACGAAACAAAAAATTACTGGGCCTTCCGCCCCGTTGCGAACCCGGCTGTTCCTCAGGTGAAGAATTCAACCTGGGTTGCCAGCCCGATCGACAATTTCATTCTGCAAAAGCTCGAACAAGCCAAACTTTCCCCGGCATCGCGAGCCGAAAAACAGCAACTCATCCGCCGAGCGTACTACGACCTCACTGGCTTGCCGCCGTCGATCGCCGACATCGAAGCCTTCGTCAATGACAAGTCCGACCGCGCTTTCGAAAAAGTCATCGACCGGCTGCTGGAGTCGCCTCAGTACGGAGAACGCTGGGGAAGGCACTGGCTCGACCTGGTTCGCTACGCCGAAAGCAACAGCTACGAGCGTGACGGGACGAAGCCTTTCGCCTGGCGATACCGCGACTACGTCATCAAAAGCTTCAACGAGGACAAGCCGTACACTCAGTTCGTCAAAGAACAACTTGCCGGCGACGAGTTCGAGCCACCGACTCCCGACTCCATCGTCGCGACCGGCTACTACCGCCTGGGAATCTGGGACGACGAACCGGTCAGTCAGAAACAGGCTCTGTACGACGACCTCGACGACGTTCTGCTGACGACGTCTCAGGTGTTTCTCGGCCTGACCATGAACTGCGCCCGCTGCCACGATCACAAGATCGACCCGCTTCCGCAGAAAGACTACTACAGCTTCCTCGCGTTCTTCAGCGGGTTTAAACGTTACGGCGACCGCAGCCACGAATCCGTCCAGGACGCATCGATTGGCCCCATCGCCATCAATCCGGAAGACCGGACCCGCAACGCCGCCCGTCAGGAAATGGACCGCGAACTTGGCGAACAGGATCGCAAGATCAATCACGTGAACCGACGGCTTCAGGAGCTGATGACTCCACCAGAAAAGGAAGACTTTAAAGCGGTCGAAGTTCGAGTCGACATCGCCCGAAAGTACGCCGGCAAGGGACTCTCGAACAAACTCGTGGATGACTACGCCGCCGCCGTGCTTCGACGCAAAGAAATTCTCGACACGCGTCCGTCGGAAGTCGCTCAGGCATTGATCATCAAAGAAGTCGGCCGGAAGCCACGCGACACGTTTATCCTGGTCCGCGGCAACGCCAACGTCGAAGGCGAGAAAGTCGAACCGGCATTTCCATCAGTGCTCTCACCGCCCGATCCAGTCATCAAGACTCCAGTGATGACCGAATCCAGCGGTCGCCGCACGGCTCTCGCCAACTGGATCGCCAGCGACAAAAACCAGCTGACCGCTCGAGTCATGGTGAACCGAATCTGGCAACATCACTTTGGACGAGGCATCGTTGGATCGAGCAACAACTTCGGAAATATCGGCGACAAGCCGACTCATCCAGAACTGCTCGACTGGCTGGCCACCCGCTTCATGCAGGGCGGTTGGAAGCTTAAAGCCATGCACAAGCTGATCATGCTTTCGAGCACCTATCAAATGAGTTCGCAAGCCAGCGAGAGCGAACTGGCTGCCGACCCGGCCAACAAGCTCTACTGGCGGTTCAACATGCGGCGTCTTTCGTCAGAAGAACTGCGAGATTCCGTCCACGCGGCGAATGGCAGCCTGAATCTGAAAATGGGCGGACCAAGCATCTACCCGATCATCCCGCAGGAAGTGCTCGCCGGTCAGTCGCGGCCGGGTGCCGGCTGGGGGAACTCGTCTGAACAAGAACGTGCTCGCCGAGCGGTCTACATCTTCATCAAGCGATCGCTGGTCGAACCGCTGATGGCGGACTTCGACTTCGCCGACGTCGATGCAACCTGCCCGGTTCGATTTGTCACGACTCAACCGACCCAGGCTCTCAGCCTGCTGAACAGTGAATTCATGAATCGACAGGCAGCAGTCTTCGCAGAGTTCCTCAAGAAGGAAGCCGGTACGGATTCGGCAAATCAGGTCGAACTCGGACTGAGCCGGGCGACTCAACGACGCCCCACGAAACCTGAGATCGATCGAGGCCTCGCCCTCATCGAGTCATTAAAGGCGGACGGCGTGCCCGACGACATCGCCTTAAAGTACTACTGCCTGACCTTGTTCAACATGAACGAATTCCTCTATCTCGACTGATCAATTATCTCGACTGATCAATCCTGCGCCCCTGCTCCGAAACCCGACAACTCTCGCATACTGAGTTAATCGATAACGAGGTGACATGATGACTGAATCAAATTTCTGCGGCCGCACACGACGAGAATTCCTCTGGCAGACCGGAGCTGGATTCACTGGCACGGCTCTCGCCGGAATGCTCAGCGAAGACGGGTTCCTGGAAAATCAGGCCGTCGCCGCCGACGGCGAAACCGCCTGGACCACCCCGCTGGCACCGAAGAAGCCGCACTACGATCCTCAGGCCACGTCCGTAATCTTCCTCTACATGTATGGAGGACCAAGCCATATCGACACGTTCGATTACAAGCCCAAGATGAAAGGGATGGACAACAAAACGATCGACGTCAAAACGTTCGGTCGCGGCGGCCATAAGAACCAGGGCCGGATCGTCGAACCTCGTTGGAACTTCAAGCAGTACGGCGAGTGCGGCAAGTGGGTCTCTGACCTGTTTCCTCACAAGGCCGAAATGGTCGACGACATCGCGTTTCTTCACTCCATGACCGCCGACTCGCCCATTCACGGCTCGGCGATGCTGATGATGAACAGCGGAAAGATTCTCAGCGGAAGCCCCTGTCTGGGATCATGGACGACGTACGGCTTGGGTAGCGAGAACCAGAATCTGCCCGGCTTCGTAGTGATGCTCGATCCTCGCGGAGGCCCGATCTCGGGCGCCAAAAACTGGAGCTGCGGCTACATGCCAGCCAGCTATCAGGCGACGATCATGCGGGCCCAGGGAACGCCGATCCTGAATCTCGCTCCACCCGCAGGAATGACCAGTGAGACTCAACAGAAACTTCTGGCGACACTGGATCAGTACAACAAGGAGCACCAGAAAGCTCGGCAGGATAACACCGAACTCGCCGCACGAATCGCCAACTACGAACTGGCTTTCCGTATGCAGACCGCCGCGCCCGAAGCGACGGATATCTCGCAGGAGACAGCAGCCACGCACGAGATGTACGGTCTGAACGGCGAAAAGTCGGGCACCTTCGGTAAGCAGTGTCTGCTTGCCAGGCGGCTCGTCGAACGCGGCGTTCGCTTCGTGCAGATTTACTCAGGCGGCAACCACAACGACGCCAACTGGGACGCTCACGGCGACCTTGAGGTCAATCACAATCTGCACGCCGCCGAGACGGACAAACCGATCGCTGGCCTGCTGAAAGACCTTAAGCAGCGAGGCATGTTGAAAAACACACTAATCGTGTGGGGTGGCGAATTCGGTCGACAGCCAACCGCTGAATACGCCAAGGGCACCGGCCGAGACCACAACAGCTACGGATTCACGATGTGGATGGCCGGTGGCGGAATCAAAGGCGGCACCAGCGTCGGAACGACCGACGAACTGGGCAGCAAGGCCGTTGAGAATCGTTACCACGTCAAGAATCTGCACGCCACGATTCTGAATCAGCTCGGCTTCGATCCAAACAAGCTGTCGTACTTCTACGACGGTCTCGAACAACGACTCGTCGGCGTCGAAGGTGCCCAGCCGATCAAACAAGTCATCGCCTGACACTCGTGGCGACTCGACATCCACCCTTCCTTCGCGGCCTTCTGTTTCGCGTTTTCTTTTTTGACAGAAGAGCGCGAAGAGGGATTCGCAGAGTACGTCAATCGAATAACCGAAAGCCCGACAGGTCCATGAAACCTGTCGGGCTTTGCTTGTTCCACCTCGAACTCTTGAGGCTATTTCTTCTTCGTTCGTTTCTTCGACGCACCCGGCGCAGGTGCTCCGCGAAAGTTCAGCTCTTTAACTTTCTTACCAACGGGTGCCAGCCCCTTTCCGCCGAGTCGTTCGACATCTTTCGCGACTCGGAACCATTCTGCGGACATCGTCGCAACGCGTTCGGGATGCTTCTCCGCAAGGTCGTTCAGCTCCGTCCGATCTTCATCCAGATTGTAAAGTTCCCACTTCCCCAGCTTCGCGGAAACCAGTTTCCACGGTCCCTGACGAAGCGCACGGTCGCTCGCAAAGTGAAAGTAAAGCTGCTTATGAGGCTCTCGCGTTTCCCCGCGGAAGATCGGTAACAGCGACTTTCCTTGCAGCGGGTCAACCTTTCGGTTTCCGACTTCGCTGGGATAGTCGCCCCCGGCCAGATCGATAAATGTCGCCATGAAGTCAACCAGATGTCCGGGCTGATCAGTGAACGATCCCGGCTTTGTCTTCAGCCCGTTCGGCCAGTGAGCGATCATCGGCGATGAGATGCCGCCTTCATGCTGATTCTGCTTGTAAAGTCGAAACGGTGTGTTGCCGGCGTGAGCCCAACTGGCGTCGTAGGTCCAGTAGCTTTCCGAGTCCCAAGGTTTCAGATTCTTGCCTCGTGTTCGTTCAAACGGGCACGCTCCGTTATCCGAACAGAAAAGGATGAGCGTGTTGTCGTAGACGCCTTTGTCCTTCAAGTGTTTGACGAGCCGACCAACGTTCTGATCAACCACGTCGACCATCGCCGCAAAGACTTCCATCCGATCCGCTTCCCACTGACGCTCCTCGTTCGAAAGACTATCCCACGCCGGAATATGGTCAGGCCGAGGGCTCAGCTTCCACTTCCTCGGCAACAGCCCCGAATCAAGCTGCTTCTGATGTCGCGACTTCCTGAGAGCGTCCCAGCCGGCGTCGTAGCGGCCGTCGTATTTCTCGATGTCTTTCCTGGGCGCCTGCAGCGGGTAATGCGGCGCGTTGAACGCCGTGTAAAGCAGGAACGGTTTATCCGAAGCCGTTGCCTCACCCAGAAAATCCAACGCGAAATCAGTAATCGCGTTTGTCGTGTAAAACGGTCGACCGTTCAACATCTTCGGGACAGTCCACGGTTCGCCATTCAAACGGAACGTGTCGTCGCCGGTAAAGAAGTTGGTCGCCCCGGAAAGATGTCCCCAGTACCGCTGAAACCCAAAGTCCGTTGGCTGTTTGCTGAGGTGCCACTTTCCCACCATCGACGCCGAGTAACCAGCGCGTGTCATGACCTCGGCAATCGTCGCACCACGGCTGAGACTCTCGGCCCCCGCCTGGTCGCAGTACAGACCAGTCAACAGCGACACTCGCGATGAATGACACTTCGCCGTGTTGTAGAACTGCGAAAACCGAAGCCCGTTTGCGGCCAGAGAATCCAGATTCGGAGTCTCAATTTCCGAGCCGTAACACCCAAGGTCCGAGAACCCCAGATCGTCCGCCATGATCAGAACGATGTTCGGTCGAGCGTCCGGTTCTGCCGCCACCGATCTTGCACGCGGGACAAAAGTGACGCCATACACCGCGGCCGCAACAATGAAAACTCGCACGACTCCCAACGACACACTCACCATAGACTGATGTCCTTCTTCAATCACGACGGGATATGAACTCAACATTCTGCTCGTTCTTCCTTATCTTTGTTTGTAAGTTTCAGGGCGAATCGACAAGCCACGTTCCGACAGCGAATCCGTTGATGACAGATAACGGTTTCGTAATGAACTGGCAACTGCTCGAAAAGTGGCTCGACGGTCTACTGATTTAGGAATGCCTAAGTGCGAAAGAGCCGTGCTCCGATACTGTCAGGCAACAAAATACTTGTTCGAGTCGTTAATCACGAAATGGAATCTTTTGCATGAACGATCTCCAAATGAACCGACGGCAAGCCCTCATCGCGAGCGGCCTGGGAACAATGAGCCTCGGTATGCCCGGCGTCGTGATGGGCAGCGACAAGGTCGACAAAGATGGCAAAGCGGTCGCTTCGAACAAGTCCTGCATCTTCGTCCTGCTTTGCGGAGGACCAAGTCATGTCGACACATGGGACATGAAACCGGACGCTCCGCTGGATTACCGCGGGCCGTACGAACCGATCGACACCAAAGTGCCTGGCATGCGCATCAATGAGATGCACACAGAACTGGCGAAGCTGACGGACCACTTCACACTCATCAATTCCATGTCGCATCCGGGAGCGATCAGTAATCACTTTGACGCGATGCACAATCTGCTTAGCGGCCAGTCTGAGAAGCGAGTGCAACAGGGCATGCCGGACGAGCACCCTTACCTCGGCTCGTTCGTTGCCAAACATAAACCCAGCACTCGCAACTTCGTCTCGAATGCGTGGCTCATCAAATGCGTCGGACCACCCGTCTTCTGCGCGCCCAACATTGGCATCGGCGGCTACCTTGGATCGGCTTATGCGCCGATGTTTGTCGGCTCGGCAACAAATCATCCAGCGATGGAAAACTTTGAACCGCCGGAACTTTACAACCCGTACGACGAGCAACGCTTCGGCCAGCGCAAGTCACTTCTCGGCCGCCTTGAATCACCCAGACTGGACAAGGACAGTCAGGTCAAAGACTGGTCCGACCTGCGTGAAAAGACTTACGACGCCATGACGCGAAAGGAAGGTCGACAGGCGTTCGATCTAAGCCAGGAACCGGTCAAGATGCGGGAACGTTACGGGATGCATCCGCTTGGGCAGAACCTGCTTCTCGCGCGGCGTATGGTGGAATCAGGAGTCCGCTTTGTGACGGTCAACGGCTGGACGGGCCAGGCAGAGTACGACAAGCAAGGTCCGCCAAGCAGCAGTTGGGACATGCACGGCGGAAACATGGGCATGGGCAACGCCTTCGGCAACGGCTCCTACGGCATGGGATTCTGCTTGCCTCGTCTGGATCAGGCACTGGCTGGCTTGTTCTCTGACCTCAGCGAGCGCGGCATGCTGGACGACACTCTTGTCGTCGTCACCGGCGAGTTCGGTCGCACACCGTTCGTCCTGAAACAGGACCCGCCGGGACGCCAGCACTGGCCGAAGTGTTTCTCCTCGATCATCGCCGGAGCGGGCATCGCCGGTGGGAAGGTGTACGGCAAGACCAACAAGCGAGGCGAGTATGTCACCGACAAGCCAGTTCGTCCCGAGGAACTCGCCGCAACCATCTACCACGCCCTCGACATCCCAATCAACGACCCAACAGACGCCAGCGGCATTTCAGCCTCGCTGACAACGGGCAAGCCGATCATGGAGCTGTTTGGGTAGCCGCGACAATTGACAGGTCGTCACTGAAACCTGGCAAATTCAACCTGGCAAATGCGTTCTCAAAAGGCGATTCGGAAACCGAGTGTGCTGCCGCGCCGACGTTGAATTCAGTCGCAGAAACACTCACTCGACGAATCGCTCTCAATCAGTCAGTGAAACTGATTCGCTCATTCGGCGTCGAACGATTCGACAAAGGGTTTGCCGCCATCCCAGGACAATTCGATCGTCAGGGATTGTGTCGCTCCCTCAACGTTGACCTGAAGTTCCGACGTTGACGGGTCCATGTATTTCTTAGGGGCGTGCCAACGCTGGCCCGTCGCGCCGAGTGACTCATTCGCGATGACGGTGACTGAATGATTCCCCGACACACAACCGTCATTCGTCTCAAAAGTCGTCAGTTGAAATCGCCCGTCGGGACCAATTATTCCCGTTGCCGGTCGATCGTTCGCCGGAATCACCTGAATGAATCCGTAGCCCAGCGGCTCTCCGTCGATCAAGACCTGGCCGGCTACTGGAAATCTTTGAGACCGACCATCACTACAACCAAGCAAGCTGACTACACCGATCAGAGCAAACTGAAAAATCAATCTCGAAGTCATAACGCAGGCCCGTTGATAGCTGTTGGAGTGGATTCAGCACGAACTGTTCAACACTGCTCTTAATAATCGTCCACAACCTCATCGCCATCGCGCGTCGCCAGAGCTTTGTAAATCGTGAGCGATAGATTCTCACTCAGCAGTGCGACATGACCATCGCCGAAAGTGAAATGCGCTCCCCCGACATGGCGGCTTCCAAAGGCACCGTTAAGAGCGATCCCGTACGGCGAGGTCGTGATGCCGGTTCCAGGCGGAGTATTGACCGGATTCTCAGCCGTTCGAAGAGAGCTGAGATGGCGACCTGCCTGAGTCCAGATATTTAACGACTCTTGCGAGTCCGATTCGAAAACTTCGCCGACAAAGATTGTGTTGCTGAGTCCGTCGGTTATGTCTCGGGATCTGTAGAGCGCCTTGTAATTAAAGGGGCCAGTGTTGTCGTACTTCATCGCATAGCTGATGCCGTTGCTGGGGCCTCTTGTCCCATGCACCAGAGCGTAGCTTCCTGTGGCCGCATTAATTCCCGACGTCAACACAAACGGTTGGCTCGTATCGGATGGACACTGCATGGCCGCAGGGCGAGTTTCGACAGCTGCCTTATTGGTAGCCTCCCAGCCAGCGACCGAATTCCAGGCAATCAGATCTGGATCAAACTGCTGATAAAGGTTTGATGCATCAAGTTCGGGAAGCAACAACACAAACGCACTGATACCGACTCGAGTGTTTGTGGGATCTCCGGTGCATATGCCACTGTTCGTTCCATCACAACCAAGTCGGCCTGGC